>JACRIV010000046.1 GCA_016220005.1 Deltaproteobacteria bacterium
ACGCCTCCTACGGGAACAAGCTGAAGATCCCGGGGACGGTTCCTCAGCACGCCTCGGCGGACGCGACGGGGTGCTTTGCGTGCCACGGGAGCGACTACTCGGGGAACACGACGAACAACGTGCACAACCCGGGCGCGGGCAGCGGTCCCTGCACGCTGTGCCACGCGTCGACGCAAAACACGCGCCGTCCCATCAAGCCGGAATTCGGCTACGTCTCCCACCACAGCCAGAACGTGGATAACACGACCGTGGGGACGGGGACGTGCGTGCAGTGCCACATGGAAGGAAACGTGGCGGACAACACGATCAACAATACATACCACAAGAACGGGGTGGTGGACCTCGTGGTCTATACCACCTATCCGGCGAGGGGGACATCGGTTTCCCTTACGAACCTTTCCGACAACCTGCTGAAGGCGAACGCGCATTGCCTGTCGTGCCACAACGCGACAAACGCGGCGGCTACGCCGTTCAGCACGGACAACAACGACCTGAGGACGCCCAGAAACTATGCCTGGGACAACGTCAATATCGACAAGAAGTACACCAACGTCGGAAGCACCGTGGGGACGAACGTCACACCGTTCGGGAAGGTGAGCTCCAGCACGAACAACGCCGTCCCGGCGGACCTCATCAACAAGGCGTTCTCCCCGCACGGGAACCTGGCGAACAACCACGGCGGGTTCGCGACGACCGGCCTCTGGACGGACCGGTTCGGGGCGTCCAGCGGAACGACCGCCCGCACCGGTGCGACCAACGTGGCCTGTTTAGACTGCCACAATTCCCACGGCTCACAGGTCTCCGGCAGCACTTCCTACATCAGTCCTGCGACGAGCTACACGGCGGCGACCACCGCGCCGGGGAACGGCGGCCTGCTGAAGAACACCTCGACGTACACGCCGACGGCGAGCACCACGGCCGGAAACCTGTACAGCGCCCAGGCCGCCCTGTGCTTCGACTGCCACCTGGGCGACAACGCCGGCGCTCCGAAGAAGTACAGCAACTTCGGCACCGCCTCGCAAGCGGTCCAGTCGTATTACGACGCGGGACGGTGGGGGAGCACCGCGACGTGGTCGGGGAGCTTCGCCTATAAAAGCAAGACGTTGCTGGGCGGCCATTTCGGGGCAAGCACGACGTCAGCAAGCGGCGCGGCCATTTCCATGAAAACGACGCCCGCGGACAAGATCCTCGGACTGTGCACCAAGTGCCACGACCCGCACGGTGTGGACACATCCAAGACGTACTACGATTACATGATTCCCGCATTGAAGGGGACCTGGATGACCTCCCCGTATAAGGAAGACCGTGCAGGGAGCCAGGTGGGAGGGACCTACAAGGATCCGAACACGAACTCCCCGTCGAACGCGAACGTGGTCTACAGCGGGCCGAGGCAGACCCCGGCCTTCCTGTACAACCAGCCCCCGAGAGTCGGCGGCGGCTACGGGACCGGCATCTCCTCGTCGACCTACGGGAAGGGAGGCACAGGGTACGACGGGTATTTCATCGACGAAAATACCTTCGGAAACTCGCAGATCAACAATCTGAATTTCTACCCCTGGTCGGGAACCACCATCACGTCGAACTACATGACCCAGACCGACAACCAGTTCGCGGGGCTCTGCATGAACTGCCACCCGAAGACGGGAGGGACCGCGGCGATCGGCACCGTCTCCTCGAACAACGGGCCCTACACCTTCATCTGGGGGAACAAGGGATCGTACCGGTCGGTTTCCGAGCCGGGCAACGCCATCACGGTCCACCGGACCGTGAAAGGCTGGGACGGCGTCGCCACGGCCCAGGACATCTTCAAGTACTATTTGACCCTGCAGCACATCATGACCGAGAACGGCGGCGGCGGACAAAGGGTGCGCGCCATCAGTTCCTATACGGCCGCCCCCTCCGGATACCGCTGGTCCGTCAACCCGGGAACGACGATGCATACGCCGGGCTGGGCCCCGCAAACCGACACGAACTTCGGGCCGGGAAAGGCGGTCTACGGGGGGCAGCAGAACGACGGGTTTGTCCAGGCGACGTTCCACCGGTATTCCTGCGCGAAGTGCCACACGCCGCACGTGTCCCGCCTGCCCCGGCTGATGAAGACCAACTGCCTGGACGTCGGGACGGACAACACGGCCCTGACGGCCAAGAACAAGCACGGGAGCGTGGACAGCAACTATGCGGGGACCGGGTTCCAGTTCGGAAACGCGATCGCGGACAGGAACTCGGGCGGCGCGGGGGGCTACGCACCGAACGAGCGTCCGATGCACTGCCACAACCAGAGGAAGGAAAACAAGCCTGCGAAGGGCGGCTGGAACATCATCACCGGGTGGCCGTGACAAGAAGTCGATAACATCCCGGGAACAGCAGGCGTATACATAAACAGAAGATGGAAACGCGGAGCAAAACGATGAAGAAAGCTGCAGTAATCCTAGCTGCCTGCTGTGCCCTCTCGATGACCTCAGGCGTGGCGGCCTTCGCCAAGCCGCTACTGGTTGACGAATTCGGGGGCATCCTTCCGGACGAAGTGCGGAGCCTTACGGGGGGGCAGGTTCATCCCGAGGGGAAAGGGAAGGCCTGGAAAGCCGTCTCCCCGGGCGATCATATCCGGTACGCGCTACCCGCTGACAACGGCGCATTAAAAGAGGGGACAATCGAGCTTGCCGTCAAGGCAGGGGAGTCCGCCGGCAAGGCTTCCGAGGCGGTCTGCGTGTTCGAGGCGCCGTCGAAGAAAGGGCTTCTTTCCCTTTATTTTATCCGCAGGTTCAACGTTACCGGAAAAGAGGAAAGCGTTTTGTGGGTCGAGGCGAACCCGGAAGGGGCGAGCCCCGTCGGCGACTACGTTTCCCTCGGAAGGCTCGTCCCCCCCGGGGAGACGATCCATCTGGCCATCCTGTGGAACCGGGCGACCCCTTCGGTAAGCGGCTTCTATGCCGGCGGCAGGAAGTTGTCCGCGTACTCCTACAGGAAAAGCCCGTTGAAGCCTGTTCCCGAGGCCGCGACCGACTCCGTTGCGGGCATGATCTCCTCAGCGGCTTCGTTCCGGGTCGGATCGGACGACCGCGGGACGCATCTCCTGGCCTCCTCTTCCGTCACGCGCGTCGCCATCCACGACAAGAGCCTGTCTCCTTCGGAGATGGATGGGGCCATCTCCACCATAAAATCCGTCACCGACGACTCTTTCAAGGTCGCCGGGATCTCGGGGAAGCTCGTCGGGGGCGACAAGGTCAACGTGGAGCTGGTTGCGGGGGCCGGCGGCAAATCCTCCTTCGACATGGGAATCGTGAAGGGGATCCCCCTGTCG
>JACRIV010000049.1 GCA_016220005.1 Deltaproteobacteria bacterium
ACGATGGCCGAGCTGCCGGCCGAGGAGAAGAACCGGATCAGCCACCGGGGCCAGGCGATCCGGGCGCTCATCGCCGACCTTCGGAACCAGGGAATGCTGGGGTAGGCTTCGCGGCACTCGGCCATCCTTGGCCTCGCGGGACTGTTTGCCCGCGGGGGCGGGTTTCCCTATAATTTGCGAGTTACATACCGCGTCGGGACGTAGCGCAGCCTGGTAGCGCATCTGCTTTGGGAGCAGAGGGCCGCCGGTTCGAATCCGGCCGTCCCGACCAATTTTTACCCACGCGGGTCCGACGGATTCGAACCCAAGGTGCCGCCGACGAATAGGAGGAAAAGCGGCCAGGGATGGCCGCGCCAGGCACCGCGGCCGCCGGCGGAGCAAGCACACGGATGTGCTTGCGCGAGCCGGTCGAATCCGGCCGTCCCGACCAGATTTATCCGGTAGTTGCCTATTTGCCGTGATGGCCGCCTCCTTGCCCCTTCCCTTCACAAGGTGTCCGAATCTCTCGGTCGTCGTTACGTTCGCGTGGCCAATGATTTTTCCGATAACGTACAGGTCGATCCCCGCATCGAGTTCTCGTACGCCCCGCTCTTGCGGCTGATCCAGGCAGCGGTGGCCGGCCTGATTCCCCGCCTGTGAAGCGCTTGGGGGGGTAAAGGCCCCAACCAGGGACCGCGCGAAAAAAAAGCGTGAAAACGGCATCTTAATAACGGAGGGATTTCATGGCGGCGACTTCGCCTTCGCGCGTTTCCGCTTCGGATACGGCCGGGATCGATGTGACTGGTGCGGAAGCGCTCGACTGGTTCAAGAAGATGAGCCTGATCCGCCGTTTCGAGGAACGGGCGGAAGAGGCGTACGGCCAGGGCAAGATCGGCGGATTCCTGCATCTCTACATCGGAGAGGAGGCCGTCGCGGTCGGCGCGATGGCCGCTCTGCGGCCGGACGACGACGTGATCACCCATTACCGGGACCACGGCTACGTCCTGGCGCGCGGCGTCGAGCCGAAGCGGGTGATGGCGGAGCTCTACGGGAAGGCCACCGGCCTTTCGAAAGGCAAAGGCGGCTCGATGCACATGGCGGACGTCAAACGGCATGTCTGGGGCGGTTACGCCATCGTCGGCGGACACATCCCGCTGGCCACCGGCCTGGCGCTGGCCAATCAATACCGGAAGCTTCCGCACGTCGTCGCCTGTTTCTTCGGCGAGGGTGCGACCAACATCGGCACGTTTTTCGCCGGCCTCAACCTGGCCGCGGTGTGGAAACTGGCGCTGGTCGCCATCGTCGAAAACAACCGTTACGGAATGGGAACCGCCTTCGAACGCGTGTCCGCGGTCAGCGATGTCTATAAGAAGGCGTGCGCCTTCGACATTCCGGCGGAGCAGATAGACGGGAACGACGTCCTCGCCGTGAGAGACGCCGTGCACCGGATGGTCGAACGGTCGCGGGCCGGCGGCGGTCCGCAGCTGATCGAGGCGATGACGTACCGCTTTCGCGGCCACTCGATGGGAGATCCGCAGCGTTACCGCACCAAGGAAGAAGTGGAAGAGGCGAAGGCGCGCGATCCGATCGTGCGCTGGCGGCGCACTGTTCTTACGAGCGGCCTGGCGGCGAAAACCGATCTGGAGAAGATCAGGGACGAGGTCGAAGCCGAGGTGGAGGAGGCGGTCCGGTTCGCCGAGAACAGCCCTGCGCCCGATCCGAGCGAGTTGTGCAGCGACGTGCTCGTTTCAGAATAGGTGAGCCGTGTCCCAGAAGACCTATCGAGATGCCATCCGGGAGGCGCTGCGGGAAGAAATGCTCCGCGACGAACGCGTCCTGATCATGGGGGAAGAGGTGGGCGTGTGGGGGGGCACCTACGCGGTCACACGGGGGTTTTACAGCGAGTTCGGCGACAAGCGGATCCTCGACACGCCGATCGCGGAGGAAGCGATCGTCGGCACCGCCGTCGGGGCGGCGATGGGCGGCCTGCGCCCGGTCGCGGAACTCATGACGATCAACTTCGCCCTGGTGGCGATGGACCAGATCGTCAACAATGCGGCGAAGATCCATTACATGTTCGGGAGCCAGGTGAGGGTGCCGCTCGTCATCCGCGCGCCGGCCGGCTGGGGGCAGCTTGCGGCGACCCACTCGCAGAGCTTCGAAGCCTGGTTCGCCCACCTGCCCGGCTTGATCGTAGTGATGCCGGGGACCCCTTACGACGCCAAGGGCCTGCTCAAGACCGCGATCCGATCCGACAACCCGGTCATGTTCATCGAGCATGCGCGGCTGTACGGCGTCAAGGGGGAGGTGCCGGACGAAGAGTACACCTTGCCGATCGGCGTATCGGACGTCAAACGCCCCGGACGGGACGTCACGATCGTCTCCTATTCCAGGATGCTGCACGTGGCGCTGGGCGCGGCCGAGGAACTCGCGACGGCCGGCATCGAATGCGAGGTGATCGACCTGCGCACGCTGCGGCCCCTCGACATGGCGCCGGTGTACGCTTCGGTGGAAAAGACGCACCGGGCGGTCATCGTCGAGGAGGACTGGACGACGTGCGGGATGGGCGCGGAGATCGCGGCGCGCATCGGCCGCGACCGGTTCGAGTCCCTCGACGCCCCGGTCGAGCGCATGGGCCAGGTCGACGTGCCCATGCCGTATGCCAAGAACCTGGAAGAGCTCATGTTTCCCGACGAGAAGTCGGTCGCCGAAAAAGTCAGGGACATGGTGGCGTAAATTTCCCGCCGGTCGCGCGGATTTCTGCATATAATTCCCGCATGGCCACCAACGTCATCATGCCCTCTTTAGGCTTCGACATGACCGAGGGACGGCTTTCGCGCTGGCTGAAGAACGAAGGCGAGCGGGTGGAGAAAGGCCAGGCCATCGCCGAAATCGAAACGGAAAAGGCCACCGTGGAGATCGAGGCGGCCGCCTCGGGGATCCTGGCGAGGATCATTGTCCAGGCCGGTCAGACGGTGCCGGTCGGCACGGTGATGGGCGTCATCGCCGAGGCCGGCGAGGGAGCCGCCCCGCCCGAGGCGCGGGTCAAAGCGTCTCCCGTCGCGCGGAGGATGGCCGAGGAAGCCGGGCTCGATCTGTCCCGGATCAGGGGCACCGGCCCCGGCGGCCGTGTGTTGGAACGCGACGTTCAAGCGGCGATCGCGGCCAGGCCTGAGCCGGCGCCGCCCGGCGTCACGGCCGGCCCTCCTCCCGGCGCGACCGTGCCCCTCAGCCGGATGCGGCAGACGATCGCGCGGCGGATGACCGAGAGCAAGACGAGGGCGCCGCACTTCTACGTCACCGTCGAAATCAACATGGACGAAGCGATGAAGATGCGCGAGCAGTTGAACAGTCTTTCTCCGGAGGCGGAAAGGATTTCCGTCAACGACCTGATCGTCGCGGCCGCGGGCAGGACGCTCGCCCGGTTTCCCGGCTTGAACGCATCCTATCGCGACGGCGCCCTTGAAACGCACTCCCAGGTCAACATCGGCATCGCGGTGGCGCTGGAAGACGGGCTCATCCCGCCGGTCCTCCGCGACGCCGACAGAAAAACACTGAAAAGGATTGCGGCCGAGTCCAGGGCCATGACCGAGCGCGCGCGCACGAACAAGCTGCGCTCCGACGACTTGGGGGGCGGCACGTTTACCGTTTCGAACCTCGGAATGTTCGACGTCGACGAATTCATCGCCATCATCAACCCGCCGGAGGCGGCCATCCTTGCGGTGGGGGCCGTGACCCGGCGCCCGGCTGCTGTGGGCGGCGAGATAAGGATCGCCGCGCTCATGAAAGCCACGTTGTCGGTGGACCATCGCGTGGCCGACGGCGCGCAGGCCGGCCGCTTCATGCAGGAGTTCAAGAAAATGCTGGAGAACCCCGTCAGCCTGCTGGCCGGCTGACCTGTCACGCCGGGTCAGATGTCGAGGATGACGGCGGCGCGCCACCCGGCCGGGGTCCGTTCCACGGCGACCCGGTGCAGGGTGACCGCCTTGACGTCCGCGTTCAGCGGGTGCCTTCCGGGGTCTATCGTCTCCCCGCGCGCCTCCGCCTGGAGGCGATACGCCCCGTCCTTCTCCTCGAACCGGAGGTCGCGAACCCGCAGCAGGAGCCGTTCGGCGTCCTTGTAGTAGATCAGCTCCTGGAGGAGTTCGAACAGGAGCATGTCGGCGGCATCGGAGGCAAGCGCGATCCGGCGGCTCTCCCGGGGTTCGATCGCATCGATGTCGTCCACCATGACGTTCATCGTCGCGTCGGCCGCTGCGACGAGCATCTCCTCCGGCGTCCCTCCCCACGCCTCGAAGGCCACGTCCGCCGTGGCGACATCCTCGAGATACCGGTAGGGCATCTAGGGCACTTAGATCTCGCAGCCCCGGAGGAGCCCCAGGATGGCGTCGCGGTCCCTTTCCACCGAGGGGCCGATGAAGACCAGCTGCGTCCCCTCCGCGGGGAACTCTTCGAACTCGACGCGCCCCGCGACGTAGTTGAATAGGCGGCTCCCGTCGTGGAACCGGAGGAACCCCTTGGCCCCACCCGCTCACCCCTTCACGTTGCCGACCGGCAGCAGCTTGGCGACGCGCCGGCTGATCCCCGCCAGCTCCGTGGCCCCGATCACCTCGTCGATATCCTTGTAGGCGGGGCCCGCCTCCTCGGCCAGCCCGGACCAGGTGGCGGTCCGCACGTAGATCCCCCGGGCCTCCATGTCCTGCTGGAGCTCGCGCCCCCGCCAATGCCTCTTGGCCGCACCTCCGCGAAGGTCAGGTTCGTGAGGCAAAGGCGCATGCCGCAGTTGACGTCGAAACCGATCCCCCCGGGGGATATCACCCCGGAATCGGGGTCCATCGCCGCGAGGCCGCCGATCGGGAATCCATACCCCCAGTGGCCGTCGGGCATGCAGTAGGCATACCCCACGATGCCGGGGAGCGTCGCGACGTTCGTCAACTGGTATCTCCCAGATCGTGTCCGAAATCCGAATGAACTCCTTAAGCAGAGCCATTCCCCGTCTCCTCCCGATCCGTCGCGGTCATTTGCTTTCTTATATTATGATTCCCTTTTCCGCCGACCGGGGGTTCCCCCCTGCTGTTTTCGGCCCGCCGAAGGCCGTGCGCTTATGAATCGGGCATCGTTTCCGAGGGATCCGCCCGGGTCCGGCTCTCCGTAAAGTTCTACCTCGTTGCCGTGTTTTTCGTGATCTTCGACCTGGAGGCCGTGTTCCTCTTCGCCTGGGCGGTGGCGGTCCCCGAGCTGGGCCGGGCCCGCTACATCGAAGCGCTCGTCGTCATTGCGATCCTGGTCGCCGCGCTTGCCTACCTCTGGCGGATGGGAGCGCTCGACTGGGGAACCCCCGCGCAGTTGCGCACCCGGAGAGGGGAAGGGAGGTAGCCGGTGCGCTGGGCGCTCATGAAGCCGGAAACCGTTCAGCCGGCCGAAGGGTGAGAGAATCGCGGGCCTTGCATTCCGCAACAAGCAAGCGATGCTGGCCTATCCGCCTTCGACGCGGAACGACGGATCGGAGATCGACTCCCCCTTGCAGACGGGACACCGCCCCGGCGACGTGAGCCGATCTCGTTTCCGGAAAACGAAGCCGCACGCCCGGCATTCCGCCGGAATCTGCGCCAACCGGCGCCCCTCGGCGTGGAGACTCTTCCGAAGGTGCACCAGGTGATCCCCGACCTCCTTTTCCGGTTTCCGGACGGCGTAGGAGATCTCCTTCGCGGTGCAGGGCCCCTCCTCCAGGAGGGCAAGGATTCGCCTCCGGACCGTCTCCCGTTCCTCGTAAGGGACTGTAGGCTCCTTCCGAAACATCCGGTCTGTGGTCCCCGTTGTTCCTCGTCGTGAAGAAACAAGATCGAGCTGTTCAAGCCGGCCCGCAGGTGAGCCGCCTCTAAGACAGGCTTTTGAAGAAACGCCGCCAACGCGGCAGATAATGCTCGTCCGGCCTCAATGAGATGAACACGCCGACGGCCCGGCCGACGATAAGATTCCGTTCAACGAAGCCGAAGAACCGGGAGTCGGCGTTGTTGTCCCGGTTATCGCCCATCATGAAGTACCGACCTCCGGGAATCTTCACCGGCCCGAACGATCTCAAGGACGGTCGCGCAGGGGTCAACATGACGAGATGCCTGACCCCGTCGAGGTTCTCGACAGAGCACAGGGAACCGGCTCTTCGGCCGGCTTCCGTATTGTCGACGGCGTTGGGATCGATTTCGTTGTGTCGAAGCGGTTCCCCGTTGATGAAGAGACGGTTGTCGAGCATGGCGATCGTGTCGCCCGGGATGCCGACGACGCCCACCGTACCCGTCGCGACCGACGGCGCGCGATCCCGATTACGATATAACGCCGAATACCGGCTTTCAACACCGCCTTTCAACACACCGCCTTTCGACACCGGCCGTTTCCGTTCCCATTGGGGCGCGCGATCTTCCGGGGGCGCTTGACATGCAACCATATGGTTGCGTATAATTTTTTTTATGGGCCGTACCTGACGTACGGCCAGGAGGATGAACATGAGCGCGACGAATACCGATCGCATAGAGAAGAAGATCCTGCTGCGAGCGCCCCGCTCGCGAGTCTGGCGGGCGCTCACCGACGCGGAGGAGTTCGGAAACTGGTTCGGCGTCAAACTGGCCGGCGCTTTCGCTCCCGGAGCCCAAGTGCGAGGGGAGGTCCTCCACAAGGGCTACGAGCACGTGACGTTCGATATCACCATCGAGCGGATGGAGCCCGAGCGGCTGTTCTCCTGGCGCTGGCACCCCTGCCCGATCGACCCCGGCATGGACTACTCGACCGAACCCACGACCCTTGTCGTTTTCGAGCTCGAGGAGTCCGCGGACGGCACGATGCTCACGGTCGTGGAGTCCGGCTTCGATCGGATCCCGCTCCCGCGCCGTGCGGAGGCGTACCGGGAGAACGAGCAAGGGTGGGCCGGTCAGATGGAGTCGATCGAGCGGTATGTCCGCAAGGCGGCCTAGCGTCAGACCGAGAGGGGCGGGGCCGATAGGCCCCGCGCCCCTCTTTGCGGCGCTCGGGGACGAGACCCGTCTTCGGCTGGTCGCCCGTCTGTGTGCGGACGGGCCCCTGTCGATTGTGCGCCTCACCGCCGGATCGGGCGTCACCCGCCAGGCCATCGCGAAGCACCTGCGCGTGCTCGCCCATGCCGGCGTCGTTCGAGGCATCCGCCACGGCCGGGAGAGCGTCTGGGAGCTCGAGCTGCGGCAGGTCGCCGAGGCCCGCCGTTGCCTGGAGCGGATCTCGAGCCAGTGGGACGAGGTCCTCGGCCGGCTCAAGACCTCCGTGGAACGATGAGCAGCGCCTGCGGAGCAAACCTCCCGGCGGTCCGGGTAAATCCTACCCGGCGAGCCGGAGCCGGAATCGGACGGCTCGTCCTCCGGCGGGACCTCGAGGAAAGCCTCGCGTCTGTGAGCGATCCCACGATGAGCATTCGAGTAGGCCCCGTAGTAATGGACGAGTTGGGTTCCCCGATCGGGGATGTGCGAAGTGAGGCGGGCGATCCACTCCAGGTAGTCGTAATCCGAGTGGCCGGACGACACCCTCTCTTCCCCGTGATCGCGCCTGCTCCAGCCGCTCGAAACGCAGATGGAGGAGGAACGCCAGCGGATCGCCTCGTCCTCCCGCACGAACGATTTCCGGGAGGGAGTCCGGGCGTTCCTTGCGAAACGGCCGCCGGCCTTCCGGGGGGAGTAACTCAAGGGTTTCCTCCGGGCGGGCAGCCGGCTTCCCCGACGGGGGCGAGTCGGCCGACCTTGCGAAATACGAAGGGATGCTA
>JACRIV010000048.1 GCA_016220005.1 Deltaproteobacteria bacterium
AAGGCGAAGGGTCGGGCCATGCCGACGCTGCTGCTGATCAATCCCATCAAAAGAAAGAGCAACTGGATCCGGCGGTTCCAGATCCCGCCTTTAAGCCTGCTCCAGCTTGCGGCCCTCGTGCCGGCAAACTGGAAGGTGGAAATCATCGACGAGAACATCGAAGAGCTCCCGCCCGGGTTCGGGGCGGACCTGGTCGGGATCACCGCCATGACCTACCAGGCCAGCCGGGCCTACGAGATCGCGGGAATGGCGCGCGAAAAGGGGATTCCGGCGGTGCTGGGAGGACTGCACCCCTCGACCCTCCCCGAGGAGGCGCTGGAACACGCCGCCTCCGTCGTCATCGGGGAGGCGGAGCCGGTCTTTCGGACCCTGCTCTCCGATTTCGAAGCCGGCGGCTTGAAGCCGCTCTATCGCGGAGGCTCCGAGGCTTCAATGGCCGAGTATCCCTCCCCCCGGCGGGACCTGATCGCCGGGAAACGGTACCTTACCCGGAACCTCCTCCAGACCACCCGGGGATGTCCCTGGGATTGCCCGTTCTGCAGCACGCCCCGCTTCTTCGGGAAGAAGTACCGATCCCGCCCGATTAACGACGTCATCTCGGACATCGCGTCGATGGAGGGAGATTTCTTCCTGTTCATGGACGACAACATCAACGGCAGCGCGTCCTATTGCAGGGAGCTCTTCCGGGCGCTCATTCCCCTGAAAAAGAAGTGGGCGTCCCAGGCGTCGCTCCTGATCGCGGAGGACGACGAACTCCTTGCGCTTGCCCGGGACAGCGGCTGCATCGGGCTCTTCGCGGGCTTCGATTCCCTGCGGCCGGAAAACAGGAAGGGGCTTTCGAAGTACAAGTCGATCTCCTCGGTCGAAGACTGCGTGAAAAAGATCCAGGACCACGGCATCGGCCTCGAGGGGTCGTTCGTGTTCGGTTTCGACGACGACGACCCGGGTGTGTTCGAGCGGTCCGTCCGCTGGGCCCAGAAACTGGGGCTTGCGAGCGCAACCTTCGCGCTGCTGACCCCGTATCCCGGCACCCCCGTTTTCAAGGAGCTCCGGTCCCAGGACCGGATATTGACTTACGACTGGGACCTCTATAATCAGACGAGGGTGGTGATACGTCCCAAGCGGATGACCCCCGAGGAGCTGTGGGAAGGCTTCTACTGGTCCCGGAAGGAGTTCGTCGCCTGGAGCTCCATCTTCCGGCGCCTGTCGAAGATGCCGGTCCGGAAGATGCACTATTTCGCCTATAACATCCTCCGCAAGGGATCGATCGGGAACCTTCCGCCCACCCTTTGAGCGGAGCGGGCAGGGACCTTGGGCAGGGAGACAGCGACCATGGAACAGGGCAACGGCCGAAGAGACGCCTTCAGGATCCTCCTCGTGTCCCCCGTCGACAAGGCGATCCTGGGTGAGGACTTCTACTTCAAGTTCCCCCACCTGAGCCTGCCGACGCTTGCGGCCTATACGCCGGAAGAGGCGGAAGTCCGCATCGTGGACGAGAAGTTCGAGGCGGTTCCCGACGCCGAAGGCTACGATCTCGTCGGCGTCACGGCGATGACGCCGCTGGCGCCGAAGGCCTACCGCATCGCGGACCGCTTCCGGAGGCAGGGCGTGCCGGTCATCATGGGCGGGTATCACCCGACGGTGCTCCCCGGCGAGGCACTTATGCACGCGGACAGCGTCTGCATCGGGGAGGCCGAGACCCTTTGGGCGGGGATCGTCGCCGACGCCATGGCGGGAAGGCTCAAGGAGCGCTACCGGGCCGACGCCTTCCCCTGCCTTACGGACCTGCCTCTCCCCCGGAGGGACCTCGTCCGGATCTCCCGCACGAAACGCTTCGAGAACATCAACGTCTACTTCGTCCAGACGACCCGCGGCTGCCCGCACCGGTGCTCGTTCTGCGCCGTGACGAGCGTCCTGGGAGGAAAGCTGCGGCACCGGCCCGTGGCCGAGGTGGAGGCCGAGCTGGAATCCCTGGGGATCCGCCGCCTCGAAAAAGGGCGGAGGCGGGACCCCTTCCACGACATCGT
>JACRIV010000050.1 GCA_016220005.1 Deltaproteobacteria bacterium
ATGACGGAAGAGCGGAAAAAGACGGAAGAGCGGCAGAAGGAAGAGGCGAGCGGAGCCCGCCAGGATTTCGAGAAGCGCACCGTCTTCACGGAGATGTTCAACCTCTTCTCGCTGGTGGGGTTCCTGTACGGCGCCCTCGACGAGCGCCTCTCCTTCCGGGAGGGGATGAAGAAGCAGTTCGAGAAGCCGGTGTGGTACTACCGCACCCGGCTCGAGAACAACCTCCTGGCGTGCCTGGGGGGGATCTCTTTCCTCCTGTACCTCTTCATGGCCGCCACGGGGATCCTCCTCCTGATGTACTACCGGCCGACCACGGCGGACGCCTACCGGAGCGTCGTCGACATCACGAACCAGGTCCCTTACGGGTGGCTGATCCGCGGGATCCACCGGTGGGGCGCCAACCTCATGATCGTGACCGTCCTGCTGCACATGATGCGGGTCTTCTTCACGGCCGCCTACCGCCCGCCCCGGGACGTCACCTGGGTCAACGGGGTCCTCCTCCTGGTCTTCACCCTTGCTTTCAGCTTTTCGGGATACCTCCTGCCGTGGAACCAGGTGTCCTACTGGTCCACCACGGTGGGCACGGACATCATGTCCGCGATTCCCGTCGTCGGGGACACGCTCAAATACTTCGTGCGCGGGGGAAATGTGGTCGGGCAGCTCGCCCTGACAAGGTTCTTCGCCTTCCACGTGGTGATCCTCCCCGGCTTGATGATCCTGTTCCTGGTCCTGCATTTCCTGATGATCCGGCGGCAGGGGATCGCGGAGCCGCTTTAGGAGAACAAAAGCCATGGCATACGAGAACATCGAGGCATACAGGAAGTACGGGAGCGAGCCGTTCTTTCCCCATCACATCCTTCGCCAGCTGATCCAGGTCGCGATCCTCTTCGCGATCCTCATCCTGCTCTCCTCCCTGGCGCCGGCGCCGATGCCGCCCAAGGCCGATCCCTTCGACACCCCCGAGCACGTCAAGCCCGAGTGGTACTTCCTGGCCGCCCACCAGTTCCTCAAGGTGGCCGAAAAACTGTCGTTCCTGGGGCAGTGGGCGCCCAAGGTCCTGGGCGTGCTGGCCCAGGGACTCGGGGCGATGGTGGTCTGGTTCCTGCCCTTCTGGGACCGCAACCCGGAACGCCATCCCTCGAAACGCCCCATGGCCGTCCGGATCGGCATCGCGACGGTCTTCTCCTTCCTCGCCATGACGATTTGGGGATACTTGTCGTGACCACGGTGCGGGAAACGGCCCGGACCTTCCGAAGGTTCTCTCTGGCCGTCCTCGTCGCGGGGTTTCTGGCGTTTCCCGGATCTCTGCCTGCGGCCGAAGAAGCCGCCAACAGCTGCTTCTCCTGCCACAACCGGCTGGGAGGCAGGCTCGGGCCCCCGGCCAGGGAGTTCTTCTCGAGCGTCCACCGGGAGGCCGGACTTACCTGCGTCTCCTGCCACGGGGGAAACCCCTCCCTGCCGGGGGAAGAGTCCATGAGCCCGAAATACGGGTTCCGGGGAAAACCGGCAGAGAGGCAGGTCCCGGAGTTGTGCGCCCGCTGTCACTCCAACATTGCGATGATGCGGCAGTACAACCTCCGCACCGACCAGCTCGCGGAGTACAGGACGAGCGTCCACGGCAGGCTCCTCTACGAAAAGAACGACGCCAACGTCGCCGTGTGCACCTCCTGCCACGGGAAGCACGACATCCGGCGCCGGACCGACCCGCAATCCGCGGTCTTCCGCAGCAATGTTCCCGCGACCTGCGGAAAGTGCCACGCCGACCCAGAGAAGATGAAGCCCTACAAGATCCCCACCGACCAGCTGGCGGACTTCGAGAAGGGGGTGCACGGGCGGATCCTCTCCGGAAAGATCGAGGGGAAGAACCCGGCCCTGGCGCCCAACTGCGCCACCTGCCACGGCGTCCACGGAGCGACGCCGCCCGGCATCCGCGAAGTGGCCAACGTCTGCGGCAACTGCCACAGCCAGGTAGCCTCCTACTTCCGGGAGAGCCCCCATTTCACCGCTGTCCGGGAGGTCGGCGAGCCCAAGTGCGTCACCTGTCACGGCAACCATTCCAACCGCGTGCCGACCCTGAAAGTCTTCTCGGGGACGGGGCCCGGGGAATGCGGATCCTGCCACGAGCCGGACAGCAAGGCCATTGAGTTCGCCAGAAACGTGCGGGACCTCCTGTCCGGACTGGAATCCGGCATCGAGGAGATCGGGAAGGACCTCTCCGAAGCCGAGACGTCCGGACGCAACATCGACCGCCTGAAGTCGGCCCTGGACAAGGCCCGCAACAAGCTGACCGAGGCGGGGCCCGTGATCCACACGTTCTCGATCGAGCGGATCCTCCCCCTCGTCCAGGAGTCCGATGCCTTCCTCCGCACGGCCCGCCAGGAGATCCGCAACATCCAGGACGAACAGCGGCAGCGCCGGGCGGTGGCCGCCTACGCCGTGACGATGCTCGTCCTCATCGCCGCGCTGCTTGGAGTCAAGCTCGCCCTCCTTCCCCGGACGCCGCCCGAAAAATAGGTTGAACTTTCCGCCGCGGGGCGGTTAGAATTCCATCCTTGTATACTGCATGCAGGAACGATTATTGTTCCAGGAAGGTAACGTCATGGACGATCAGCAGAAGGATCGGGAAACCCACGGACATCCCGATAAGAGCCGGATGGAAAAGGTCCTGGAGGCGATGGGGATGCACGTCCCCAGGGGGAAGCAGGACCGCCTCCACATCCAGCCCCGGTTCTTCAAGTTTCTCGGGTTCCTCGGAATCCTCGTCCTGATCTTTTCCGTGGGGATGTTCGAGTTTTCGACGAGCCCATACTTCTGCGCCAGCTGCCATATCATGAAGCCCTACTACCAGGCGTGGAAGACCTCCAAGCACAACCATGTGCCGTGCGTGGACTGCCATTATCCGCCGGACGTCCGGGACAAGATGATCCTGAAGGTCCAGGCGGTCACCCAGGTCGTCAAGTACGTCACGCGCACCTACAGCTCCAAGCCGTACGCCGAGATCAGCGACGAGTCCTGCCTGCGGAAGGGGTGCCATGAGACCCGGCTGCTGCAAGGGCAGGTCCTGTTCGCGCCGCCCCGGCCCGCCGGGAAAGGGGCCATCAAGATCAAGTTCGATCACAAGCCCCACCTTACCGACCTCAAGCGCGGGAAGAAGCTCCGCTGCACGAGCTGCCACAGCCAGATCGTGGTCGGAAACCACATGGAGGTCACCGAAAGCACCTGCTTCCTGTGCCACTTCAAGGGGACCAAGTTCGGCCGGGTCGAGAACCCCATCGGCGGCTGTGGGAACTGCCACACCGCGCCGGAGGGGGACATCAAGTTCGGCGACACCAAGTTCAACCACAAGGAGTTCGTGGGGGTCCGGCACGTCGCCTGCCAGAACTGCCACCTCGATGCGATCCAGGGGGAGGGGGAGGCGAAGAAGGACCGTTGCTTCCAGTGCCACAACGAGCCGGCCCGCCTGGCCCGGTACACGGACATCGACTTCATGCACAAGAACCACGTGACCGACCACAAGATCGAGTGCACGCACTGCCACGAGCAGATCAAGCACGCCGTCAAGACGACCGTCGAGCCGCTGCAGTACGACTGCTCGGTCTGCCACGAGCGAAAGCACAACATCCAGAAGCAGCTCTACATGGGGATCGGCGCCCGGGGGGTCCCCAACAGGCCGAGCGTGATGTACGTCACCAACGTCGACTGCGTGGGGTGCCACCTCGTCCCGAAGGTGGCGTCGGCCACGGTGCCGTTCCTGGGCCAGACGTACAAGGCCTCCGAGACCGCCTGCCTCGGGTGCCACGGGGAGGACTTCAAGGGGATACTCGGCGAGTGGGAGAAGATGGTCAAGGACTCCCTCGCGGAGACCCGGGCCGCCGTCGAGAAGGCGAAAGCCGTCGCCGCCAAGTCCGGCAGGGAGAACCGCAAGGCGGCGCAGCTTGCCAAGGACGCCGAGTACAACTACCTCTTCGTCCTGTACGGCAAGGGGGTCCACAACGTGGAGTACGCCCTCGACGTGCTGGCCAAGGCGAAGGCCGACGCCGAGGCGGCAATGAAGCCCGCCGGGAGGCCCTAGCCCGCATTTCTCACCAG
>JACRIV010000051.1 GCA_016220005.1 Deltaproteobacteria bacterium
GGGTCCTGTTCCTGGACGAACCGACGGGGGGAGTCGACCCGATCTCGAGGCGCCGGTTCTGGGGGCTGATCGACGGGATGGCGGCGGAGGGGATCACCGTCTTCGTGACGACGCACTACATGGACGAAGCGGAGCACTGCGACCGCCGTCCCCTCGCTGGAAGATGTCTTCATCCACCATATCGAGAACGAGGAGTCCCGGCGCGCAAGCGCCGGAAGGCGCGCGGCGCCATGAGGAAGACCTGGGCCGTCGCCTGGAAGGAGCTGCGCCAGGCGTACCGCGATCCGCTGAGCCTCGTCATGCTGCTCGGCGTCCCCACGTTCATGCTTCTTCTGTACGGCTACGCGATGAACTTCGACGTCAAGCACGTGGCGCTGGCGGTGCAGGACCGGGACAGGAGCCGGCAGAGCCGCGAGCTAGTCGCCTCCTTCGTCAATTCGACGTACTTCGACCTCGCGGCGTATCCTCCGGCGGGGGAGGACCTGGAAAGGATCATCGAAAGGCGCCGGGCGAAGGCGGTCCTGGTCATTCCGGAGGGATACTCGGAGGACCTCGCCGCGGGCAGGACCGCCCAAGTCCAGCTCCTGCTGGACGGCTCCGACGCCAACACCGCCACGACGGTCCTGGGATACGCCTCGGCGCTTGTCGCCGAGGCGAACGTCTCGATCCTGCTCGGGCGGCTACAAGGGAGCGCAGGCCCGGAATCGTCCCCGCCCCTCGCCTACGAGCCCAGGGTCTGGTACAACCCCGGGCTGGCGTCGACGAATTTCCTCGTGCCGGGGCTCATCGGTTTCATCCTGATGCTCACGGCGGTCCTGTCCACGGCCCTGTCGGTGGTCCGCGAGAAGGAGCGGGGGACGATGGAGCAGCTTCGGGTCGCTGATGCTCCCCGCCATCATCCTCTCGGGCTTCATCTTCCCGATCCGGTCGATGCCGCCGGTCCTACAGTGGGTCACGTACGCGGTCCCCGCCCGTTACTACCTCATCGTCCTGCGCGGAGTCATTCTCAAGGGGGCGGGCCTGGGACCTTACGGGAAACAGATGGCCTTCCTGGGCGTCTACGCCCTGACCGTCTTCGCCGTCGCTTCCCATCGTCTGCGGCGAAAGGAGAGGTAAGCGTGCGGGTCCTGCTGAGCATCATCGCCAAGGAGTTTCTCCAGCTGCGGCGGGACCGGAAGATGCTCCGGATGATCTTCCTCGCCCCCGTCGTCCAGTTGATCGCCTTCGGGTACGCGGCGAACCTGGACGTCGCCGACATCCCCTTCGTGCTGGTGGACCAGGACCGCAGCGCCGCGAGCCGAGAGCTCCTCGACCGGTTCCTCGGCTCGGGCTACTTCGTGCTGGCCGGGACCGAGGACGGCGTGCGGTCCATCGACCCCTGGCTGGTCGACGGGCGGGCCCAGGTGGTCCTCGTCATCGGCGCGGGCTTCGGGAAGGAGATGGCGGCGGGCCGCTCCCCGCGCGTGCAGCTGATCGCCGACGGGAGCGACTCCGCCTCGGCGGTCGTCGGCCTGAGCCACGCCGCCCGAATCGTCTCGGGGAAGAGCAGCGAGCTCATACGGGAACGGCTCGATCGGCTGGCCCGGGAGGGAGGAGCCGGCCTCCCGACCATCGAGCTGGTCCCCCGCGCCTGGTACAACCCGGACCTGAAAAGCCGGTGGTTCTTCGTCCCGGCGATCCTCGCCATGGTGCTCATGGTCATGACGATGGTCCTCTCCTCCATGGGGGTGGTCCGGGAGAAGGAGATCGGGACGATGGAGCAGCTCAGGGTCGCCCGATCGAGAACATGCCCCGGGCGATCCGGTACGTAACCTACGCGATCCCTCTGCGCTACTACACGACTATCATCCGGGGTATCTTCCTGAAAGGCTCCGGAATCGGGGTCCTGTGGCCCGAGGCGCTGGTTCTGGCCGGCTTCGGGATCGGTGTTCTTTCCCTGGCTTCGGCGCGGTTCCGCAAGCGGCTGGATTGACTCCGCGCGGCGGATTTGCTAAGTTAGGTGGTCTTCGATCTTTGGATATCCCCGGGCGGATAGCTCAGATGGTAGAGCATCGCCCTTACAAGGCGAGGGCCACAGGTTCAAGTCCTGTTCCGCCTACCAGTCGCCGACGATTCGGGGTGGTAGTTAAGCTGGTTATAACGCCGGCCTGTCACGCCGGAGGCCGCGGGTTCAAGTCCCGTCCACCCCGCCATTCTTGAGAAGCCCTCCGGGGTCCTTAATCCGGAGGGCTTTTTCATTTCGGGAACCGGCCCCCCCAAACCCGGAGGTGCCGCGCCTCATCTAAATCGGGGGAAAGGACGGACCGGATGGGACTTGCGGCAAAGGCTTGCGAGCCGTGCCGGGGGGGCGTCGCTCCCCTGACGGCCGAGGAGGCGGGAAGATATCTCCTTGAAACTCCCGGATGGACCCTGTCCGACGATGCGACGAGCATAGAGAGGGCGTACACCTTCCGGAATTTCGCCCTGGCGATGGAGTTCGTGCGCAAGGTGGGCGACCTGGCGGAGCGGGAGGGGCACCATCCGGATATCGCCTTCGGCTGGGGTTACTGCCGCATCGCGTTCCAGACCCACAAGATCCGCGGACTTCACGAAAACGATTTCATCATGGCCGCCAAGGTCGACGAGCTGGCCGGATCGGCATGAGAGGCATTTCCCCTGTTGAGAGGCATTTCCCCTTGCCAAGGGCCGGTCGGACGTTATAATATTCCATTCTTTCGTGTACCGATTTCTCCAGACAGGGGAAGGTGCGTGAGCAGGCTCAAGCTTTTCACGGGGACCGCCAACGTCGAGCTGGCGAAGGAAATCTGCGCGTTCCTGTGCGTCCCGCTGGGCGCGGCCGCCGTCAAGCGGTTCAGCGACGGCGAGGTGAACGTGGAGATCCGGGAGAACGTCCGCGGGGTGGACGCCTTCATCGTGCAGCCGACCTGCCCCCCGGTGAACGACAACCTGATGGAGCTGCTCATCCTGATGGACGCGCTCAAACGCGCCTCGGCCAAGCGCGTGACCGCCGTTATCCCGTATTACGGGTACGCGCGGCAGGACCGCAAGGTGATCCCCCGCGCGCCGATCTCGGCCAAACTGGTGGCGGACCTCCTGACGGCGGCCGGGGTCTCCCGCGTCCTCACGGTGGACCTGCACGCCGGCCAGATCCAGGGCTTCTTCAATATCCCGGTGGATCACCTCTACGCGGCGCCGGTGATGCTGGAGTACATCAAGGCCCACTACGGAAACGATATCGTGATCGTCTCCCCCGACGCGGGAGGCGTGGAACGCGCGCGCGCTTTCGCCAAGAGGCTCAACTCCCCCATGGCCATCATCGACAAGCGCCGCGTCGAGCCGAACGTGGCCCAGGTGATGAACATCATCGGGGAGGTCGAGGGGATGACGGCGATCCTCCTGGACGACATGGTGGACACCGGGGGGACGCTGGTCCAGTCCGCCGACGCGCTGAAGAAGGAGGGGGCGAAGCACGTCTACGCCCTGGCCACCCATGCCGTACTCTCCGGCCCCGCGATCGAGCGGCTCGAGAACTCGGTCATCGAGGAGTTGGTGGTCACCAACACCATCCCGCTGGGTGACAAAGCGTCGTGCAAGAAGATCCGGATCCTGTCGGTGGCCGCCCTGCTGGGGGAGGCCATCAAGCGGATCCATTTCCATGATTCCGTGAGTTCGCTGTTCGTTTAGGAGGGAGAGGAGAAATGGCCATGCTGGATTTGGCGGCGGCTCGCCGCCAGGGCACCGGGAAGGAGCTGAACCGGAAAAGACTTGTCCAGGGGAAGGTTCCGGGCGTCATATACGGCAAGGGGATCGAGACGCGCCCCCTCGAGTTCGAGCGGCGGGAGCTGGAGAAGTTCCTCTCGACCGCCCGCCGGGGGACGGTCGTCGTCCGGGTGAACGTGAAGGACGGCGCGGACGCGAAGGAGTCTTTCGCCGTGCTCAAGGAGGTCCAGACCGACCCCCTCACGGACCGGGTGATCCACGTGGACTTTTACGAGGTGGCGCTCGGGCAGAAGTTCCGGATCGAGGTGCCGGTCCGGATCCGGGGAAAGGCGGCGGGGATCGAGCTGGGCGGCGTCCTCGAGCAGGTCGTCCGCTCCCTCGAGGTCGAGTGCACCCCCGACAACGTCCCCGAACACCTCGACGTGAACGTGTCGCACCTGGGCATCGGCCAGTCGCTGCACCTGGGGGACGTGGCGTTCCCGCCGGGCGTCCAGCCGGTGGAGAAGGACATGAAGATGACCATCGTCTCGGTCCACACGCCGAGGGTCGAGGAAGTGGTGACCGTGGCGCCCGCGGAAGGTGTGGAAGCGGCGGAAGGCGCCAGCGTTGCGGAGTCCGGGGAGAAGGAGAAGTAACAAGCGTCCCTCCCGCCTGGTCGTCGGCCTGGGGAACCCGGGCCGGCGGTACGGCAGGACGTTCCACAACGCGGGCTTCGCGGCGGTGGAGCTGCTGGCGCGCTCGCTGGGGATCCGGCTCGCCGCGTCGGGGGAGATCGAGTACGGCGTCGGGGACGCCTTCGGGGTGACGGTCCTTCTCGCCCGGCCGCAGACATACATGAACCGGAGCGGGCTGGCGGTCGCCCCGCTCTACAGGGACTACGCCGGCTCCCCCGAGGACCTCATCGTCATCCACGACGATCTGGACATCCCGCTGGGGGAGGTCCGGCTCAAGCGCGGCGGCGGCACGGGCGGCCACAACGGCCTGCGCTCCCTGCAGGATGAACTCGGGACGCCGGCCTTCCTCCGGATCCGGGTCGGAATCGGCAGGCCCCCGGAGGGGATCGACCCCGCGGACTACGTGCTGTCCCCCGTCCCGGCGGAAGCGAGCGACCTGTTCCTCGGCGGAGTCGCATCCGCCGGAGAGGCCGCCCGCGAGATCCTGAGGGACGGCTTCGACAAAGCGATGACGCGCTGGAACGTCCGGCGCTTCGAGAAGCGTCCGCAATCCGCGGACGCCGACATACTCCTTGCTCCCGGCGAAAAGTCCGGGGGCTCGATCAGCCGAAAGGAGGCAAAGAAAAGCGATGCAGACGAAGTATGAAACCGCCATCCTGTTCGACCCGGAACTCCCCGAGGAACGGCGCAAGGAATTCCTCGCCAAACTGGCGGGGGTGATCTCCTCCTACCAGGGGGAGGTCCTCAAGCAGGACGACTGGGGGATCCGCAAGCTCGCCTACCAGATCAACAAGAGGGCCAACGCATATTACACGTTCCTCGTCTACGCCGGGAACCGCGGCGTGGTGGAGGAGATCGAGCGGAACATCAAGATCTTCGACGGGATCCTGCGTTACCTGACCTCCGGCGTCGCGGCGGATACGAGGAGGAAGGCCGCCGCTCCCGCGCCGGCCGAAGCACCCCCCCTTCCCGAGGGGCAGCCCCCCGCCGGGGAAGCGCCACCCGCCGCTCCCGCGGACTAAGGGGAGGGGAGCGCGAAGATGGTCACCTTCAACCGCGTCATCCTGGCGGGAAACCTCGTCCGGGACCCCGAGATCCGGTACCTCCCTTCGGGCCTCTCCGTGACGAGCTTCGGCATTGCCGTCAACTCCCGGTACAAGCAAAACAACGAATTGAAGGAAGACGTGTCGTTCTTCGACATCGTCGTCTTCGGCAAGCTGGGCGAGAACTGCGCGGAGTACCTCTCCAAGGGGCGCCCGGTCCTGGTGGAGGGGCGGCTCAGGCAGCGCCGGTGGGAGTCCGAAGGCGTGAAGCGGAGCAAGATCGAGGTCGTCGCCGACGGCGTCCAGTTCCTCGGCGCGCCCAAGGGCGGCGGGGCCGAGGGCGGAAAGGGCGGCCCGCAAGGGCAGGGGCCCGAGAGCCCGGACGACGATATTCCGTTTTAACCGATAAAAACACGGATACAATATTCCAGCAGGAGGAACAGGAGAGATGAGCACCCCGATGAGACCCCGGCATAACGGCCCGCGTGAAGGCGGCCCCGGCGGAGGGAAAAAGCGGTACGTCCGCAAGAAGTTCTGCCGGTTCTGCGCGGAGAAGGAGCTTCAGCTCGACTACAAGAACGTCTACATGATCAAGCAGTTCATTTCCGAGCGGGGCAAGATCGTCCCGCGTCGCATTTCGGGGACCTGCGCGAGCCACCAGCGGAAGCTCACCGTCGAGCTGAAGAAGGCGCGCGTCGTGGCGCTGGTCCCGTTCACCGCCACCCAGGTCCGGTAGGGGGGGCGCGAACGATGAAAGTGATCCTGCGCGAAGATGTGGAGAAGCTGGGGAAGGCGGGCGACATCGTCAAGGTCGCAGACGGGTTCGGGCGCAACTACCTCATCCCCAAGCAGATGGCCGTTCCGGCGGACGTGCGCAACCTGAAGGCCCTCGAGCACGATCGGCGGGTGATCGAAGCGCGGACGAGGAAGCTGCGCAAGACCGCCGAGTCGCTTGCCCAGCGGCTGGCGGCGGTTTCCCTCACCCTACCCGCCAAGGCGGGCGAGGAAGGGAAGCTGTTCGGGGCGATCACCTCGCGGGACATCGCCGTTGCTCTGGAAGCGGCCGGGGTGCCGGTCGACCGGAAGGCCATCCTGCTGCCGGACCCCATCAAGCAGCTCGGGGATTACAAGGTCAAGATCAAGGCGGGGACCGACGTGGTCCCTGAAATCTCCGTCAGCGTGGTGGCGGAATCGTAACCAGCCGGGTAGGGAGGCGCCGATGAACGGTTTGCGACCGCCGCAGGGTCCCGGCACCGACGCCTCCCTTCTTCGCGTCCCTCCGCACAACCTGGAGGCCGAGCAGGCGGTGCTCGCCTCCATCCTCCTCAACAACGACCTGATGAACCCCGTGGTGGAGATCCTCCGGGCGGAGGACTTCTACCAGGGCGCCCACAGGACCCTCTTCGGCGCGATGCAGGACCTCTACGAGCGGGGACGCGCGATCGACCAGCTCACCCTCGCCACGGCGCTCAAGGACAAGGGGATGGAAGGGGAGGCCGGGGGGCTCGCCTACCTGTCCGACCTGATCCAGAACGTTCCCACCACCGCGAACGTGGTCGACTACGCGCGCCTGGTCAAGAACAGCTCGATCCTGCGGAAGACGATAGCCGTGGCCCAGGAGATCACGACCTCCGCCTTCCAGGGGATCGCGGAGGTCGACGACTTCCTCGATCGGACCGAGCAGGCGATCTTCGCCATCGCCGAGGAGAAGATCAAGCCCTCCTTTTACACGATGGCCGAGATGGCCAAGGAGTCGATGAAGGAGATCGAGAAGCTCTTCGAGAAGAAGGAGCTCATCACCGGCGTCCCCTCAGGCTACCGCGACCTCGACCAGCTCACCTCCGGATTCCAGAACTCCG
Source organism: Deltaproteobacteria bacterium (assembly GCA_016220005.1). Lineage (GTDB taxonomy): Bacteria > Desulfobacterota > Deferrimicrobia > Deferrimicrobiales > Deferrimicrobiaceae > JACRIV01. Next base: position 7,297 of record JACRIV010000051.1, read on the forward strand.
ACATGATCATCGTCGCGGCGCGGCCAGGGATGGGAAAGACTGCCTTCTGCCTGAACGTCGCGCAGAATGTCGCGATCCGCCACAAGACCCCCGTGGCGATCTTCTCGCTGGAGATGAGCCGGCAGCAGCTCGCCCTGCGGATGATCTGCTCGGACGCGCGGGTCAATTCCCAGCGGTTGCGCCGCGGGTACCTCGCACAGGACGAGATGAACCGGATCGTCGCCTCCGTCGGAAGGCTCTCCGAAGCCCCGATCTACATTGACGACTCCGGGTCGCTGAACGCCCTCGAGCTGCGGGCCAAGGCGAGGAGGCTCAAGAAGGACAAGCACATTGGGTTGCTCGTGATCGACTACCTGCAGCTCATGAGGGGAACCTCGACCCGCAGCTCCGCCGACAACCGGGTGCAGGAAATATCCGAGATTTCGCGGTCGCTCAAGGCGCTGGCCAAGGAGCTGAACGTCCCGATGATGGCCATCTCGCAGCTCAACCGGGGCGTGGAAAACCGCAACGATAAACGGCCTCAAATCGCGGACCTGAGGGAATGCGTCACGGGCGATACGCTTGTCATGACGAGCGACGGCTGCCGGACGCCCATTCGGGACCTCGTGGGCAAGGAGGTGGACGTCTGGGCGATGTCGCCCGAGGGCCGCACCGTGCCGGCGAGGAGCGACCGCATCTGGTCGGCGGGCAGGAAGCCCGTGATCCGCGTATCCCTTGCGAGCGGCCACACGATTCGCGCTACGTCAGAGCATCTCCTTTACGGCGCGGGCGGATGGGTGAGGGTGCGGGATCTCATGCCGGGCGATCGTCTCGCCGTGGCTCGCTCGGTGCCCGAACCATCAAGTGTCATACGTTGGCCGGAAGAGAGAATCATCCTGCTGGGACATCTCGTCGGTGACGGCAGCTACCTGGTAAACCAGCCGATGAGGTACGCCACGGCATCCGAAGACAACAGTCGCGCCGTCGAACAGGCGGCCCGAAACGAGTTTGGGGCGAAGGTAACTCGCTATCGAGGGCGCGGGAAGTGGCACCAGCTCCTCATCAGCGGAAACGGCAACCGCTGGCATCCCGCGGGCGTAAATCTCTGGCTGCGGGAATTGGGGATCTTCGGTCAGCGGTCCCACGAGAAGCGGTTGCCTCAGACGGTCTTTCGGCTCGCCAACGACCAGATCGCGTTGCTCTTGCGCCATCTCTGGGCCACGGACGGAAGCATATGCTGCCGCGCAGCCGGGTCCAAGGGATCGGCGCGCGTCTATTTTTGCACTTCGAGTGAGGGGTTGGCGAGAGACGTAGCGGCGCTCCTGTTGCGGCTTGGGATCGTTTCCAGGGTTCGTGCCGTGCACAAGGCAAACTACCGGCCGGTATATACGGTGGACGTCTCCGGGGGTGACCAGCAGAAACGTTTCCTGGAATCGGTGGGCGCGTTCGGGCCGCGCATCGCGCCCGCGGACAAGCTTTGGAATGAGTTGGCGTTCGTGGAGGCAAATACCAACGTCGATACGTTGCCGAAAGAGGTTTTTCTCCAGGTCAAGGCAGCCATGGCGGAAAAGGGGATTTCGGGTCGGGAGATGGCAGCGCTCCGCGGCGTCCCGTATGGTGGAAACGCCCATTTCAGTTTCAGCCCTTCGAGAACGCTGATGGTGGAGTATGCGAAGCTCCTCGATGACGATACCCTCCACGGATGGGCGGCACGCGACTTATTCTGGGATCGCGTTATTGACCTGAGCCCGGATGGGGTCGAGGATGTCTTCGATCTGACGGTTCCAGGCCCTGCTTGCTGGCTGGCGGACGGCATTATTTCTCATAACAGTGGAGCGCTTGAGCAAGATGCAGACCTGATCCTCTTCATATATCGCGAGGAAATGTACCTGAAGGCCGAGACCCCCGACGACAAGAAAGGGGTCGCCGAAGTGATCATCGGGAAGCACAGAAACGGCCCGATGGGCGAGGTCAACCTCGCCTTCCTGTCCCCGTACACCCGCTTCGAGGACCTGGCGAAGGACTACGAATAGACCCCGTCAAAAACAGGGACGGTCCTGTCATCCTGTTCCGGTCCATCCACCTCGGCTGTGTGACTGCGATCCCTTTGCGGTCCTGCCAAGTCCCTCTCCAGGACCGTCCCTAGGCGAATTGACTTTGCGGCGAGCAGCTCCCTGATCCGCGGCAACGATTCGAGCGCCGCTTTCTCCCCCTCCAGGATCGCTTCGTGCCGCTTGGTGAAATCGCTCGACCCGATGCGGCCCACCTTCGGCTTGATGACGACGTCGGCCTTCGACAACTCTTCCGAGGCGATCCGCGAATACATGATGTTCACCGACTGCAGGATCGTCTCCATCGTGCCCTGCGGCTGTGTGCGGTCGTTTTCGCCGATGCCGGAGACGTCCACCGCGATGACGACGTCGGCGCCGAGCTTCCGGGCGGCGTCCACCGCCACGGGGCTGACCACGCCTCCGTCCACGTACATCCGGTCGGCGATCAGGACGGGCCGGAAGATCCCCGGGATCGAGCAGCTCGCCCGGACCGCCTTCCCCGTGTTCCCCCTCCCGAAGACGAACTCCCGGCCGCTCTGGATGTCGGTGGCGATGGCGTAAAAGGGGATCCTCAGGCTCTCCAGGGGGGTGTTCCGCACGGCCCGGTTGACGTACTCCTCCAGTTTTTCCCCCTTGATGAACCCGTTGTCGGGGATCGTCAGGTCGGCGACGTCGCCCTTCTCGATCCCGAAGGCGAGCCTCTGGAGCCGGTAGGAATCGTATCCGTAGGCATAGAGGCTGCCGACGAAGCTCCCCGCGCTGGTGCCCACGATCATGTGGACGGGGATATGGTTCGTCTCCAGGATCTTCAGGACGCCGATATGGGCGAACCCTTTCGACGCGCCGGCGCCGAGCACCAAGGCGACCTTCACGGCCTTGGGCGGCGGGGTAACCTCCGGGGCGGGAGGGACCTCCCTGTGGGCGCAGGACACGAGGAGCAGCATCGCGGCGAGCGCGGCGGCGCACCGGGTTTGTTTCGGTTGAAGACCGTCCGTCATATTTTCCGCCCCGGCCGGCGCCGTTCGGCCCGTCCGTGGACGCTCCGGCTCCCTGCGGGTTCTCCCGGGGCGAACAGCGTCCAGCGGCCCTCGGCCGAAGGGAACCCCCCGGTGATCCACCGCGCGAGCAGGGCCTTCGCCTCCTGCGCCGCTTGGACGAGCGGTTCCCCGAGGGTGAGCCTCGCAGTCAGCGCCGAGGCGAGGGCACAGCCCGTTCCGTGGGTGTCGACGGGCGGCGCTTTTCCGCCGGGGCCGATGAGCGTCACCCGCCCGTCTTCGAAAACGATGTCCACCCCCCGTTTCCCTTTCCACGGGAAATGTCCCCCTTTCAGGACGACGGAGGCGCCGGTGGCCAGGGCGAGGTCCCGGGCGGCGAGGATCGCCTCCCCGAAGACCTTCACCTTCCGGTCGAGGATCTTCTCGATCTCGGGGAGGTTGGGGGTGAGGACGGATGCGCGTCCAAAAAGTTTTCGGTAGGCCGGGAGGGCGCCTTGCGCCAGAAGCGGCGCGCCGGAGGAGGATCGAAGAACGGGATCGAGGACGACCGGCACATTCGGGAGTTGCACAAGGAAGTTGTGGATCGCCTCGGCGGCGGCGCGGGTCCCGACCATCCCGATCTTCACCGCCCGGATGGGGAAGCTCTCGGCGGCGCAGGAGAGTGCCCCGTCCAGGGCGGCTCGCGGAAGGGGGACGATCCGCTCGAAGGAGGCCGTCGTCTGGATCGCCAGGCAGGAGGGGACGGCGGCGGCATAGCCGCCCGCGGCATGGATCGCCACGGCGTCCCTCAGGACGCCGGCGCCCCCCGTCGGATCGAACCCGCCGAAGGCCAGGATCACGGGCGGCTGTCTTTGGATCCGGCCCGCCGCGGACAAGGCGCCTGCGGGAGTCACCGCGCCTTCCCCGATTTCGCGCCCTTCTTCTTGCTGGGCGCGAGCGAGAGGGCGGAAAGCTTCTTCCGCAGGGTGTTCCGGTTGATCCCGAGGATCGCGGCGGCCTTGATCTGGTTCCCGCCGGTCGCCTCGAGCACGACCCGGATGAGCGGCTTTTCCATCTGGTGGACGAACATCTCGTGGAGGTTGTCCTCCCCCTCGATCGCCTTCCCCAGCTTCCGCACGAACTCCCGGACGCGCTCCTCGATGACCTGCTCCAGGGGGGCGGTCGCCAGGTCCGGCGCCCCCTCCGCCTTCGCCAGCTCGCGGGCCACTTCCTCCCGGCGCAGGAGCTTGCCGGTGGACAGGACGGCCAGCCGCTGGACGAAGTTCTCCAGCTCCCGGACGTTCCCCTTCCACGGGTGGGACGAGAGTTCCTCCAGCGCCTCCCTGGAGAACGACCGGGCGGGACGGGAGAGGATGGCGCAGTACTTCTGGAGAAAGAAATCCGCCAGGAGCGGGATGTCCTCCCGCCGCTCCGAGAGGGCCGGGATGCGGATGGGGAAGACATTCAGCCGGTCGAAGAGGTCCTCACGGAACCTGCCTTCCGCCACGAGCCGCCGGAGGTCCCGGTTGGTCGCCGCGATCACGCGGCCACGGAACTTCTGCGGCCGGTTCGACCCCAGCCGCGAGAACTCCCTCTCCTGGAGGATGCGCAGGAGCTTGGCCTGCAGCTCCAACGGAGTGTCGCCGACTTCGTCCAGGAAAAGGGTCCCGCCCATGGCCGCTTCCAGCTTCCCTTCCCGGGCGGTTTCCGCGCCGGTGAACGCCCCCTTTTCGAAGCCGAACAGCTCGGCCTCCTGCAGGTCTTTCGGGATGGCGGAGGTGTTGACGGCGACGAAGTGTCCGTCGGGGGAGCCGAGATCGTGGATGCAGCGGGCGACCAGCTCCTTCCCCACGCCGCGGTCGCCGAAGAGAAGTACCGTGGCCTCGGAGTCCGCCACCTTCCCGACGTTCTTGAACACCTCCAGGATGGCGCGGCTGCGCCCCACGATCCGTGCCGACTTCCACTCCTCGGCGTCTTCCGAGCGGAAGGGGCGCTCCCGCGAGGCGGCCTCCTGCGCGACGTCCCGCAGGAGCTTCTCGACGTGCCCGATGTCGAACGGCTTGGTGATGAACTCGGCCGCGCCGGCGCGGGTGGCCCGCGCCGCCGCGTCAGGGCGGTGGACCGCCGTCATGATGAAGAACCGGGTCGGAGATCTCCTCGCCTGGACCCGCTCGAGGACCTCGATCCCCTCCATCCCGGGCATCCGGATGTCCACGAAGGCCGCGGCGTAAGGGTGCTTGGAGAGGAGGGAAAGCGCCCTTTCGCCGTCCTCCGCAAGGTCCGCGGCGAACCCCATCCCGGCCACCGTCTTCTGGAGGACCCAGCGGATGCTCTCGTCGTCGTCTGCGATCAGGACTCTTTTCAAGCTCGCTATTTCTTTCCCGGGTCGGCTGGAAGGGATATTTTAACCGTCGTCCCGGCACCCCGCACGGACTTTATTTCCAGCTTCCCCCCGTGGCGGGTGATCGCCTGCCTCGTCATGACGAGCCCCAGGCCGGTCCCCTTGGGCTTCGTCGTATAGAAGGGGAGGAGCGCCTTCCGGGAGTCCTCCTCCGACATCCCGACGCCGCTGTCGGCGATGGTGATTTCGAGGAAAGAGCGCTTCCTGCCCCTTCCCCGGCTCCACCGGTAATTGACGTTCAGCAGCGCGTCGATCCGGATCGTTCCCCGCCCGTCGATCGCCTCTACGGCGTTCTTCAGGATGTTGACGATCGCCCGGAAGATCGTGTCCTGGTGGCCCAGGACGGGCGGCAGGCTCGGGTCCGCGCGCAGCTCGAAGCCGATCTCCTTTCCCTGCGCCCGCACTTCCGCCCGCAGGAGCTCCTCCGCCTCCCGCAGAAGGGGGAGAAGGGGGAAGGGCCGCGGGTGAGGCGGGGATTTCCCCATTTCGAGCATCTTCTCCACGAGGCCGTTGATCCGCTCCGCCTCCCGCTGAATGAGGCGGATCCCCTCCTTCCGCTCCTCCTCGGAGGCCTCCCTCCGGAGGATCCACTGGGCTGCGCCGAGGATGCCGCCCAGGGGGTTCTTGATCTCGTGGGCGATGCCGTAGGCGAGCATCTGCATCTCCTCGGCACTCACCGCCGCCTGCTCCTCCTGCCCGACCATCGTGAGGATCTCCGCCGTCTTGATCGACATCACGGCGCCCCGTGTCTCCCCCGTGGGTCCGGACAGGGGGGAGGCCCCGATGATGACCGGGAGAGCGGACGTTTCCGCGCTCCCCGCCGCCTGCGGCCGGTGGGGGAGCCGGAGCTCCACGTCGTAGCCCGTCACGGCGGCGTGCTCCGTGAGCGCCTTCCGGGTGATCCGGAGCGCCGCGGGGCTTCCCCGGAAGAGCGTCCGGTAGTGCCTGCCCGTGAGGGCCTGGGCCGATCCCTGGAGGATCTCCTCGGCGGCGGGATTGAGGTAGACGAGCCTTCCCGACGGGTCGAACACCAGGATCCCGACGTTGACCGATTCGAGGGTATGCTGGTAGAGGTCGTTCAAAAGAAGCGCCCGACCGCTTCGCGGAAGGAATCGAGGCTTTCGACCCTCACGAGCTCCGCGCGGAACGCGGCCGCGCCGGGGGTCCCCCGGCTGTACCATGCCAGGTGCTTGCGCATCTCGCGGATCCCCGCGTCGCCCAGTCGACGGTGCATCTCCTCTCCGTGGCGCAGTATCAGGCTCTTCCGCTCCGCGTCGGAGGGGGCGGCGTGGGGGAGCGCGGCGCCCGTCCCGACCGCGGCGAGCTGTCCCTTCCGCATCGCCCGGAAGATCCACGGGTTGCCCAGGGCGGCCCGCCCCACCATCACGGCGTCGCACCCGGTCAAGGCGATCATGCGGGAAGCGTCCGCGGGGACCCGCACGTCCCCGTTGCCGATGACGATCCGGTCGGGGAATTCCCGCTTGAGCGCACCGATCTGCCTCCAGTCGGCGCATCCGGAGAACATCTGCCCCCGGGAGCGCGGGTGCAGGGTGACGGCGGCCGCCCCGGCGTCGAAGGCCGCCCGCGCCACCTCGAGATAGGTCTCCGATTCCTGGCCGAAACCCGACCGGATCTTCACGGTGACGGGGATGCGGGCGGACCGGACCGCCGCGCCCGTGATCTCTCCGGCAAGCCGGGGATTCGCGAGGATCGCCGCTCCGGCTCCCCCCGCCGTGACTTTCCGAACGGGGCACCCCATATTGATGTCGACGAAGTCGAAGCCCAGCTCGCGGATCCTTACGGCCGCCTCGCCGATCTCCCCCGGGGAGGCGCCGAAGAGCTGCGCGCCGACCGGCCGCTCGTCCTCGCGGAATTCAAGGAAACGCCGGGTACGCTCCGGCTGCAGGAGCAACCCCTTCGCGGAGGCCATCTCCGTCAGGACGACATCGGCCCCGTTTTCCCGGCACAGGAGGCGGAAGGTGGTGTCCGTGATCCCGGCAAGGGGCGCCAGAATCAGCTTTCCCCGGAAATCCATCTCATCAATATAGCACCCTCTTGCGAGGCGGCGGAGCCGATGAGGATACAGTATACCTTTCCCCTTGACCTGCGGGGGGAGGCGTGCTATTAATTGCCAGTTTAAATTTCCTCGGTGCGCGGCAGCCGGCACGATTCGACAAGCTTTTTTGGTCTTTTTCCAGGGGGATTTCCCGTCACGTTTCTTATCAATAACAACAGCATGAGGAGGGGCATGATGTTAACGAAGGTTCGCGGCGTCAAATGGTCCGCCATTGCGCAAAAGCTGTCTTATTGCGCTGTTTTGCTTTTCGTCTTGCTGATCGCCTCGGCCGCCCAGGCCAGCGAGGCGGAACTGGTGATCCCCGATCTGGGCAGCGTGTCGTTCCTGGGGATGTCGGGGCACAACCTGCTGGTGAGCGGACTCGTCATCTGCCTTCTGGGAATGGGCTTCGGCTTCATGCAGTTCCTGCACATCAAAAACCTCCCCGTCCACCGGTCGATGCGGGAAATCTCGGAGCTCATCTACGAGACCTGCAAGACCTACCTCATCACACAGGGGAAGTTCATCGCGATCCTGTGGGCGTTCATCGCCGCGATCATGGTGGTCTACTTCGGCTTCCTGCTGCACTACGCCACCGTCCAGGTCGCCATCATCGTGGTCTTCAGCATCATCGGCATCCTGGGCAGCTACGGGGTGGCCTGGTTCGGCATCCGCATCAACACCTACGCCAACTCCCGGACCGCCTTCGCCGGACTGAGGGGGAAACCTTTCCCCACGATGGAGATCCCGCTCGGGTCCGGGATGAGCGTCGGCATGATGCTGATCAGCGTCGAGCTGGTGATCATGCTCTTCATCCTGCTCTACGTCCCCGGGGACTACGCGGGCCCCTGCTTCATCGGCTTCGCGATCGGCGAGTCCCTGGGCGCTGCGGCGCTTCGGATCGCGGGCGGGATCTTCACCAAGATCGCCGACATCGGCTCCGACTTGATGAAGATCGTGTTCAAGATAAAGGAGGACGACGCCCGCAACCCCGGCGTCATCGCCGACTGCACGGGCGACAACGCGGGCGACTCGGTCGGCCCCACCGCCGACGGGTTCGAGACCTACGGCGTCACGGGCGTGGCGCTCATCACCTTCATCATTCTTGCGGTCCCCAACCCCGTCACCCAGATCATGCTCCTTGTCTGGATCTTCGTGATGCGCATCGGGATGATCGTCACCAGCGCCGCCTCCTACTACATCAACGGGATGATCGCCAAGGCCAAGTACGGCGAGGCGAAGAAGTTCAACTTCGAGCATCCCCTGACCTCCCTGGTGTGGCTGACCTCGTTCATCTCCATCGCGATGACCTACCTCCTCTCGTACCTCCTGGTCCCCAGCCTCCAGGGCGACTCGACGCTCTGGTGGAAGCTCGGCACGATCATCACCTGCGGGACGATCGCCGGCGCCCTGATCCCGGAGCTCGTCAAAGTCTTTACCTCGACCAACTCGGGGCACGTGCGCGAGATCGTCACCGCCTCCCGCGAAGGGGGGGCGTCCCTGAACATCATCTCCGGGATCGTGGCGGGGTACTTCGCCGCATACTGGCTGGGGATCGCGATCATCGCCCTCATGGCGATCGCGTACTTCGTCAGCACCGCAGGCCTGGGGGGCATCATGACGGCCCCCGCGATCTTCGCCTTCGGCTTGGTCGCCTTCGGGTTCCTGGGGATGGGGCCGGTCACCATAGCGGTAGACTCTTACGGCCCGGTGACGGACAACGCCCAGTCGGTGTACGAGCTCTCCACCATCGAGACGCTCCCCGGCATCTCCGAGGACATCAGGAAGGAGTTCGGCTTCACGCCTGATTTTGAGGAAGCCAAGGTATACCTCGAGGAGAACGACGGAGCGGGCAACACCTTCAAGGCCACCGCGAAGCCGGTGCTCATCGGAACGGCCGTGGTCGGCGCCACGACGCTCATCTTCGCCATCATCCAGTTGCTGGAGAAGATGTTCGGCGCCGCGGACGTCGCCGCCGGGCTGTCGATCCTGAACCCGGTCTTCCTGCTGGGGCTGATCACCGGCGGGGCGATGATCTTCTGGTTCTCCGGCGCGGCCACCCAGGCGGTCGCCACGGGCGCCTACCGCGCGGTGGAGTTCATCAAGCGCAACATCAAGCTGGAGGGCGGAGGCGAGAAGGCGTCGGTGTCCGACAGCAAGAAGGTCGTCGAGATCTGCACGCAGTATGCCCAGAAGGGGATGTTCAACATCTTTTTGGCGGTGTTCTTCGGCACGCTGGCGTTCGCCTGCGTCAACCACTACTTCTTCATCGGCTACCTGATCTCCATCGCGGTCTTCGGCCTGTACCAGGCGATCTTCATGGCCAACGCGGGCGGCGCGTGGGACAACGCGAAGAAGCTCGTGGAGACCGAGCTCAGCATGAAGGGGACCGACCTGCACGCCGCCACCGTGGTCGGCGACACCGTGGGCGACCCCTTCAAGGACACCTCGTCGGTCGCGATGAACCCGGTCATCAAGTTCACCACCCTGTTCGGCTTGCTGGCCGTGGAGTTGGCAATCACGATCACCGACAAGACGATCACCGCGGGTCTCGCGGCCGTCTTCTTCGCCATCTCGGTGGTCTTCGTATGGCGGTCCTTCTACGGGATGCGCATCCCGATCGAAGAAGCCGCCGGCGCCGCCGTGGCAGTCAAGGCCGAGGAAGTGAAGAGCTAGACGGGACGGTATAGCTGGATCGGAAGAGGGCGCGGCATCCGCCGCGCCCTCTCCACTCCTCCTCGGGCTCCCTCCCCGTACTTGGTTTTTCCTCTCCGCGGATAACCGCTTGCCTGTTCCGTCTCCGTTAACGAAAATAGAAGCGGAATGCGGGGGGTAACGGTCGGAAAGATTCTGCTGTCGGCACTCCTTCTCGCCTCCACGATCCCGTCTCCCCCGGTGCCGTGCGGCGCCCAGGCGCCGCCCCCGTTGGAGACCATCGAGGGGGCAAGGGGGCGTCTCCGATTCCTTTCGGACCAGGCGGCCCTGGTCGACCGGTGGGTGGAGGAGAACCGGGAGGCCGCGTTCGCCGCGCGGTACCCCTCCCTCTCCCGCGCGCCGCGGGGGCAGAACGAGTCGGAACAGGAGTACAGGGCCCGGCAGATGCGGGTCCGGATGGCGGTCTCCGAGCTCAAGGCGGCGCTCCGGGCGGAACGGAAGGACTGGCTGGCGAAGGAACGCCAGGCGATCCTGTCCGGGGAGATCCGGGAGGACCTCCCGGCCAGGTTGGGCCCCTACGATGCCGAAAGGGGAGAGTATCCCCTGCTGCTCGGGTTCGGGTGGCCTGCGGCGCTCAAGATCAAATACAGGGTCCCGGAGAGGGAGAGCGACGCCTTCGCGAACAAGTTCCCCCGGGCGTTATCGGCGGGGTTCCGCATCAATGAAAAGGGGGAGGCCTCCCTCGTCTCCCTGGAGAAAGGGGTCGACCAGGTGGAGACGGTGGTCCAGGTGGCCCCGCCCGGCCCGCGTCTCGTCTGGCAGGGATCCCACGAGTCCTGGGTGACCGCCATCGCTTTCCGGCCGGACGGCTCCCAGGTTGCGTCCGGTGGAGGGGACGGGGCGATCTGCGTGTGGGACACCGAGACGGGGAACCGGCTCTTCCGGCTGGCGGACGTCGAGATGGCTCTCTCCATCGCCTACAGCCCCGACGGCTCCTTCCTCGCCACCGGGGGGGCGGACTCGTTCCTGCGCCTGCGCAGCGCGGACACGGGGAAGGAGACGTGGCGGGCGCGTGCCGGCGGGATGATCTTCTCTGTCGCCTTCAGCCCGGACGGCCGGCACATCGCGACGGGGGACGACGGCGGCGCTCTCCGCGTGTGGAACGCCCGGTCGGGGAAGGAGATCCTGCGGTCGGACCTCGGTTCAGCCGTCCGGGCTGTCGTCTTTACGCCGGAGGGAAAGGCGATCCTGGCCGGAGGGGAGGGGAATTTCGTCGTCCTCTGGGAGATGGCCTCCGGCCGCCAGCTCTGGCGGAAGGAGCTCGGGTGGCAGGTCCTGGCCGCGGCTGCGGGCGGACGGGGCGGGCTCGTCGCTGTCGGAGGCACCGGGGAGAAGATCCTGGCGCTGCGGGAGGCGGACGGCGTGGAAGCGTGGTCCAGCAAGGGGGACGGCGAGCTGCGCGCAGTGCAGTTCGACGCGGCCGGCCGCCTGCTGGTCGCCGGGTCGGGCTACACCGCGCGCGTCTTCCTTGCGGAGAAGGGCGACCCCAGGTGGGCGGCCTCCGTCGGGAGCCCGGTCCGGTCCCTCGCGTTCGGTCCTTCCGGCATGAAGCTCGCCGTCGGCTCGGCCGACTTCGGCGTCCGGCTGTTCGAGGTCGATGAAGGGGACCGCCTGACGGCGGCCTTCAGCGCCGGCGGATGCATCTACATCGACCGGGACAAGGTGCCCGGGCTCTTCCGGTAGGGGACGGGGACCGGTTATCTTACGACCGTGATGGCGTCGGGCGACCGGACGACGATCTCCGGCCTGTCCCGGTACAGGGCGACTTCTCCGCGGACCCGCACCTTCTTTCCCATGTAGTACTTTTCCGCGTCCTTCGGAAACCGTCCGAGGTCCCTCCCCAGGATCACCACCGTGAGGTACTTCTTCCAATTGGGGTGGAAATTGAGGTAGAGGACTTTCTTGCCCCGGTGTGCGCGCACGATCTTTCCTTCCACCACCACTTCCCGGCCGACGTGGCGGTGGGCCTCCTCCCACGAAACGACATCGGAGGGGCGCGGTGGGCGCTGCGGCGCCGAGGATCCTTCGGGGGGGCGGACGGCGGCCTGCCGACCGTCCGGGGAGAGGGGTGGGGAGAGGGGGTAGAATCCGGCCCCCAGGGCCTTTCCCTCGAACTCCCCCTCGGAGAGCTCCGCCCGGAGGCGGATGATCTCCTCGATCGTCCTGCCGAGCTCGTGGCGCAAGACGCCGGTTTTCGCCCTGTCCTGGTAGACGACGACGAACTTCCTTCCCGCCGCGGGCCAGACTTCCACGGGGGCGCCGTGGCCTTCCCGCAACCAACGCAGCTCCGCGAGGCCTCCTTCCTTCCAGAGCCCCTTCCCCTCGCGGTTGGCCTCCTGCTCCGCCAGCAGGAACTCGGCGGACCGGGAGAAGGGGAACCGCCGCATGGCGAGGGCATACCCCTGCCGGACCATATCGAGATTCACCAGCCTGCCGTCGGGGGAAGGAAGAAAAACGTAGCGCAGGAGGCGCCCATGCGCGTCGGCGTCCTCGGCGCCGGTCTCCATCCGGACGCTCCTTCCCTTTAACAAGGAGGACAGGTATTCGGCGGACTCGTCCCCGAAATACTCCCTGGGCCGCTCGGGGTGGCTCCGTTCAGGGGCGTCGATGCCGATCAGCCGGACGGTGCGGTCCTCGCCGCCGACCCGGACCCGGAGGGTGTCCCCGTCCACGACCTCCACGACCCTGCCGATTTCCTCCGAGAGAGCCGGAGTGGCGAATAGCAGGAGCGTCGCGGCCGAGACATAAAGGAGGAATGAAAGATATCTCCGCAACCTGTTTCGCCCCCCTCCGCGTGATTGGTGGCGAGGACAAAGCGGAGGCGAAGCCGGACATGGACGTCCGGCCAGCCTTAGGGGATAAGGGCGAATCGAGCGCCGGAGACCGGCTTTCCCGATCGGGCCTATTTGAGCGCCTCCGGGTTGATCTCGACCTTGGCCGCCTTGCGCCGGTCCGCGATGAACGCCTCGATCATCCGGTTCTTCTTCTGCTCCGCCAGCCCCTGGATGAAGGCTTCCCTCCTGGCGGTCCATTCCTTCTCGCCGGGCAGCTGCTCGTCGACGAACGCCACGGCGAGGAACCGGCCGGGTGCCTCGATGACCTTGGCGAACACCGGCGCCTTGGAAGACAGGGAAAGCAGGCTCTTCCGGACGTCGGCGGAGGGAGGGAGCCCTTCCGGAGCGGGTCCCGACAGGGGCGAGAAATAGGGCGTGGTCGTGACGGATAGCCCGGCGCGCTTCGCGTTCCGCTCGAGGTCGGCGGCGGCCGAAGATCCCGCCAGGACCTTCTGCAGACCCGCGAGGGCCGCGGCCCGCTTCTTCTCCCTGAGTACGGCGGCGGCGACCTTTTCCCGCACTTCGGAAATCGGCGGGAGCCGGGAATCCTCCTTGGCGACGACCTGGAAGAGGAAGTGGGTGTCCCCGATCGTCTTGACCGGCCCGATCTCCTTCACGCCCAGCAGGAGGGCCTCCTGGACCACGGCCGGCGGGACCTGCTCGCTTCTCGGGTCGCCCGTCCACCCCATCTCGGCCGGAGCGATCCCGTAAGGGGCGCAGGCGGCCTTGAGATCCCGGGAGGACGCGGCCTTGGTGTGCGCCTCGTAAGCCTTGATCACCGCGAGGTCCTTCCCCTTTTCAGCTTTAAGCAGGGCGACGACGCGGTCCCTGACCTGGGAGAGAGGCAGGCTCTCGGGGAACTTGATCCGGTTGACCCGCAGGAGCAGGAAGCCGCCGGAGACGTCGATCGGCCCGACGACCGTGTCCACCGGGGCGGAGAAGACGGGGTCCGCCAGCTCGGGGCGGGTGTCCTTCCGCCGGGTCCACACTTCCCCGAGCTTCCCCTTGGATTGCTGCTTCGCGAGCTTGTCGAACGAGGCTTTCCCTTTGCCCGCCTCGACCGCCAGGTCGGCCGCCTTCTTCCGGACCCCCTCCTTGTCCTTCCCCGCATACGGCAGGAAGATCTGCGAGACGAGCCGTTCCTCGTCGGTCCGGAACTTGTCGGCGTTTCCTTCGTGGAAGGAACGGATCTCCTCCTCCGTGATCGACGCGTCCCCGGCGAAGTGACCCGGCTCGAAGCGCGCCAGGAGAAGCTTCACGCGGGCGGGGACCCTGTAGCTCTCCTTGGACTGTTCATACTTGGCGGAGATCTCGGCGTCCGCCGGAGGGGAGACCCCCTTCGCCTTCTCGGGGTCCGCGGCGACGACCAGGAGACGCACCTTGCGGGTGGTCAGGTTGAAGAGGTCGCGGGCCTCGCTCTCGGGGACGCGCGCGGCGGCGGCGATGAGCCCTTCCATCTTGTTCAGGGTGATCTCCTGGCGCTTCGTGGCTTCGAATTCCGTGGTGGAGATGCGGTTGTAGGCGAGCAGGCTGCGGTAGCGATCCTCGCTGAACTGGCCGTTGACCTGGAAGGCCGGCATCGCGGCGACCTCCCGCTGCACCTCCGTGTCGGAGGCGTCGAGGCCGAGCTTCCGCGCTTCCGTGAGAAGGATCGTCCTCTGGATGACGGTATCGAGCGCCATTTTCCTGAGGTTCAGGGCCTTGGCCATCTCGGGGGTGAAGGTGTTGCCGTAGACCTCCCGGTAGGTCTTTTCGAGACCCGCCGCCGTCTCCGCGAGCTCGGCCATGGAGATCTTGGCTTCGCCGACGGTCGCGGCGACGTCCCTTCCCCGCTCGGAGTAGGTTCCCACCCCCCACCAGATGAAGGTGACGGCGATGAACCCGAGGATGATCTTGATGGCCCACGAACCGGCGTTCCGCCGGAGGACGTCGAGCATGGCGCGAGATTCTCCCGTGTCGGCGAAAAGTAGACTACAAACATAACATGTTAATGCGCCGCAGCCGCTAAATTCAACGATAATCGCCTTCTCTCGCCAATCGTTTGCATTGGCGGGGCGCGCTTGCTAAGATATTTCGATAACCCGCAACCCCTGAGACTCTCAATACATTCGGAGGGAACGGATGATTTTCGACAGGCTGCTCGGGCTGTTTTCAAACGACCTCGCGATCGACCTCGGGACGGCGACCACGCTGGTCTACGTCAAGGGAGAAGGGATCATCTGTTCGGAGCCCTCCGCCGTCGCGATCCACCGGGACAGCCGCGGGACCAAGAAGGTCCTCGCGGTCGGGATCGAGGCCAAGCGCATGATCGGCCGCACCCCCGGGAACATCGTGGCGATCCGGCCGATCAAGGACGGCGTCATCGCCGATTTCGAGGTGACGGAGGCGATGCTGCGCTACTTCATCCGGAAGGCCCACAAGCACCGGACGCTCGTCCGTCCCCGGATCATCGTCTGCGTCCCTTACGGGTGCACGGAGGTGGAGAGGCGCGCCGTCCGCGAATCCGCCCAGAGCGCCGGAGCGCGAGAGATCTACCTGATCGAGGAACCGCTCGCCGCGGCGATCGGCGCGGGCCTGCCGATCACCGAGCCTTCCGGGAACATGATCGTGGACATCGGCGGGGGCACCACCGAGGTTGCCGTGATCTCCCTCGGGGGGATCGTCAAGAGCCAGTCGGTCCGTGTCGCGGGCGACAAGATGGACGAGGCCATCCTCCAGTACGTAAAGCGCAAGTACAACCTCCTGATCGGCGAGCCGACGGCCGAAAGCATCAAGGTCGCCATCGGGAACGCGTTCCCGGGCTTCTCCGAGACCAAGGAAGTGAAGGGCCTCGACATGGTCTCCGGCGTCCCCAAGGCGCTGACCCTGCATGCGGACGAGATCCGGGAGTCTCTCTCCGAGCCGGTCCGGATCATCGTGGACGCCGTGAAAGGCGTGTTCGAGGAAACCCCTCCGGAGCTTGCGGGAGACATCTACGAGAGGGGGATCGTCCTTGCAGGCGGAGGCGCGCTGCTCCGCAATCTCGACGTCCTCCTGCGGGAGGAGACGGGGCTTCCGGTGACGGTCGCCGAAGACCCGCTCTCCTGCGTCGTGCTCGGGTCCGGGAAGGCCCTGGACGAACTGGACCTCCTCCGGCAGGTGGCGCTCCATTAACCGGGAAGGGCTCCCCTCCCTTAAGGCGTTCATCTCCGGGTAGGTCATGGGATCCTTTTTCAGAAAGTGGTGGCGGCTCCTGATGGCCGTCGCGCTTCTGTCCGCGGCGATCCAGTTCTTCGTGCGCCCGCCCGCGGCCCTCTCCCGCGTGGACGCGGTCCGCGCCTCCACATCGGTCGTTTTCCGGCCCGTCTACCTCGCCGTCGACTTCCTCCGCCAGGGCGTGTCCTCCGTCTGGTCGCATTACATCGCGCTGGTGGGGGTCACGCGGGAGAACGAACGGCTGCGCAGGGAGGTGGCGGCCTTGCGGGAGAAGCTCCAGGAGAACCGGGACGCCCTTCTCGAAGGCCGGCGCCTGAAGGACCTGCTGCATTTCTCCGAAACGGTCGAGAGGAAGACGATCGGCGCCCGCGTGGTCGGGCACGACGTGTCTCCGTGGTTTCAGTCCGTCTTCATCGGCGCGGGAGTGGAGACGGGCGTCGAGCCGGGGATGGCCGTGGTGTCGCCCGCCGGGGGGATCGGGCGCGTCCACAAGACCTATAACGGGCTGTCCGAAGTCCTTCTGATCTCCGACGGGCGCTTTGCCGCGGACGTGATCGTCGAGCGCAGCCGCGTCCGCGCGATCGCGGAAGGAATGGGCGGGAACTTCTGCCGACTGAAATACGTCTCCCCCACCCAGGACATCGTGGTCGGCGACCGGATCCTCTTCTCGGGGTTCGACGGGAGCATGCCCAAGGGGATCCTCCTCGGTACGGTCGTGAGCGTGGACCGGCCCCGCGAGGGGCTGTTCCAGAAGGTCAGGGTGCAGTGCGCGGTGAACTTCCAGTCGGTGGAGGAGGTCCTGGTCGTCCTCTCGCGGCCTTCGATCCCCTTCCGGTCGGGCAGGTCGTGAGGCATTTCCTGGTATTGCTCGCGGCGTCGTACGCGGGCGCCGCGGCCGGCGTCTGGTGGTTTTCCGGGTTCGTCCCCTGGTTCCTCCTGCCGGATTTCCCGTTCCTCTCCATCGTCTTCGCCGGGCTGTTCCTCCCCGGGCCCATGGGGTTTCTCGCGGCGATCCCCCCGGCGCTGTTCCGGGAGATCACCTCCTCCGCCCCGCCCTGGACCTTTTTCCTCGCCTCCCTGGCGCTCTATTTCGTGTCCCGGGAGATCGCGCTCCGTCTCTTCGTCCGGGTGGAATACTATATTCTTGCCACGGTGGTCAGCCTTCTGCTGGCCGAGTCGCTCTCCATCGTCGGGCTGATGCTGCTCGCGGGGAGCCGGCCGTTCTCCTTCCTCTGGGGGGCGCAGGAGGCCGTCCGGATCGCCTGGACGGGGCTCCTGGCGGTCCCCCTCTTCATGGACCTTTCCATGCGGTGGCGCGGGGTGCGAGAGTGATCCAGCGGATCCGCAAACGCGAGCAGGACCCGGGGATCGCCGCACGCATCCGGGGGATGCTCTGGGTCGCGCTGGCCGGGTTTCTCCTTCTCCTGATCCGCCTCTACTGGCTCCAGGTGGTCCAGTTCGAGCATTTCCGGACCCTTTCGGAGAACAACAGGCTGCGGATCAGGACGGTCCGGGCGCCCCGGGGGGAAATCCTCGACCGCAATGGCCGCCCGATCGCCGAGACGCAGGCCTCGTTCGACCTCATCTGTTCTCCCGTGGACGTCGCCGACCTGGAAGGGGAGATCCGCCTCATCGAGGAGATCGTGGAGTTCGACGCCGAGGAGACGCTCCAGAAGATCCGGGCGGCGAAGAAGGCGAATCCCTACAGCGCGGTCACCGTGGCGCGGGATCTCCGGTTCGAGCAGGTGTCCGTCATCGAGTTCAACCGGGAGGCGCTCTCGGGGTTTTCGGTCCTCGTGGAGGCGAAGCGGAGCTACCCGGAAGGTCCCGCCTTCGCCCACGCCCTCGGGTACGTGGGGGAGGTGAGCCAGGAGGAGCTGGACCGGTCGGACGACGACCGCCTCGCGATGGGGGACATCGTCGGGAAGTACGGGCTCGAGCGGCTGGAGGACAAGGTCCTCCGGGGGATCAACGGCGGGCGCCGCGTCGAGGTGGACGCCGCGGGGCGGGACAAGCGGTTGGTGGACGAGGTTCCCTCCCGTTCGGGCGGGGTCGTGCGGACCACTCTCGACGAGGACATCCAGAGGGCGGCCCAGGAGGCGATAGAGAACCGAGCCGGTGCGGTGATCGCGATGGTCCCGAAAACGGGGGACATACTCGCCTTCGTCTCCGCCCCGCCCTTCGACCCGAACGTCTTCTCCCGGGGGATTCTCAAGAGCGAGTGGCAGGCCCTGTCCGGCGACCCCCGCAAGCCGATGCAGAACAAGGGGCTCCAGGGGACCTACGCACCGGGGTCCACCGTCAAGCCGTTCGTGGCGCTGGCGGCGCTGGAGGAGGGGGTCCAGGATCCCAAATCCCTCGTCCGATGCCCGGGCTACCTTCGGATCGGGAACCGAAGCTTTCGGTGCTGGAGGGAGAAGGGACACGGCGTTGTCGACATGTATAAGGGGATCGTGCAATCCTGCGACGTCTTTTTCTACACGATGGGCCTCAGGCTCGGGCCGGACCGGATCGCGAAGCTGGAAAAGGAGGCGGGCCTCGGCACGATCACGGGGATCGAGCTCCCGGGCGAGCGGAAGGGGCTGGTCCCCGACACCGAGTGGAAGCAGAAAGTGTCGAAGGAGCGGTGGTACGATTCGGAGCGGGCGATCCTGGGGATCGGGCAGGGATACATCCACGTCACGCCCCTCGAGATGCTTGCCGGCTACGCCGCGATCGCGACCGGGGGAGAGGTGATGCGGCCCCGGCTGGTGACCCGTGTCACCAGGATGGACGGCGCCGTCGAGGAGAGGCCCCCGCAGCTGCTCCGTAAGCTGCCGTGGAAGCCGGAGAACGTCGCCTTCATCCGCCGCGCCCTCGCGGGCGTCGTCAACGATTACGGCACCGGCGGCGCGGCGAAGATCCAGGGGATCGAGGTGGGGGGCAAGACCGGGACGGCCCAGGTCGCCGCCGTCAAGGGGAAGATGATCAAGTCCGAGAACCTGCCCTACCAGCTCCGCGACCACGCGTGGTTCGCGGCCATCGCGCCGGTGTCCGACCCGGAGATCTGCGTCGTGGCGATGGTGGAGCACGGCGGGCACGGCGGGTCCGCCGCCGCGCCCATCGTCAAGGCGGTGATGCAGGAGTACTTCCGCACGAAGCAGAACGCCGCGGCCGGTAACGGCAAAGGGAGATGAGATGAGAGTTCGAGGCAAGCTCGCCCGGCTGGACTGGCGGCTCCTCCTGCTGGCCCTGGTCCTGTGCGGCGTAGGCCTGCTCAACGTGTACAGCGGGACGCGGGTGTTCGGGACTCCCGGCGTCCCCCTCTTCGCGAAGCAGCTTGCCTGGATCCTCATGGGGATCGCCGCATTCTTCACCTTCTACCTGATGAGCGACGGGTTCATCGAGGAGATCTCGTGGTACGTCTTCTGGGGGGCCGTCGCGATCCTGGTCGTCGTCCTTCTCGCCGGCAAGGTGAGGGGCGGCGCGCAGCGGTGGATCTCCCTGGGCGCCTTCAACTTCCAGCCGTCCGAGTTCGCGAAGGTCGCCGTCGTCCTGGTGCTCGCCCGGTACTTCGCCGACCGGTATCACTACGGGGGGATCGGCCTCGCGGAGACGGTCCCCGCCATCGGGCTGGTGGGGATCCCGTTCCTGCTCGTCGCGCTCCAGCCGGATCTGGGGACGGCCGGGATCTTCCTGATCATCCTGGCGGGGATGATCGTCATTGCATGCGTGAAGAGGAAAATCCTCCTTGTCATGGGGGGCGCGGGGGCGCTGGCGGTGCCGGCCTTGTGGCTCGTGATGAAGGACTACCAGAAGCAGCGGGTCCTCACGTTCCTCGACCCGGAGCGCGATCCCCTCGGGGCGGGATACCACGTCATCCAGTCCAAGATCGCTGTAGGGTCCGGGGGGTTCTTCGGCAAGGGGTACCTCCGCGGGACGCAGGGGTCGCTGCGGTTCCTTCCCGAGCAGCACACGGATTTCGCGTTCGCCGTGTTCGCCGAGGAATGGGGGTTCATCGGGGGGCTGGTCCTCGTCGCCCTGTTCCTCATGCTGGTCTACCGCTGCTTCTACCTCGGCTCCCAGTCGCAGGACCGTTTCGCGTCGTTTGCGTGCGGCGGGCTCGCCGTGTACTTTCTGGCCCACATCGTCATCAACCTCGCGATGGTGTGCGGGCTCTTCCCGGTGGTGGGGATCCCCCTCCCGTTCGTCAGCTATGGGGGGTCGTCGATGCTGACGAACATGATGGCCCTGGGGATCATCGCCAACCTGGCGAGGAGCCGGTTTACGTTTCAGGGAGCGGGGGAGCGCTCGATCGGGGCTTGAACTCGAGGGACTTGATCTCGGAAACGATCGCCCCGGGCAGGGAGGGGAAGGACCCCGTCCAGCGCTTCACGACCTGCCCGTTCCGGTGCATGAGCAGGAGGATGGGGACCTGCTCCACGCCGAACCGCTCCCGGAAGGGGCGGGGGAGGGCGGTGACCGTCGTCACGGGCAGGCTTCCCGCATCCGGCGGCGGGACCGGGCGCAGGGGCGCGACCTCCGCGGTTCCTCCTCCCGCGAGCAGGCGCTCGCGATCGAAAAGGACCCGGTAGACGCGGACGGAGCCCGCGGGGATCTCCCGAGAGGCCTCCCGGATGGCTTTCCATGCCTCCGCGCACGGCGGACACCAGACGAAATCGAGCAGCACCAGCCGGATGGGCTCGGGGGACTCGGGCAGCCCCCGGATCGCCTTTCCCGTGTCGTCCACGAAAACGGGATTTTCCGCGGGGAACGGCACGGAGCCGGTGGCGATGCTCTTCGGGCCGCAGCCGGCGAAAAGGAACGCCGCAACGAGGCCCACGATCGCCGCCGCACGGACCACTAGAGGTTTTTCTGGATCAACTGGACGATGTTCGACTTGGGGTTGACGCCCACCATCTGGCCCTTGATCTGGCCATCCTTGAAAAGGATCAGGGTCGGGATCCCTCGTACGCCGAACTGGGAGGCGATGTCGGGGCTGTCGTCCACGTTCAGCTTGGCGATGCGAACCTTCCCCTCCATCTCCTTGGCGACTTCCTCGAGGATCGGCGCAATCACCCTGCACGGGCCGCACCAGGGCGCCCAGAAATCCACCAGCACCGGGCTGGGGCCGCTGTCCACGGTCGTCTTGAAGTTTCCGCTGTTCAGTTCCAGGATGTTTCCGGCCATTCCTCTTCCTCCCCGTATGCACCGCCTCGTCGCGAGGGATCGCTCTCCCCCGGGGCGGGCGAATTAACCCGCATTTCTCACCGGGCTTCTGCTGCGGCGGCGGATACGGGCATGTCTACTGCGTTGCGCTCGGTCGGGCTCCTCGACGTAGTGTCAACTACGTCTCCGGGGCCCTCGGTCGCGCGCCTTGTATCCACGCCCGTCTCCACCGCCTCGCTACGAACCC
>JACRIV010000052.1 GCA_016220005.1 Deltaproteobacteria bacterium
GAGTTCAGCTCCTCCGCCGCGGCGGCCGACTCCTCGGCGGACGCCGCGACGTTCTGCGTCACCTTGTCCATTTCGTTCATCGCGACGTTGACCTGGCCGATCCCCTGCGTCTGCTCGGCCGAGGCCGCGGAGATTTCCCCCACCAGCTCGTTCACCTTTTTCACCGCGGACGCCACGTCCCGGAAATCGGCGCTGGTCTTCTCCACCAGCCCCGTGCCGTCATTGATCCTCTTGATCGTCCCCTCGATCAGCGCCGACGTGTTCCTCGCCG
This sequence comes from Deltaproteobacteria bacterium, assembly GCA_016220005.1. Taxonomy (GTDB): domain Bacteria; phylum Desulfobacterota; class Deferrimicrobia; order Deferrimicrobiales; family Deferrimicrobiaceae; genus JACRIV01. The sequence continues at coordinate 272 of JACRIV010000052.1, forward strand.
CGCCCGCCGCACGCTGCGCCAGGTTGCGCACCTCGTCGGCCACCACCGCGAACCCGGCGCCGGCCTCCCCGGCCCGCGCCGCCTCCACCGCCGCGTTCAGCGCCAAAAGGTTCGTCTGGAAGGCGATCTCGTCGATCGTCTTGATGATCTTGCCGATCTCCTCGCCCATCGACGAGATCTCGGCCATCGCCCCCACCATCGAGTCCATCGAGACGTTGGCCTTGTCCACGCTCTGCCCCGCCCGGTCCGAGAGCGACTTGGCCTGCGCCGCGTTCTCCGCGTTCTGCTTCGCCATCGCGGAGATCTCCTCCATCGTGGCGGTCGTCTCCTCCAACGAGGCCGCCTGCTCCGAGGAACCCTCTGCCAGCCCCTGCGAGGCGGAGGAGAGCTGCGCGGCGCTTGCCGCCACGGATTCAGAGGTTCCCGCGAGGCCGGCGGAGACGCCGGTCAGCATGCGGTTGATGCCGGTCGCGGTAAACAAGGCGAAGATCGTGATGCCGAGGATCCCCGCCACGGAGAAAACAAGCACGGCGCTCCGGGTCCAGGACCCGTTCCGGATCATCTTCTCGTCGGAGACGGAGGCCTCTTTCGCGGCGGTCCGGATCGCCTGGAGGCCGGCCCGGACCTTGTCAAGGGCGGGCTTCGTCCGGGTCTGGAAGATCCGGCGGACGGAGGCGCGGTCCTTCTTCGCCATCGCCTCGGAGACAGCCGCGGCGGATTGGTGGAACTCGGCGTGAGGCTTCTCGATCCCGGCAAAGAGGGGGGCGATCCGGGGATATCGCTTCTCGGCGTCCTTGCGCCCTTCCCCGTACAGCCATTCCCCGAACTGGCACTTGTGGTCGTTCATCTCCACCTGCAGGGACGGGGAGGCCGGATCGATCACGGCGGAGGAGAGCTTCATCGCCCAGTTGAGATGGTCCACCTCGCGCTGCGCCAGGCTCCTGTCCAGCTCGTTCGCGGCGAGGACGGCGCGCGCTTCCGCGACGATCCTGCCGATGCCGTAGACGGCGGCGCCGGAACCCACGGACATGAAGAGAATGAGGAGACCGAAACCCGCGCCGACTCTCTTCCCGATCGTCATCTGCATGCCGCAACCCTCTCGTCCCGTCTGATGAAAGGTTCCCTCCGCGATCCCGTCCGATGCCGTGCACCGTTTCCGCAGGTCTTTTTCGGAAGAATCCGGCACGAACTTTAGGGTTTTACGGCGCTACCGCGAGCGATTGCCGGGGAAGGCAGGAAAAGGGATTCCAGCCCCTGGGGGATCTGCGTAAGCGGGAGCACCCGGTCCACCCCCCCCGCGGCGATGGCCTCCCGGGGCATCCCGAAGACCACGCAGCTGTTCTCGTCCTGGGCGATCGTTTGCGCCCCCTGGGCGTGCATGCTGCGCATCCCGTCGGCCCCGTCCTTGCCCATCCCCGTCAGGATGACGCCCACCGCGTTGCGGCCCGCGGCCTCGGCGACGGAATGGAACAGGACGTCCACCGAGGGGCGCTGGTGGCAGACGAGCGGCCCCGTCTTCACCCGCACGTGGTAGCGCGCCCCGCTGCGCACCAGCACCATGTGGTAGTTCCCCGGCGCGATGAGCGCCCGGCCGACCCGGACGAGGTCGTTGTCCTCGGCCTCCTTGACCTCCATCCGGCAGAGGCCGTTGAGCCTCGCGGCGAACGCCTTGGTGAAATGGGCCGGCATGTGCTGCACGATGACGATGCCGGGCATCGCATGGTCCAGCCCTTCCAGCACGGAGCGGATCGCCTCGGTCCCCCCCGTGGAGGCGCCGATGGCGATCACCTTGTCCGTGGTCTCCCGCAGTGCGGCCCGCGCCGCGGGCGGCGCGGAGACGGTTTCCGGGACGGGCGTCCGGACGGGCATAACGGGCGGGCAGCGCCGCTTTGCCTGGACTGCGCCGCGGATCTTCTCCGCCAGCTGCTCCGACAGCTCCCCCACCGAATATGAGGAGCCCGGCTTGGCCACCACGTCGATCGCCCCCGAATCGAGCGCCTCCATCGCCAGGTGGCTTCCCGCCTGGGTGAGGGAGCTGACGATGATCACCGGCAGCGGGTAGTACTTCATGAGCTTCTTGAGGAACGTGATGCCGTCCATCCGCGGCATTTCGACGTCGAGCGTCAGGACGTCCGGCTTGAGGGCGACGATCTTGTCCCGGGCGATGAACGGGTCGGGGGCGGTCCCGACCACCTCGATGTCCGGATACCGGGACAGCTCCTCGGAGAACACCTTCCGCACGATCGCCGAGTCGTCCACCACCAGGACCCTGATCTTTCCCATCATCGCCCCTCTTCAGTCGTACATCGCCACGATGCCGTGGAAATGCTGCGCCACCTCGACGAGACGGATCAGTCCCAGCTCGAACTCCTTCGGGCCGACGGCGTGCCTCTTGAGAAGCTCGTAATCGACGTTGTACTGCAGCCCGTCCGCACCGAAGCCGGCGCCTCCCGTCATGCACAGGACGTCGCTCAGGTGGACGAGGAAAAGGAGCGGATCCGCCTCCCCTTCCGCGGGCGCGTGGTGGTGCCGGATGGCGTTCACCAGCTCCGGATCGAAATTCCACGCCTCCCCGATCCGTCCGCCGATCTCGGCGTGGCTCACGCCGAGGATGCTCACTTCCCCCTCGGCGAACGAGGTCTTCCTGGCCTGCGCCGCATCGCGGATCTCCCGGTATTGCCGGCCGACGAACTCGCTCAACACCACCTTCCCGATGTCGTGCATAAGCCCCGCCGTGAATGCCTTGTCCTTGCGCCCGTATTCCACGACGTCGCACAGCGACTCCGCAAGGAGGGCGCACAGGATGGAATGCTTCCAGAGCTCTCCCCGGCCGAGGTCGTAGCCGGGGACCTCTTTCCGCAGGAGGTCGTTGCCGCCCGCCGAGAGGATCACGTGGATGAGGTTCCTGTTTCCGATCCGGATCAGCGCGTCCTTGAGCGAGGAGACCCGCTGCGCTCCCGCCAGGAGGGCGGAGTTGCACATGCGGATCACATTGGCGGTGATCGACTGGTCGTACTTCACCACCTCCAGGAGGCTGTCGGCCGAGACGAGGGGGTCGGAAAGCAGCGCCGTCACCCTGTGGATGACCGCCGGGAACGGCGGCAGGCCGTGCACCTTCCCGAGGATTTCCTCCACCCGCATCACAACACCGATACCCCCTGGCCGGAGGTTTTGACGGTAAGGCTCCCGGACCCCACGTCCAGGGTGACGGTCCGGTTGACCGTCCCGCCGAGCGCCGTGTTCCCCAACATCACCCCGTTCTGCCAGAGGATCTTCCGCATGGCCAGGATGTTCCGCTTCCCGATGTTGAACAACCCCGCCGGGTCCAGGACCTGGGCGCCGCCCGCGGCCTTGACCACGATCCGCCCCTTGACGGCTCCGAGGCGGTACGCCTCGTGGAAAAGGGCGGGGATCCCCGTATCGGCGAACATGAACGGCTTGGCCGCCGCCCTGTCGGGGGAGATCTTCGCCTCCGGCAGCATGAAGTGCAGGATCCCACCCACGCGCGCGGCGGGGTCGTGGATGCAGATCCCGATGCACGATCCCAGGGCGTAGGTGATGAGGGACGACGCGGGGTCGTTGCTCACTTTCATGTCGCCCATGCCCACGACGATCATCTCCCCTTCTCCCCCCGCCTATGGAAGAGCTTCCCTCTTCCGGTAAACGGAGGGACGAACGTACTGGAAGGGATGGGACACGCCGTTCAGGCTCTCGGAATGGCCGATGAAGAGGTGGCCGTCCTCGGCAAGGTACCTGTGGAAGCGGTTGACCAGCGTCTCCTGGGTCTTCCTGTCGAAGTAGATCATCACGTTGCGGCAGAAGATGAAGTCGAAGGGCCCCTGGAACGGGTACGGCTCCATGAGGTTCAGGCGCGCGTACGTGATCAATCCCCGGAGGCCGGCGTGGACCCGGTAGTACTCGCCGCCGTCGTGCGCCTCGCGGGCGAAATAGCGGGAAAGCGTCGGGGAGGAGACCCCCTTGAGCTTGTCTTTCGCGTAAAGCCCGTTCCGGGCGATCGAAAGGACCCTCGTGGAGAGGTCGGTGGCGAGCAGCCGGATGTCCCATCCCTTCCCGCCGGACAGGCTTTGCAGAAGGGTGACGGCGATGCTGTAAGGCTCCTCTCCGGTGGAGCACCCCGCGGACCATCCCCGGATCGTCCGGTCTCCCCGCGGCCCGCCGGCCTCGACCAGCCGCGGCAGCATGACCTCCTCCATGTACCGGAAATGGTCCGCTTCCCGGAAGAAGGACGTGACGTTGGTGGAGACGGCGTCGAGCAGGACGGTGATCTCGTCCCCCGTGGCGTCCTCCTCGACGAGCCGCAGGTAATCCTGGAACGAGGCGAGACCGCGGCGGCGCACGATCTTCCCCAGCCGGGAGCGGAGCA
>JACRIV010000053.1 GCA_016220005.1 Deltaproteobacteria bacterium
CACGCCCAATCCCAAACAGGCACGGGCCCTGGCCTTGCTGGACACCATCCGGGTGTAGACAGACCGCTGCACTGCAATATCAAACGAACCCGCTGACATCAAAGGGGATTCCTGTTCGCAAGCCGGAGGAACTTCGGTTTAGCCGTCGAGTTCGGGCGAGTGGGGCTTGATGTCGAGGACCGGCGTGCCGTCGATCGCGTCCATTCCGCGGACGCGCAGGACGTTCCCGCGGATTTCGAGCAGCTCCACCGTGTGAAGGGAGATCGGGTTGGGCCTGTGCGGGGAGCGGGTGGAGAAGACTCCCCGCTCGGGGAGGTCCTCCTGGCCACGGGGGTGGACCTTCATGCGGGTCCGGTCCGCCTCGTGCATCCAACACAGCACAATGATCTTCCCGCTCTTGCGATGTACCGCATCCGGGTCCGCGGGCTCCCCCGAGGGCCCGGTCCGCAGCGCCAGCCCGACAAGCCCCTCGACGAATTCCGGCTCGACGACGATCTCGGCTTCCGTCCCGGAGAGCGCCCCCTGCTTGGGCGCGTCCTCGGGCTTCCGGATCTCCGACCGCACGACCCCGATCGGGACGAAGCGATATTCCCGTTCCATGCCGCCCTTCATTTTAACGGAATTTCAGTAATCCGACATCCGGAACGGGATCCCGTAGTCCGTAAGGTAGCTGACGAGAAGCTCGGGATGAATCGCCACGCCGAGGTTGAGCGACAGGACCTCGTCCCCGATCCGCTCCTTGCCCGGGGTCCTGGTGCGGACGCGGAAAGAATGCATATCCGTCCGGCTCTGCACCCCCCAGAGGGTACCGCGCGAGTCGAAGACAGGTCCCCCGCTCTGGCCTATCAGTCCGGGGGAGGAGGTTTCCAGAAACTTGATCTCGTACCGGCCGTCGGAGGATTTGCCGGCGGAAAGCGTCCTTGTATAGATCCCCTCCATCGGGAATCCCGCCAGCGGCAGGGAACCCGGCGAGAGGCGGAACTCGCCGCCGGTTTCGTCGTAGGAGGCGTCGACCCGCTGGAACGGGTATCCGAGCTTGCATAGGGGCGTCCCCACATCGAGGTAGGTGGGATCCTTGACGACGGGGAACGGGCGGAACCTCTCCGGGTCGAACGGCTCCAGCCGGCCGACGGCCAGGTCCGCCTCGGGGAGCAGCCGGACCTCCCTCAGACGGCTCCCGTCTCGTCCCCACCAGAACGAGACGTCCGTGATCCATTTCGGGTTGGTCTTCAGCCGGGAGATCTTCCTGCGCTTTTCCTCGTCGGTGAGCTCCGGCTCCTGCTGGATGCCGAGGATCTTCCCGTGGTAGGCGGAAATCTCCCGGCAGCTTCGCTGGAGGGCATCGTCCGCCGCAAGCAGGTGGGCCGCAGTCGCGATCCACCCCTGCTCGTTGAGGACGACGAAGGCGGCGCATCCGCACTCTATCGTCCGGTCGAAGTGGCGTCGCGCCGTAATGACGGGATAGGTGTAGACGGTGGCCAGCTTGCAGGCATTCGCGAACATGGGGACCCCCCTGCGGGCAAGGGGAAGACCGGGTGACGGGCCGACGACCGTCTATGCAAGTAGGTCTAAATTGATTCTATCGAAACTCCGGGTGTCAGTACAATTCGTATTTGAGCAGCCGGCAGTCGATGGGGCCGTTCATCAGGGGGATCCTGCGGGAGGCCTTGAGGCCGATGTGGCGGGTGAGCGCGGGGTTCCCGGACAGGACGTACGCCGTCCATCCCCGGCACCGCTTCTTGAACGCCTCCCCCATCGCCTTGTAGAAGGCGGCGACATCCTCCTCCCCCCCGGCGAGGCGGACTCCGTAAGGCGGGTTGCACAGGAGGATCCCCGGCGAGCCCCCGGGGGAGAAGTCCCGGATGTCGGCGACGCGAAAGGAGACCAGGCCGGAAACCCCGGCCCGTTGCGCGTTGCGCTGGGCGCTCCGGATCGCTGGAACGGAGATATCGCCCCCCGTGATCCGGCCCACGCCGGTCCGGCGGACCGCCTCCTTCGCCTCGGCGAGGTGCGCCGCCCACCGCTTCGGTTCGTATCCCGATAGCTTCTGGAACCCGAAGGTCTGCCGCAACAGGCCCGGGGCGGTGCGGGTGGTGATAAGGGCCGCCTCGATCGGGATCGTGCCGGCCCCGCACGCCGGGTCGGCGAGGGGGGCGCGACCGTCCCATCCGGACAAGAGGACGATCCCCGCCGCCACCGTCTCCCGGAGCGAGGCCTCCGTCGGCTCGGCCCGGTATCCCCGGCGGTTCAGGCTCTCGCCCGAGGTGTCCAGGGAAAGGGTGCACACGTCCCGCAGTATCCGGAGGTGGATCCGGACGTCGGGCGCGAGGGGGTCGACGTCGGGCCGGGACCCCGCCGCCTCGCGGAAAGCGTCGACGACGGCGTCCTTGGCTTTGAGCGCCGCGAAATGGGAGTGGGCGATCCCCGAATTCCGCACCGTGGCTTCCACGGCGATCGTCCGGCGGACAGGAAAAAGATCCGGCCAGGGGACGGCCCGGACTCCCTCGTAGAGCGCCTCCGGCGCCGGCGCCAGGAATTCGGAGAGGTGCAGCAGGACCCGGTTGGCGGTCCGGAGCCACAGGTTCGCCCGGTACCCCAGCGCGTGGTCCCCGGAGAAGGCGACCCCGCCCGTTCCGACCGCGATCCCTTTCCCCCCCAGCGCTGCGATCTCCTCCGCGAGGACCGGCTCGAGCCCCTTCGATGTCGTGGCGAAGAACGTGTAGTGCGCCATGCGCCCATCATAACCTCTTCACCTTTCAGGGGGGACATTCATCAACTCGAGTGCCACGTTGAATGAATGTCCCCCGCCATCTGGAACGTGGTCCTCCCGGCTTGAAAATTCGGTCACGTTCGTGGGGTGGGAAATGAAGGGGGGATTTTCCCGGGATACCGAGCGAAAAACCCAAGTAGGGCGGAAAGCAGTGTAAGAGGATGGGGGGGACAGCCGGGAATGTAGACATCTACGGGAAGGACGCTCCCCACCCCGTCTTCCACGGCATACGATCCCCGGAAGATACCTCCGCTGATGGCGCACGCGCCGGTGGCGATGACGATCCGGGGTTCGGCGACGGCCTCGTAAGTCTTGATCAGCGCTTCCTTCATGTTCCTGGATACAGGGCCGGTGACCAGGAGCCCGTCCGCATGACGGGGAGAAGCGACGAAGTCGATTCCGAACCGCTGGAGGTCGAATACCGGATTTCCGAGGGCCTGGGCCTCCAGGTCGCATCCGTTGCACCCGCCGGCGGATACCTCCCTCAGGTGCAGCGACCGGCCGAGGAGGGAGCGCAGGGTCCGATCGGCGATCGGAGACTCAGGGGTAGTATCTCCGATGACCAGGTGCTCCCTCTTTCCGTAAGGCATGTGGGGGTCGGGGGAAAATCGGATCCCCCTCGCTCCGCAGGCTTCTTCGCAAAGGCCGCAGAAAATGCACCGTCCCAGGTCCAGGGTCTGGGCTTTCGGGTCGATCGCTTGCGTCTCACAGATGCGGGCGCACGTTTCCGCCGTTTCCCCGTAGAAAAAATCCGGGTCGATCACCGGCATCCCGCGGAACGGCTCCGGGAGATTTCCGAAGGGGAGGGAGACGGTTGCCTTTCCTTTGCGTTTTCTGCCGACGATGGATTCGAACATGTTTGTGTCCTCTTTACAGGTCCGCGCCGGAGTACGACAGGTTGAAGCTCTTGTTGCACAGGGGAAAATCGGAGACGACGTTCTTCTGCACGGCAAAGGAGAGCCCCGGCCAGTTGTGGAACGACGGGTCCGCGATTTTGTAGCGGACAATGTGTCCGTTTCCTTCGACGATCGCCGCGTGGACGATTTCCCCCCGCCACCCTTCTTCGACGGAAACCGCGAGCGTGCGGCGGCCTGGTCCGGAAGCCGGGCCCGCGTGGGGAGAGGACGTACCCGCGAACGGGGAGGAAAGCACCTTGGAAAGCCATCGGAAGGAGGAGCGCATCTCTTCATACCGGATCCGCGCGCGGGCCAGCACGTCCCCTTCCGCGGCAACGACCACGCGCGGCGGGTGCTCCTCGAAACAGGGCGAAGGGAAATCCCGTCGGGCGTCGATGTCCCGGCCGGAGGCGCGGCCAACGACGCCGACGATCTGGAGTGTCTTCGCCGTGGCGGCGAGAAGCCTTCCGGTTCCCTCCATCCTGGCGACGACCGACGGCGCTTCCAGCAGGACCGAACCCGCTTCCTCCACTTCGGAGCCCAACCGCGCGAGTTCCGTGAGAAGATCTTCCGCCCCGATCCCCGGTACGCGGGGCCCGATGCCGCCGATTCGATTCAATCCCCGGCCGAACCGGTTTCCGGTCAGTCGCATCAGGAGGTTCAGCGCCGTCCCCCGGAGGCGGGAGAAGTGGGATGCCCCGAAAAGGTACCCGATATCGGTGGAAAGCCCTCCCAGATCCCCGCAATGGTTGGCGATTCGCTCGACCTCCAGGGCGACGGAACGCCACTTCTCCGCGGCGTGTTCCGCGGGTGTTCCGAGGACCTGTTCGAGGAGGCGGGCGCAGGCGTTGGAATGTCCCACGGCCGTGTCCCCGGAGATCGACTCGGAAAGGAGGAGTTGCCTCATGCCGGGCGCTCCCGTGAACAGCGATTCCGTCCCCTTGTGCTGGTAACCGAGCTGGATCTCCAGGTTCTGTATCGTTTCTCCCGCGCAGGAAAAGCGGAAGTGGCCCGGCTCGATGATTCCCGCGTGGACGGGTCCCACGGCGATCTCGTGGATCCCTTCCCCACGAACCTGGAGGAATCGGTATCCCCGGCGGGGCTCCGGGGAGGGGGAACCGTCGCCGCGCATCGGGAAAAACCGTTTCTCCCAGCCTTCGTGGAAGCGCAAGGGGTTCAACTCGGGATGACCTTGGGGGAGAATGCCGAACATGTCGTAGATCTCCCGCTCGAACCAATGGGCCCCGGGGCACACGTCGGTCAGCGTGGGGAAGGATTTCGGGGATACCTCGACGCAGCCATGGGAATACTTCCCGGGGAAGGATCCCCCCAGCGCGGCGTGGACGAGGAAGCGCCCTGGGCCGCATCTCTCCGCGAACAGCGCCAGCAGGCGGTCGCCGGCGGCGATCCCCCCGGCGAGGAACGTCCGGAAAGGTGCGTCCCCCAGAGGGTTGACGGCATCCAGGTCGAACAGGTGGACACAGCGCATCGGCGTCGTCCTCAGGAGAATGCGACCGCGGCGGCGAGCCGCTCCATCGCCTTGTACAGCGTCTCCGGCACGTGGAGGCCCAGCCAGAGGGAGCCCAGGAGGAGAAGGCAGGCCGGCAAGAGGCACCACAGTTCCGGGGAGGAGAGCTTCCGGCGCTCCCCCTCGCCGAAAGCCATTTCGCTGCCGTACATCAGGAATGCCCCGAAGAGCACGGCGAGGAGGACCAGGTAGAGCAGGGAAACGGCCAGGTGACCCCCCGCGATCCCTCCGACGAGGATCCCGAATTCGCTCCAGAACGCGCCGAACGGCGGAGAGCCCGTGATGGCCAGGATCCCCCCGAAAAGGAGGAATCCGGAAAGAGGCGTCTGCCGGAGGATCCCACGGATCTTGCTGATCCTCTGCGTGTCGAACCGGAGGATGAGATCCCCGGCGACAAGGAACAGCAGCACCTTGGCAAGGGAGTGATTGAGCACGTGCAGCAGCGCGGCCGGCCGGGCGGCGCCCCCGAAGCCGATCCCAAGGGCGATGATCCCCATGTTTTCGATGGAGGAAAAGGCGAGCAGGCGCTTGATGTCCCGCTGCACCGCGACCAGGAGTGCGGGAACCCCGATCGACACGATACCGAACAGGATCAGGAGGGGCGAAGCGTAACTCCCCGGAACCGCGGGCGCAACCCGCAGGATCGCGAGAAGGGCGCAGTTCAGGAGGACGCCCGATAACATCGCGGAAGCGGGGGCGGGGGCCTGGCTGTGCGCGTCCGGAAGCCAGGTGTGCATCGGCGCCAGCCCCATCTTGGTTCCGTATCCCACGAGGAAGAACAGGAAGGAGAACCTCAGGAACCGCGGGTCGAGCCGCCCCCCCGCCGCGGGAAGCGCTGTGTATGTCAGGGAGATATCCCCCGCGGCACGGGAGAGGAAGATGATCCCCAGGAATGCGAAAGCGATGCCCACGGAGCAGATGAGGAGGTATTTCCACGCGGCTTCCATCCCCTTGCGGTCGCCGTGCAGGTAGATCAAAGGGGCGGAAAAAAGCGTCGTGGCTTCGACGGCGACCCATTGGAGGGCCAGGTGGTGGGCGCAGACCACGACGACCATGGAAAGGACGAACAGGTTCATCCAGACGTAATACATGCGCACCTTGGACGGACCGATGTGCCCCCCGTCGGTTTCTCGACGGAAATACCCGTAGGCGTAGACGGAGCAGACGAGGTGGACGCCGGCGACGATGAAGAGGAAGTAGAGCCCGAGCTCATCGAGCCGCAGGAGCTCGCCCCAGGCCGCTGCGGGCAGGGACGATGCCGCCAGAAGAGCACCGGTCAGAAGACCCGCTGCCCCGATGACCGTTCCCAGGGCGCTCTGCCGGTGGGAGCGCCCGAGGAGCGCCAGCACGGCGCCGACGAGAGGGGGCAGAAAGAGAAGTTGCACCATCCGCTAATCCTTCAACATGTGGATTTTTCGGACGTCCATGTGGGTGAACGCCCGCTGGATCTTGAACATGAGGATCCCCATCAGGAAAACGGCGACGAACAGGTCGAGGAAGATCCCCAGCTCGATCGGCAGCGTGAATTCGCTTCCGGATGCCGCCCCGAGGAGGAAGATCCCGTTTTCCAGGACGACGAACCCGATGACCTGGCTGACGGCCTTGACCCGCGTGGTCATCGTGAGCAGCCCGGAAAACAGGAGGGTCAGCCCGGCGGCGGCGGCAAGCTGGTCCTTGCCGGAGAGCCCGAACCGTGTGCATGCCAGGAACGCGGACAGGGTCAGCGCCCCCGTCAACAAGATGGTGGTCTTCGTCGAGATGAGGGATTCGGATTCCTGCCCGATGTCCAACCGGGACACGGCGCGGGTGAGGATGGCCGGGATGGCGACGCTCTTCACGCCGATGGTCGCAACGCAAAGGGCTGCCGCCCGCCACCCCCCGCCCGAGGAATCCAGGAGCGGAAGGAGTCCGAGCAGGAACCCCTGTGCCGCCAGGGACCGGATAGCGGGCCGGATCCGTTCCGATACGGCCAGGTGGATGCCCAGGAGGAGCAGCAGGACGGTCAGCGTGTTCATCGAAGTTCCCCTTATCCCGCGTATTGGAGGGCGAGCGCGATCGCGGCCAGCACCGTCGCGACCATGAGGAAGGAGGCGACGCGCGACAGCTTCATCCGGGCCGTTCCCGCCTCGACGGCCCCGATCAGCACCCCGAACAGCGAGAGCCTGAGGAGCGCCGCCGGCAGGGCGAGGTACACCGGCAAGGTCAGTGCCTTGGGGAACAGCACGCCCGAGGCCAATGCCGAGAACACGGCGAGGCGGACCGACGAGGCGAGCTGGATCATCCCCAGGTCCACGCCGGAATGGTCGAGGACCATCGCCTCGTGGATCATTGTCAGCTCCAGGTGGGTGGCGGGGTCGTCCACCGGGATGCGCGAGTTTTCCGCCAGCAGGAGCAGGAACAGCGTTCCGGCGATCAGGATCGTCTCGGGGTGCCGCAGGGCGGTCTCCGCCGGGAGGCCCGAAAGGAACATGTTCAGCGGATCCGCCGCCCCGAGGTGGGCGAGCCCGCACATCGAGAGCAGCAGGGCCGGTTCGGCCATGGCGGAGACGGCGGCCTCCCGGCTCGCGCCCAGCCCCCCGAAGGCGCTCCCCGTGTCCAGCCCGGCCAGGGTCTGGAAAAACCGGGGGAGCGCCATCAGGTAGATGTACAGGACGAAGTGCATCGGGAGCGGAACCTCCCGCGAGTGCAAGGGAGTCGCGGCCGCCAGCACAAGGGTGCCCCCCAGGACGACCGGGGCGGACAGGTCGAACAGCCACGAGGCAGACGTGCTGCGGACGATCCCCCGGTGAAAGAGTTTCCAAAGGTCCGCATACGGTTGCCAGACGGGGGCGCCCTGTCGGCAGGCCAAGAACGCCTTGGTCTTCCGGAGGACCCCCGACAGCAGGGGGGCCAGCGCGATGTAGAGCGTCATGTGGAGAAGAAAATCCATTCCGGCATTCCCCCTTAGTGGAACAGCACCAGCAGAATGACGACGGTGCCGAGGATGTACCCGAGGTACAGGTGGATGTGGCCCGTGTGCAGCCGGCGGGCGAGGAACGCCAGCCGAAGGAACAGGCGGTAGATCGGAAGATAGAGACCGTTTTCGAAGAGGTCCCGGATGTGCGTTTCGTACCGCATCTCGAGCAGGAAACGCCCGGAGAGGCGTTCTTCGCGCACGGAGCGGGGGCGGAGAACGCCCCGGAAGACGTGGAGGACCGGATCCGCGAAGGATGTCGCGGTGTACTGCATCCGGGGGGTGGAGTAGGCGAACCCGCAGGCCCAGGTCCCGTGATCGCGCTTGCCGTTCCGGCGGAGAAGCGCGAAACGCAGAAGAACGAGGCACCCGATAATGAAAGCCAGCGCGGCGGCCACGGCCGCTAGTTTCCCGCCCTCCGGGAGTACGGAAACCGGCGGGGACGGCACGGCGAAGGGAACCAGGTTCAGGAGGGGGTCCAGGGCGACAGATGGAAAGACCCCGAGGGCGAGGCACAGGAAGGCGAGCCCTCCCATCGGGAAGGTCATCGTCATCCGGGGGTCCCGCGAGGCCGCCGCGGAGGGGCTGCGCGCGTTCCCGAGGAACACCGTGCCGACGACCTTGACGAAGCAGACGAATGCAAGGCCCCCGATGAGGGCCAGGCCGGCCATGGCGGCGATCAGGAGGCCCGGGAAGCTCCCCCCCTTCCCGGCGGCGTCCCACAAGCCCCGGTAGATCGCGAATTCGCTCGCGAACCCGTTCAGGGGGGGAACGGCGGAGATGGCAAGGCTGCCGAATAGGAAGGTCAGCCCCGTCAGCGGCATCCTCCGCATCAATCCCCCCATCTTCTCGATGTTCCTCGTGTGGGTTCCCTGGAAGACGGCGCCCCCTCCCAGGAACAGGAGCCCCTTGAAAAGGGCGTGGTTGAGGCTGTGGAAGAGGCCCCCGGCCAAGAGCAGTCGCGCCGGGCCAAGTTGACCGGCGGCGAGGCAGAGAGACGCCGCCCCGATCCCCACGAGGATGATCCCGATGTTCTCGACGCTGTGGAACGCCAGCAGCCGTTTCACATCGTGCTGGGCGATCGCGTAGAGAACGCCGAAAACGCCTGAGAGCAGCCCCAGGAGGATGAGGATCCCCCCGAAGGAAGGAGGCGGGGCGGGAAGCAGGAAGAAGAGAAACCGGACGATCCCGTACACGCCCATCTTGATCATCACGCCCGACATGATCGCCGAAACGGGAGAGGGCGCTTCCGGGTGGGCATAGGGGAGCCAGATGTGGAAGGGGAACATCCCCGCCTTCGTGCCGAAGCCCAACAGGGCGAACCCGAAGGTAGCGGCCAGGATCGCCGGATCCGCGATGGGGACGCGGGCGAACGCGTTGAAGGAAAACGAGCCGGTGTGCTGCTCCAGGGACAGGAAGGCCACCAGGATCCCTCCCGTGCCGATGTGCGTCGCGATCAGGTAGATCAACCCCGCCCGCCGGGCCTCCGCCTTCTCGTGTTCGAGGACGACGAGGAAGTAGGAGGACAGGCTCATCCCCTCCCAGCCGAGAAGGAAGGAAAGCATGTCCCCCGCCGAAACCACCAGGCCCATGGATAAAAGGAGAAGGCTGAAGAGCAAAGGCGCCGCCTGCCCCCGGCGGTGTTTGTCGAATTCCCGCATGTACCCGACGGCGTACACGGAGGCGAAGAATCCGACCAGGAACACGAGAACGAGGAAGAAGGCGGACAGGCCGTCGAGATACAGCTCCGACGCCGCCCACGGGACGGGGGCGGGCAGGGGCAGGCGCAACGGACCCCGCTGAAGGGATCCGACCAGGGTTAGCGTGAGGCCCAGAAACGAGGCGACGGCACAGCCCCCGAATCCCACGACGCGGGACAGGCGGGGCCTGCGGATCAACGGGGCGGCGATCCCGGATAACAGATAGGTTCCTGCAACGACGAAAACAAATGCCGGAGGCATCACGATCCACTCCATTCCATATCGTCAACACGCTTCGCAAGACGGGCGGAAAAAAACGGATGGGACGCCGGTCAGGGGCCTTCCGGGAAGAGCACGCCCTCCAGCCGGACCAGTTCCGCGTGAATCGCGGCGCGAAGAGGGACTTCGTGAAGGAGGTTCAATAGAGAATCTTCGCGGAGCAGACGGATCAATCGGGACAGCGCCTGGAGGTGTTCCTGCGGGGCCTTCAGGAGGAGAAGGAACAACACCGATACCTTTTCCTTGTCCACGGAGCCGAAATCCACAGGGTGCTCAAGGAAGAAGAGGCCGACGCAGGAAGGGATGCCGGTGTAGGGCGTCGGCATGGGGACTTTCGGATGGGGCACGGCGATTCGGTTGCCGATACCGGTCGAGCAGAGGGATTCCCTCTCCCAGATCGCCTTGAACAGGCCGGGCCGGGCGGCTGGCGGGACACAGGAGGTTGCGTTTACGATCTCGCGCAGCACCTTGCGGGGCGTATCTCCCGCGATCCGGTAATGAATTCCCCCGACTTCGATCAGGTCGCGGATCGCGGCGGTCCGGGGGGGGGCGGCCGCCGCATCCTCCCCGGGGGATGCGGACACGCCGGAAGGGAGGAGTTCCGTCAGATTCTCGATGGGAAACCGCCACTGCGCCCCGACGCGGATTCCTTTGAGCTCCCCGCGACAGAGCAACCGGCGAATCGTCTTTTCCGAGACCCGCAACTCGCGGGCGACTTCCTGGATGGACAACATTGGACAAAAAGATACATGCCCGGACATCGATGGTCAAGCAAAAACGATTACCATTGAAAAATACCGAGCGCGCGCCTCGCTGGCGCGGCGCATCGACGCCCTCGGTGCGACACCGTATTTATGAACTGGAACACTCACGCCGAAACTGTGGTAAATTTTAGATTCTGTCGCAGATCCGCAGGTACCGGGGGTTGTTCCGATGGCGATCACGCGCGAAGAGGTTCTGCACGTGGCCCGGCTGGCGCGGCTTGCCCTCTCGGAAGGCGAGGTGGACCGGCTCAAGGACCAGCTGGGGAACATCCTGGACTACATCCGTCAGATCGATTCCCTCGACACCCGGGACATCGTCCCCACGTCCCACGCCGTGGAAATGGGCACCCCCTTCCGGGACGATGCCGTCCATCCGTTCGGCGACAAGGAGGCGATCCTCGGAAACGCCCCCGACCGGCAGGACGACTTCTTCCGCGTCCCCCGCATCATCGAGGATTAGCATGCACGAATGGACGCTTCTCGAAGCCGCGCAGAAGGTCCGCGCCAACGAGATCTCCTCCCGGGAGCTCACCCGCGCCGTCCTCGAGCGGATCGAGCGGCTCAACCCGGCGATCAACGCGTACATCACCGTCCTTGCGGAAAAGGCGATGCGGGACGCGCAGTCCTGCGACGAAGCGCTGGCCAAGGGCCTGGTCCGGGGGCCGCTGCACGGAGTCCCCGTGGGATTGAAGGACATCTTCTGCACCCGCGGGATCCGCACCACGTGCGGCAGCCGGATCCTCCAGAACTTCCTCCCGCCCTACGACGCCGCGGTCACCGAGAAGATCGCCGCCTCCGGCGCGGTCCTCCTGGGAAAGCAGAACATGGACGAATTCGCGATGGGCTCCTCCACCGAGACCTCCTGCTTCGGCCCGACGCGGAACCCCTGGGCGATCGACCGAATCCCGGGCGGCTCCTCGGGAGGGACGGCGGCGGCGGTGGCGGCGGGGATGTGCTTCGCCGGCGTGGGGACCGACACAGGCGGCTCGATTCGCCAGCCGGCCTCGGTGTGCGGCGTCGTCGGGGTGAAGCCGACCTATGGGCGGGTCTCCCGGTACGGGATGATCGCCTTCGCCTCTTCCTTGGACCAAGGCGGAGCCGTAGCCCGCACCGTCCCCGATGCGGCGGTAATGCTCTCCGTCATCGCGGGGCACGACCGGCGGGACTCCACTTCCGTGGACATCCCCGTGCCGGACTATCTCGCCGCCACGGAGAAAAGCGTCAAGGGGATGAAGGTGGGGCTGCCCCGGGAGTATTTCGGAGCCGGGGGGCTCGACCCGGCGGTCAGGGCCGCCGTGGAGAAGGCGCTCGCGTCGCTCGCCGAGCAGGGCGCCGAGGCGGTGGAGATCTCCCTCCCTCACACGGAATTCGCCCTTTCGGCCTACTACATCCTCGCGCCGGCGGAGGCCTCCTCCAACCTCGCCCGGTACGACGGGGTTCGGTACGGGTATCGCGCCGAAACCGACGGCGGCCTGATCGAGATGATGTCGAAAACCCGCGCGCAAGGCTTCGGCGCGGAGGTCAAGCGGCGCATCATGATCGGGACCTACGCGCTGTCGGCCGGCTACTACGAGGCCTACTACGGGAAGGCGCAGAAGGTGCGCACGCTCATCCGGCGCGACTTCGAGAGCGCCTTCTCGAAGGTGGACGCGATCCTGACCCCCACGGCGCCCACCCCGGCGTTCCGGCTCGGGGAGAAACTTGCCGACCCGCTCACGATGTACCTCTCCGACATCTTCACCATTCCGTGCAATCTGGCCGGCATCCCGGGAATCTCGGTGCCGTGCGGGATCTCCCCCGACGGGCTGCCGATCGGCGCGCAGATCCTGGGGAACCATTTCCGGGAGGAGACGCTCTTCACGGCGGCCGCCGCGATCGAGCGGGCGATCCCGCTCCCGCGGGTGGCGCCGCTTTAAGGGAGAACAGGGGAATGGAATACGAAGCCGTCATCGGGCTGGAGGTCCACGCCCAGCTCTCGACCCGGAGCAAGATCTTCTGCGCCTGCTCCGCGAGCTTCGGGTCGCCGCCCAACGAGAACACCTGCCCGGTGTGCACCGGGATGCCGGGGGTCCTCCCCGTCCTGAACCGAAGGGTTGTGGAGTTCGCGGTCCGCACCGCCCTCGCCACCTCCTGCACCGTGCAGAAGCGGAGCGTCTTCGCCCGGAAGAACTATTTCTATCCCGATCTGCCGAAGGCGTACCAGATTTCCCAGTACGAGCTTCCGCTTGCCCTCGCCGGCCACATCGACATCGAGTTGAACGGGGGGACGAAGCGGATCGGCATCACGCGGATACACATGGAGGAGGACGCCGGGAAGCTCGTCCACGAGGGGGAGTTCGCGGGGGCGCAGGCGTCTCTCGCGGACCTCAACCGCTGCTCGGTCCCGCTCATGGAGATCGTCTCGGAGCCCGACATCCGGACGCCGGAGGAGGCCGGGGCGTATCTGCGCCGCCTCCGGGACATCCTCGTCTACCTCGAGGTGTGCGACGGGAACATGGAGGAAGGCTCCTTCCGCTGCGACGCGAACGTCTCCGTCCGGCCGAAGGGGCAGGAGAAGTTCGGGACCAAGGCCGAGCTCAAGAACATGAACTCCTTCCGCAACGTGGAGAAGGCGCTGGAGTACGAGATCCGCCGGCAGATCGAGCGGATCGAGGACGGGGGAAAAGTGGTGCAGGAGACCCGCCTGTGGGACGCCGCGGCGGCGGTCACGGTCTCCATGCGCGGGAAGGAGGAGGCCCACGACTACCGGTACTTCCCCGATCCCGATCTTCTTCCCCTGATGGTGGAGGAGGCCTGGGTCGAGGAGCTGCGCAAGACGATCCCCGAACTTCCCGGGGAGAAGGTCGCCCGCTTCGTCAAGGCGTACGGCATCCCCCGCTACGACGCCTGGCTCCTCGCCTCCTCGAGGTCGCTCGCCGATTTCTTCGAGGCGTCCGCGGCGGTCTACGGGGCCAATCCGAAGGTGACCGCCAACGAGTGCATCCACTGGAAGGACGCCGTCGCCGCCGGCAGGCTCACGCCGGAGACGATCGCCCATGCCGTGGAGGACCGGGAGAGCGGGGCGATCTCGGCCACCGTCTCCAAAACGTTGGTGGAGCTCGCGATCGAGACGGGAAAGCCGATCCGCCGGATCCGGGACGAGAAGGGGCTCACCCAGGTCTCCGACACGGGGGCGCTCGAGGAGATCGCCGCGAAGGTCCTCGCGGCGAATCCGAAAGAGGTGGAAAGCTATCGCAACGGCAAGGCCGGGCTTCTCTCCTTCTTCGTCGGCCAGGTGATGAAGGAGACGCGGGGGAAGGCCAACCCCAGGATCGTGCAAGAGGTACTGAAGAAGAAGCTCGGAGTGTGACCATGCGCAAAGCGGCGGCCGTCGCTGCAATTGTCGTCCTCGCTGCGATCCTTCTCGCCATCTTACTCCCGCGATTCATCTCCCTCGAGTCCCTGAAACCGCGCATCGTCGCGGCGATGGAGGAGAAGACGGGCCGCAAGGTCGCCTTTTCGGAGCTCTCCCTCTCCCTGTTTCCCGGGATCGGCGTGAAGATCGCCGGCCTCGCCGTCTCCGGGGATCCCGGCCATCCCGGCGAGAACCTCCTGTCGGTCCCCGAGGCCGAGATCCGGCTGGCCATCGGGCCGCTCTTCGCCGGCAGGGCGGAGTTCACGCGGATCATCCTGCGCCGTCCCGAAGTTCTCTTCCGCACGTACCGCAACGGCACGCACTCCGCCACGGAGATCGCCAACCGGCTCGCCCAGGTGGAGCGGCCCGCCCCCGCCCCGCAGGAAGAGAAGGTGTCGGTCGTCCTCACGGCCGTCTCCATCGAGGGGGCGAAACTCCTGCTGCTCCTGGAAGGGGAAGACGGCCGGGTGAGCCGGTGGGAGATCGCTCCGTTCACCTTCCGCCTCTCGGGGATCGGCCTGCGGCGGAACAGGTTCGAGATCGAGACCCGGATCGAAGGCGTCCTCCGCGGGGAGATCGCCTTCGCCGGGAGCGCGGTCCACGAGGAGGGGGCGGTCTCCGATCCGGCGATGTTCCATCTCTCCGGCAAGGGGAAGGTCCTGGGGCAGGCGATCGCCGTGGAAGGGAAGATGTCCGCGCCGCGGGACCTGGCCGAGGTCGACCTCACCGTCACGTTTCCCAAGATAGCGATGGACGAGATCCCCGGGATCTTCGCCGACCCGCCGGCTGCGCTTTCGAAGGCTTCCCCCGAGGGGATCGCCCGCCTCACCGTCAAGGTTTCGGGCAATCTGCAGGCGATGGGGTTCGAGGCGGAGGCGGACCTGGCGCGCACGGGCTGGACGGTCGGGCCCGGGCTCCGCAAGTTCATCGACACCCCGTGCACAGTCGTGGCCCAGGGGCACCGGTTCTCCGACCTGTACCTCCTCTCCAATGCCGAACTCCGGTTACCCACGCTGCTGCTGATCGCCAGTGCGTCCCTTGCGCCTTCCACCGGCGAGCGGGAATGGGCCGCGTCCGCCCGGATCACCTCGCTTGCGGACTTCGCCAGGTCCCGCGGGGGAGGGCTTGCCCGCTACGCTCCCACGGGGAAGCTCACCGCCTCGGGGAAGGGGAAACGGCCCACGGCCTCGGCGAGCGAATTCTGGAACGTTCAGGTGGACCTGGGCGACGTCGGGTTCCAGCTGCCCGAGCGGAAGCTGGACCTGCGGTCCCTGAACGGCCACGTGGAGATCGCCCCCAAGGCGGTCGATTTCCTCCCCCTCGCGGGGCTGCTCAACGGGCAGCGGTTCACCCTCCGCGGGAGGGTGAGCCTGGGGACCGCGCCGACCGGGCAGATCAGCCTGCGGATGCCCTACCTGGACGCCGATGCCCTCTTTCCTCCCAAGGAAGGGGACGGCAAGAGGAAGAAACGGGAAGCGACCGCCGCCGGCGACAGGGGACGGGAGAAGCAGGCGATCTCCGCCCGCGGGAACGTCCGGATCGACGCCGGGAAGGCCAGGGGCCTGGAGTTCCAGGACCTGGCGGGGATCGTGCGCTACGAGGACGGGAGCCTGTTTCTCGATTCGGTGCGGGCCAGGCTCTACGGCGGGGAAGCGGCGGTTTCCGGCCGTTTCCGGCTCGCGGCGCCCGACCCGGATTTCCGCGTCAAGGTGGCGCTCAACGACGTTGCGGCCGAGGAGATCCTCTCCCGGAAGACCGCCTTGAAGGATTTCCTCTCCGGGTCGGCGTCCCTCACGGCGGAGATCGGCGGTGGGGCGAAGGACTTCGCCGATTTCTCGCGGACGGCCGCGGGATTTGGGTCCTTCAAGGTGACCGGTGGTAAAATCAGGAGTGTGGATCTCCTCGCTACGGCGCCGGGCCTCTCGGGCCTGGGCTCCGTGCTGCGGGTGGCGCCGGCCGCTTCCGGCGTGGCGAAGGCGGGAGAAACGTCTTTTACGGACCTTTCGGCCGACTTCCAGGTCGGAGGAGGGAAGATTCGGACGGGCGCCCTGCGGATCGTCTCCGGAAAGCTGGGCCTCGTGGGCGCCGCCGTCCTCGGGTTCGACAGGACACTGGAATTCCGGGGAACGCTGCGCCTGTCCCGGGAGATGTCTTCGATGGCCCGCGGGGCCGCAGGGCGGTTTCTCACCGACCCGTCCGGCCGGGTGGAGATCCCGCTGGTGATCTCCGGGCCGGTCACGTCGCCGGCGGTGGCGATCGACTCGGAGGAGCTCGCCAGGGGGATGGCCCGCAGGGCCGTCCCGCCGGAACCCGGTCGGAAGCTGGAAAGGTTGATCGAAAAGTTCCTGCCGAAGAGGAAATAAGAATGGGAGGAGCGATGGACGCGATCCCCAGCTGGGAAGAGATTCGCCGGGGGGACACGACCGACATCTATTTCCTGCGGACGATGGAGGTCCTCCGGAACGTCGGGAAAGACCGCGTCCGCGTCAAGGCCGAGGCGTTCGTCAAGCGTTTTCCGGACGCCTACGAGTACGGCATCCTGTCCGGAATGGACGAGATGCTGTCGCTCCTCGCCGGCCGGGAGGCGGACGTGCGCGCGATGGAGGAAGGGTCGCTTTTCCTCGTGGGGGAGCCGGTCCTTTGCATAGAAGGCCCTTACGGGGCGTTCTGCGAGATGGAGACCGCCATGCTCGGCGTGATCTGCCAGGCCTCGGGGATCGCCACCCGCGCGTCCCGGATCAAGCATCTCGCCCGCGACAAGACCATCCTGAGCTTCGGGGCGCGGCGGATGCATCCGGCCCTTTCCACGATCATCGACCGGAGCGCCTTCATCGGAGGAGTCGACGGGGTCTCGGTCGTCCGTAGCGCCGAGTACCTGGGGGAGACGCCCATGGGGACGATGCCCCATGCGCTCATCCTGGTGCTGGGGGACACGGTGGCGGCGCTGCGCGCCTTCGACGGCGCCGTGGATCCGAAGGTGCCCCGGGTCTGCCTGATCGACACGCTCCAGGACGAGAAGTTCGAGGCCGTACGGGCCGCGGAAGCTCTGGGGGAGAAACTGGCGGCCGTCCGGCTGGACACGCCGTCCTCCCGCCGGGGCGACTTCCGCAGGCTCTTCCAGGAGGTGCGCTGGGAGCTCGACCTGCGGGGCTACTCCCACGTCCGGCTCCTGGCCTCGGGCGGACTGGGCGAGGAGGACATCCGGAACCTGTACGACGTGGCGGACGGCTTCGGCGTCGGGACTGCGTTAAGCAACGCCCCGACCCTCGACTTCGCGCTGGACATCGTGGAGGTGGAAGGGGTCCCGTTCGCCAAGCGGGGAAAGCAGTCCGGGGGGAAGCAGGTGCTCCGCTGCCCGTCGTGCGGCCTGCGCAAGGTCACGCCGGAGTTCGACGTTCCGCAGCTCTGCCCCTGCGGGGCCGCCATGGAAGGCCTGCTGCTCCCGGCGATGCGCGAAGGGAAGGTCGTAGCGCCTGTCCGCTCTCCGCGGGACCTCCGTCGGAAGGTTCTCGACCAAGTGGCCCGTTTCCACGCCGGCCGGCCGGCCGAATCCTCCCCCCCGCGCCGCACCCCCCGCGGCGCAGGCACCTCCGGGAAAGAGAGGTAGCTAAGTGCTGCGCTTCATAATTACGGCGACGTATTTGTTTTCGACACGGCACCGAGAGCGTCGATGCGCCGGTCCGGCAAGGCGCGCGACTGAGGCGTACTGTGAAGTACGGCGCAAGGAGCGCAACGCAGCCGGACCGG
>JACRIV010000054.1 GCA_016220005.1 Deltaproteobacteria bacterium
GAGACGCGAAGTAAAACGGATGCAGGCCGGCTTTCGCGCCGCTCATGCCGAGACATCCAAGCGCCAGAAGAAGGCGCTGCGGGACTTCGCCGCCGGCATCGAGAACAAGGTCTCCGGACTTCTCAAAAACTTCGCCGGCGACCTTGCGGGCGCCCGCCGCGCGTGGAGGAGAACAAGCTCGTTGGAGCTCAAGTCCCACCGCGCTGGAACGGCCATGCTTGAACGCAATGATCCGGAGACGGAAGCGGCCAGGCTGTTGCGCGAGGCACGGGAGGAGCAGGCGGCCGACATGAAACGCAGAGTCCGGGAGGAGCGCGCGAGGAAACAGAAGGGAGTCCCGAAATCATGAACAACCGCGATCTTGCCGCCGCATCGTCGACTACCGTCAGGGTGCAGACGGAGAGCGACAGCATTCGGCCTTCGCCCGGCGAGGGCTTTGTCTCGACGCCGTTCGTCGAGGATGTGACCGAGCGGGCGCTGACGTACCTCTCTGTGGGATACGCCGTTCACTTTTCCGGTCCCTCGGGGGTCGGCAAAACGACATTAGCCTTGCACGTTGCCGCAAAACTTGGTCGACCCGTGGCGCTGATCCATGGGGACGACGAGTTTGGCAGCTCCGACCTGGTGGGGCGCGACGGAGGGTATCGCAAGCGCAGGGTGGTGGACAACTATATCCATTCCGTTCTAAAAACCGAAGAGGAAATGAACACCCTTTGGGTGGACAACCGTCTCACCACTGCATGCGAAAATGGCTACACCCTCATTTACGATGAATTCACCCGCTCAAGACCCGAGGCCAACAACGTCCTCTTGAGCGTCCTTGCGGAAAAAATTCTCAACTTGCCGGAACTTCGCGTGTCGGGAGAGGGATATTTAGGTATTCACGCCAAGTTCTGCGCCATCTTCACCTCCAATCCCGAGGAGTACGCCGGTACCCACAAGACCCAGGACGCGCTCATGGACCGGTTGATTACGATCAAACTCGGACACTATGACCGTGAGACGGAGGTCGGGATCGCCATGGCGAAGTCCGGAGTTTCCGGGGAGGATGCGGAAACCATCGTGGACCTCGTCAGGGAGCTGCGAGGCGTGGGCGTCAACAATCATCGCCCCACAATTCGAGCCTCGATCGCCATTGCCAAGGTCCTCGCCCGCCGGAATGCGCGCGCGCATCTGGGAGATCCCGTTTTCAAATGGGTTTGCCGGGACGTACTGAACGTCGAGACGGCGAAGGTCAGCCGCGGCGGAGAATCGCTCATGCCCCAGAAGATCGAGGAAGTCATCCGGAAGGTTTGCGAACGCCAAACCCGGTTCTCGGGCAAACTCGACTCCCGCCCGGCCGGCGGAAAGGGGTGATTCCATGGCGATCACGAAACGCACCGCGAACGATATCCGCACGAATTCCGGCAGAGTCGACCAGATCTCCGTGCCTTACCGTGCGTTCATGAGGATCGGCGCGTTGGAAATGGAGAAAGCGCGGCGCGGGCTGGAGCGAAAGAGCGCCATGCAGCGGATCAAGGACATAGATGCCCGTTTCCGCGAAATCGAGGCGGAAAAGGCGGCGTTACTGGAGACGATGGGTGGGCGGGACCGAAAGGCTTCGATGGAATCGGGGAGCGAGCCGGTAGAAGAACTCCGCCAGACTCCCAAAGGTTTCCAGATCAAGTACTAGGAGCCGGCCGGTCAAGCCTTCGTGAGAGCTTTGGGAAAAAGGAGGCCGCAAGATGAGAATCAACTGCCTTTCCTGCGGGCACAAGGTGGACCTGGATGAGGCCTATGACGAGTATCACGGTCCCGTAAGATGCCTTGCCTGTGGCGCAATGCTCGAGATCGAAGCCCGGGGGGGCAAGCTCATGATTGTGAGGATCAGCGGCGCGACGTTGGCCGGCCCAATCGAGAAGCCTCAGCAATTAGGATCATAGAGGGCGGGGGTGCAAGGTATGGAAAGCGCCCCTCCGAAGTCGGTCCAGGCGGTGCTTGGGACCGTAATGAAGCTCCATGGTTTCGGGTGCAGCGCCGAGGAGATCGCGTGTCGTCTCCTGTCGGGGGGTGAGGACACGATCGCGTTTCGCGTGCAGGGACTTGTGGAAATCGCGATTGCCTACGCCGGGAACCGAAAGCTCGAAATCGAAGGGATGCGGGGCGGGGAAACGCTACGCAGTCAGGGAGACTGAGATGGCCGGGGCAGAACCATCACACGCGGGACTGTACCTTTACGCCGTCGCCGCCGGCCCGGATGTGCGTACGCAGGGCGCCGTAGGACTTTTCGACGGCAAGGTCTACGCGATCCCGGGCGGTCGCCTGGCCGCGGTGGTCAGCGAGGTCCCCAACGACAGGATCCGGCCCGAGCGCCGCCACCTCGGGGCCCACCAGGAGGTACTCAAGAAACTCATGGAAGAAGGCACCGTTCTTCCGATGTCCTTCGGCATCATTGCCGATGGCCCGAAAGCGATTCGCAGGATCTTGGCGAAAAACCACGAGGAGTTCGCCCGTGAACTCCGTCGCGTGGCCGGCGCGGTGGAAATGGGGTTGCGGGTTGTTTGGGACGTTCCGAATATTTTCGAGTACTTCGTCGACAACCACCCCGAACTGCGGGCCGCCCGGGACTGTTTTCTCGGCAATTACCGCGAGCCGACGCAGGAGGACAAGATCGAGGTCGGCCGCCTGTTCGATCGTCTCCTCAAGAACGAACGGGAGGCGCACGTCGAGAAGGTTGAGGAAGTCCTGTCGCCGCGCTGTTCCGAAATCAAGCAGAACCCGACCCGCAACGAGAAAGAGGTGATGAACCTCGCGTGCCTGGTGAAACGGGAAGCCCTGCCGGAATTCGAGACTGCCATCTTCGAGGCGGCCAGGCTTTTCGACAACGATTTTGCTTTCGACTACAACGGGCCATGGGCGCCTTATAACTTCGTCGAACTCAGCTTGTGAACGAGAACGGATCGGAGGGAATCATGTTCCTCGTCGACGACATTCTGCTTTCTCCTCTTCGCGGGTTCTACTGGATCGTCCGTGAAGTGCACAAGGCCGCGGAAGAGGAACTTGCCAACGAATCCGAGGTGATCAAGGCCGACTTGAGCGAGCTCCACCGGATGTTGGAGGCGGGGCGGATTACCGGGCAGGAGTTCGACGCGCGTGAGAAGGAACTGCTTGACCGACTCGACACGATCTCGGAACGCGCGGAAACATGCCATGTCTGACAGCGATGTCGGCGCAAGGGAGCACATCTCCCTCTGCGAGACGCTGGATCGCGTGCTCAACAAAGGGGTCGTCATTCATGGAGACCTGACGATTTCCGTCGCCGACGTGGACCTGATCTACCTGGGGCTGCGTTTCTTGCTGGCGTCCATCGAATCGGCGCACGATGCGGGGATTCTCCGCTTCGGCGGGAGGAACCAGGCGCAAAGGCACATCGAGATGCACCGGACGGGGACGAGGGGGACGAACACATAGGGGACACGTTGCCGAGGTGGCGTTACAAGTGAAGAAGATCAACGCTATCGAAGGCGCGCCCATCGCGGAGTTTGCGGACGCCTTTCGCGAAACGGACCTATCGGCGCGCCATCCCCAGCGCCGGCATCTGGAACTCGACCCGGACGATGTCAAGAATGGCCTTGGCCAGCTCGTATTGACGCTCGTCAAGCTGCTCCACGAACTTCTGGAAAGGCAAGCCATTCGCCGCATGGAATCAGGTTCGCTCACGGAGGAGCAGATCGATCGGATCGGCTTCACGCTCATGCGCCAGGCCGAAGAGATCGACCGGTTGTGCAAGGGGTTTGGCCTGCAGGAAGAAGATCTCAACCTTGACCTCGGGCCCCTTGGAAGGCTTCTTTAAAGGATGGAGACCATGCCGTCTAAACAGGCCATGCAGCATGCGCTTGCAAGCTCTTCACTGGCGGACATCCTGGAGCGCGTCCTGGACAAAGGGGTCGTGATCGCGGGCGACATCAAGGTGAAGCTCGTGGACATCGAGCTTCTGACTATCCAGATCCGGCTCGTCATCTGCTCCGTGGACAAAGCGGTGGAGATGGGGATGGATTGGTGGAAAACGGACCCGGCCTGGTCGCAGGGCAGGATAAACGGGAACAGTGACCTGCAGAACCTCGGCGAGCGGCTCTCGGAGCTGGAAAAAAGGCTCGAGAGAACCCGCGCAGGCGCCGAGTGACCATCAAGTAACAGGCCTCCGCCTTCTCACGCACGGAACACCACTCGGCGCGCGCCCAGCTTCTGCTGAAGACTGCCGAGCATATTGATATTTTATTGACAAGATTGCAATGAATTGTATACTATACCGACCGGTTCCCATTTATTTTATGCCTTGGGTTCGGCCGCTCTTTTTCATCCGCCTGTGAGCGTTCGAATAGGAGACATTCCCGATGGCGAAATACACCAGGACGCTTATCCATATACCTATCATCCATGCCCATGTTGACTTAGGAGGTTTGGCGGAACCCATCCGGAAAATCAAGATTGCGAAACTGGGTCCGCAAGCGTGGACGAGCAATGTTTCCGGCATCGAGCAGATGTGGAAACGGATCCGCGAGCGGGTCGAGCAGTGGGACTTGCCGTATCCCCATGTTCGCGTTTATCAAGACGGCCTTCCTGTCTGCGGCCATGAAGTGGAAATCGCCACCGATCTGGCCAAGACAGGCAGCCCGAACCACCAGCTGCTTCTCAGCCTGCTGAAAAAGGGAGCCGTGCTCATGGGAACGGAGTCGGCGGAAATCCTTTTGGAAGAGTACGGCCTGGTGAAGAATTTACTGGATGCGAAAACCGAGGAAGAGGCGCGGAACATTGCGGAGCGCCAGCGGCGCCTGAGCAAGGACCTTTTACGGCGGCGCGATGAGTTCATCGCCGACCGGATCAACGAAACCTTGTGCGCCGGCGAAACCGGGATTCTCTTCCTGGGGATGCTCCACGAGCTTGGGGATCGACTCGCCTCCGACATCCGGGTGTCCTATCTCCATCACCCTCCCTTCGGCAGGAGGAAAACCGGGGGTTCGCCGGATCGGTGCGGGTCGTGAAGACAAGGCCCCCCCAGATTCTGATCGTGGATGACGACAGGGAAGTTCGCTGGGCGCTCCGTTCGTTGGTGGAGCGCGAGGATA
Organism: Deltaproteobacteria bacterium; assembly: GCA_016220005.1. Lineage (GTDB taxonomy): Bacteria > Desulfobacterota > Deferrimicrobia > Deferrimicrobiales > Deferrimicrobiaceae > JACRIV01. The sequence goes on from JACRIV010000054.1 coordinate 5,106, forward strand.
TGGAAGCGGTTGAAACCTCAAACGGCGAGGAAGCGATCAAGTGCGTCAGCCATCAATCCCCCGACGTGGTGCTTCTCGATATTCGCATGCCGGGCGTCGACGGAATCGAGGTGTTGAGCCGATTGGGAAAGATGGACGGAGACTTGCCGGTGATCATGATTACCGCATTCGGCAGCATCAAGGACGCCGTGCGGACGGTTAAATCCGGGGCCTATGACTACCTGACCAAACCCTTTGAAAACGAACTCGTGCTCCTGACCATTCGAAGGGCCCTGAACGAGCGCAAATTGAAGAGAAGGCTGAGAGCCATGGACAGCCACGCGGAGGAACGCTTTTCCCTGCAGGAGATGATGGGTCGGAGCCAGGCGATTTGCAGCCTGGAAGCCGAGGTCGCCCTGGTCGCCCCCACCGACTTCACCGTCCTCGTGACGGGCGAGACGGGAGTTGGGAAAGAGCTCGTGGCGCGGGCCATCCACGCGTCGAGCCACCGCGTTTCCGGCAGGATGGTCGCCGTGAACTGCGGAGCCATTCCCGAGACCCTCATCGAAAGCGAGCTGTTCGGCTACGAAAAGGGGGCTTTCACCGGCGCGGATCGAACCAAACGAGGAAAGTTCGAGGCGGCTTCTTCGGGAACCCTCCTCCTCGACGAGATCTCCAGCCTGCCGTTCACCTTGCAGGGCAGGTTGCTCAGGGTACTTCAGGAACGGCGGTTCTATCGCCTCGGGGGAACGGAAGAAATCAGCGCCGAGGCAAGGATCGTGGCGGCGACCAATCGGGACCTCTCCGCCGCCGACCCGGCGGTTTTCCGCCCCGATCTGTATCACCGCCTGAGCGGTTATGTCATCCATGTGCCTCCCTTGCGCGCGCGCATGGAGGACCTCATCTTCCTGGCCAAGCGATTCCTCGATCTCACCAACCAGAACCTCGGAAAAAACGTGCGCGGCTTCTCGGAGGCGGCCCTCGACTTGCTGCTGGGCCACGACTGGCCCGGCAATGTTCGGGAACTGTGCAACGTCATTCGCAGGGCCGTTCTCCTTGCGGATGACGTGATCGACGCCGGGCACCTGGGTCCCTTGCGGGCAAACGGTGTGGAGATACCCGCAAGGAGATCGCTTGGCGGGGGCGCCGCCGACAATGTTTCCTTGAAGGAAATCGTTCGCCGCAGCGCTGTAGCGGTGGAACGGGAGGCGATCATGCAGGCGCTGCAGGAATCCGGGAGGAACAAAGCGAAGGCGGCCCGGCTCCTCAAAATCGACTACAAGACCATGCTGACAAAACTGAAGAAGTACGTGATTTTGGAGAAGGGGGACGGCGATGACCGGCAAGAAAGGGAAAAACGTATCACATGAAACGGAAACGGGCTTTGGCGCGGGTCTCGGGGGGATCATGAAGGGCCTTGCCGACCTGGTGGAAAAGCTGGGCGAGCTTGCGGAAAAGGGGGAAGAGCTCTCGAAAGCCGGCGAGATTCAAGGCAAGAAGGGCGTGAAAGGCGTATATGGCTTCACCGTGAAAGTCGGTTTGGGAGACCAGGGTATCAAGGTGGAGCCGTTCGGCAACGTTCGAACGGACAAGAGAACGGGTCAGGCCGAAGTGCAGGAAATCCGTGAACCGATGGCGGACGTTTTCGAAGAGAAAGGATTTGTTCTGGTCGTCGCAGAGATGCCCGGAATCGGGGCCCAGGATGTCAGGATCGATCTCAGGGATGACGTCCTTGCGATTGCCGCGGAGAGGGGCGACAAGAAATACAGAAAGGAAATCCTGCTTCCCGGGAATTTTTCGCCGGATAAAATGACGGTCGCCTGCAACAACGGCGTTGTGGAGATCAAGCTTTTGCGCTGACGGCGGCGGAGGACGGAGCAATGGGAAAGGCGGACGCCCCGACACTCAAGCTTCGGGTGACTGAAGCGCTAAGCAAGGACGTGCGGCGGGCGCTCGTCCGGATCGATCCGGACGACCTCGCCAGGCTTCAGGTGAACATCGGGGATCTGGTGGAAATTGCCGGCAAGCGGAAAACAGTAGGCAAGGCGATGCCCGCCTACAAGGAGCAACGGGGCCAAACCCGCATACAAATGGACGGGCTGACCCGCGAGAACGCCGGCGTGGGCCTCGATGAGTCCGTGTCCGTACGCCGCATCACGGCCCCGCCGGCCGGGCGGGTGGTCCTTGCTCCGATCACGATCACGCCCGCGGACCGGGACCTGAAATACATCGGCAGCCTCCTGGACGGTTTGCCCGTGGTGGACGGAGACAGGATCCGGGCGACCCTTTTCGGCACGCGTTCCGCGGATTTCAAGGTGGAAAACACCACTCCTGCCGGGCCCGTGGTGATCAACCCGACGACGCAGTTGGTAATCGGGAAGGCCAAGGAAGAAGAGCGGGCGCGCGGGGTTTCCTACGAGGACGTCGGAGGGCTCAAGCCGCAGCTGCAGCGAATCCGCGAGATGATCGAGCTTCCCCTCCGTTACCCGGAAATATTCGAGCGCCTGGGCATCGAGGCGCCGAAAGGCGTGCTGTTGTACGGCCCCCCGGGCTGCGGGAAGACGCTCATTGCGCGAGCCATCGCCAACGAGACCGAGGCGAAATTCTTCACGGTCAGCGGACCGGAGATCATCCACAAGTTTTACGGCGAGAGCGAGGCGCACCTGCGAAAGATCTTCGAGGAAGCCTCCAGGGAGGGGCCGAGCATCGTTTTTCTCGACGAGATCGACGCCATCGCGCCGCGGCGCGAGAAGGTCGTCGGCGACGTGGAAAAGCGGGTCGTGGCGCAACTGCTCGCCTTGATGGACGGGCTGAAACGGCGGCGCAACATCATCGTCATTGCGGCAACGAATATCCCGAATGCCCTGGATCCCGCGCTACGCCGCCCGGGTCGTTTCGACCGGGAAATCGCCATCCCGATCCCGGACCGCAATGGCCGGCTGGAGATCCTGGAGATCTACAGTCGGGGTATGCCGCTCGCCGATGACGTAGACATGGCGCACCTGGCGGCCGTTACCCACGGTTTTGTCGGCGCCGACCTCGAGGCGCTGTGCCGTGAGGCGGCAATGATCTGCCTGCGCCACATCATGTCCGACATCGATTTTTCCCTGACGGCGATCCCCTACGATCAGCTTGGCCGGCTTGAGGTGGGCATGGAGCATTTCCTGCTTGCCTTCAGGGAGGTGGAACCCTCCGCCATTCGAGAGGTGTTTGTCGAGGTCCCGGATGTACGATGGGACGACATCGGCGGGCTCGATGAGGTGAAAGAACGCCTCGTGGAGGCGGTAGAGTGGCCTCTCAGGTATCCTCGCCTGTTTGAAAAGGCGGGAATCAGGCCGCCGAAGGGCATCCTGCTTTCGAGTCCGCCGGGATGCGGGAAGACCATGCTGGCGAAGGCGATCGCCACGGAAAGCCAGGTCAACTTCATCTCCATCAAGGGGCCGGCGCTTCTTTCCAGGTATGTCGGGGAGTCCGAACAGGCGGTGCGCGACGTTTTTCACAAAGCCCGCCAGGCCGCCCCCTGCATCGTATTTTTCGATGAAATCGATGCTCTGGTGCCTGTGAGAAGCGCGGGCGCGACGGATTCCCACGTTTCGGAACGCGTGCTGAGCCAGTTCCTGGCTGAAATGGATGGAGTGGAGGAATTACGGGGCGTTCTGGTGCTGGGGGCGACGAACCGGAGCGACTTGCTCGACCCCGCGATGCTCCGCCCGGGACGTTTCGACGTCCTGGTGGATATCCCGCTGCCCGAGGAGCGGGAACGCCTGGACATTTTCTCTGTCCACTTCCGCGGCAAGCCCACGTCCTCCAGGATTGACGCCGGCGCACTCGCCGCCCGCACGGAAGGCTTCAGCGGGGCGGACATCGCGGGGGTGTGCCAGCGGGCCGCCCTGGAGGCTTTGCGCAGGGTTGTGGCCGGCGCAGCGGGAGGTCCGCCGGACGAAGCGAGCCTTGAAATCGAGCCTGCGGACTTCGAGGTCGCCTTGGCCGAGGTCAAGAGCGACGATCTGCGAACGGGAAGCATGACGAGGCGGTCCCCATGAATCCCGATCCGGCGAACTTGTCCGGCAGCGCCGCACCAGGCGTTTACCTCTTCTGTTTCGCTTGCCCCGCGGCCATCCCCGCCGTTGGCGGACCGGGCCTGGACGACGTCGGCGTCGTGTCCTGTGAAATCGCCGGCGATGTCGTCGCCGTGGTTTCGTCGGTCAACGTGGAAGAGTATTGCGGGCCGACATCCGAGGCCAACCTGCGCAACCTCGCGTGGATAGCCCCAAGGGCTTTCCATCACGAAATGGTGATCGAACGGGTGATGCACGGCTCTCCGGTCCTCCCGGTCCGGTTTGGGACCATATTTTCCTCTTCGGAAAGCCTGGCGGGCTTCCTTGCCCGCAACCACCTTGCGATCACCCGCTTCCTGAAATCCGTTACCGGGAAGGATGAGTGGGCGGTCAAAGTGTTCCTGGAGCGCTCCAAAGCGGAAAAACGCCTGATCGAAGCCGACGATCGTTTCCTGAAGGTCTCGCCCTCTCAGGGCACCCGCTACATGCAGCTCCGGCGACTTCGGGCGGAAGCCGGCAAAGAGGTAACGTTGTGGGCGAAAACGGTGATGCAGGACCTCGGGAAAGAACTGGAGCGCGAGGAGGCCGATATGCGCTCGGTGAAGCCCCGCGCCCTTGACCCCCGGGAAATGCCATTGGAGAGGATCGCCTGTTGGGCTTTCCTGCTCCGCCGCGAAACCGTCGAACACTTCCGCCGGCGGGTAGAGCAGTCCGGCGCCCGCTACCGGGAATGGGGTGTGCACCTCGATCTCTCCGGGCCGTGGCCCCCCTACAGCTTTTGCCCGTCCCTGGGCAACGACGAGCGATCGCATCTTTCCGGCTCGGAGACGCCTGACTGAGAGGAATCTCATGGGGCAACGGCGCCGGTGCGCATCGCTCCTCGTTTACTGTGTTTGTGCGCGGGCGCAGGCAACGCCGCCAGCGGAGATTCGAGGCGTCGACGACCAGCCGGTATACCTCATCGACGACGATGGGCTCTGCGCCGTGGTCTCCCCCCTTCTGCCGCCGGCAGTTGCCGTTGTCCCCGATGTTCCGCGCATCCTGGCCTTTGAAAAGGTGGTGGAGACGTTTCACCGCGACCGCACCGTCCTGCCGTTCCGTTTCGGATGCGTGATGGACGGCGAGATTCGCGTGAGGGAGGCGCTTCGCGTACGCCGCGGGGAATATCAAGCCTTCCTGGGGCGGTTGAACGGATGCGTCGAGATGGGGGTGCGTTTGCTCATGCCCTGGACGTACAGGGCGACGTCCGGCGACGGGCCGGGCCCGGATTCCGCGGCCGACGGCGCCGCGCCGGCCGGCGCGTCCCCGGGCATACGTTACCTGCATGCCCGCAGGGCCCGATTCCGGAAGGAAGAACGATCGGCCCTCCGGGAAGCGGAATCGATCGAGAGGTGCCGGACGGCTTTCGCCGGGCTCTATGTGGATTTTCGATCGGAGCTGTCACCCGTTCGGGGATCCCGCTCGTCCGAAGGGGATCATGCCGCCCCGCGTGGGCAGGATAGCGTGGAACCGGGCGTACGGATGGCCTCCCTGATGTTCCTGGTGAAGAAGGATCAAGAGAAGGCCTTCCGGGAGGCGTTTCGGGTTCTCTCCCGGAAGGGGGAAACGAAGATCCTCCTAAGCGGCCCCTGGCCCCCTTACAGCTTTGTCCTGGGGAACGAGGCGAAAAGTGGGGGTTGATCCTGTCCTTCGACGCGGAGGAGAAATGAAAGACCACACCCCTGAACGGCAGCTCGATATCTCGCTTGGGCGCCTCGATGATCTTCTCGGACACCCCGACGCGGCCCCGGTGAAGGGACTTCTCTCCGAGGCGATCAAGGACCTCTCGAACGTCCTGGGGGAACTGGCCGCGGCTCGCAGGCGCTCCGAGGAATTCTACGACCTCCTTGTCAACGCGATTCCCTCTTCGATCCTTCTGATCGATCGAAACCTGCAGGTCCTCTTTGCCAATAGGAACTTTCTCGAAAAAACATACCTCTGCAAGGGCAATATCGTCGGCAAGCGGCTGTCTCAGGTTTTCCCGGAGGTGATCATCGAAGAGCTTGGCCTCGAACAGGCGATTCGAAGCGTTTTTGACGGCGGCGTGTCTACGCAGGGACAAAGGCTAACCTACCGGGCGCCGGGTGTGCCCATGCGCACGTACTACTATCGCATGATACCCGTGGTCTGGACGGCCAACGTGGATGCGGTCCTGCTGTTGATGGAAGATGTGTCCGAACAGGTTCAGTTGAGCAAGGAAGTGCGCTGCGCCGAGCGCCACCTCGCCAGCGTGGTCGACAGCGCCAGCGACATCGTGCTTTCCACCGACACGGAAGGAAGAATCCTGACCTGGAACCCGGCGGCGGAGAGGATCTCGGGCTGCCGGTCGGACGATGTGAAAGGTCGTTCCGTGTTTGAGTATTTCGCCAGAGAACACCGCGAAGATGCGAAGGCGTTCTTCTCGGCCTTGGAACTCCAAGAGGGACCGCGAACCGCGGATTGGATACTCCTTACCGCCGATGGAGCCAGCGTTTTCGTCTCGTGGGTATTTTCCGCCATGAAAGATGAAGCATCCCACACAACCGGGGTCGTGGCGGTTGGACGAGACCAGACCGAACGCCGCAAGCTGGAAGTGCAGCGCCTCCAGCGCGAAAAGCTGGCGGCCTTGGGCGTTATGGCGGGAGGGATCGCCCACGAACTGCGCAATCCCCTGGCGGTTTGTTCGTCCGCCGCTCAATTTCTCGAGAACGATGAGATCACACCGGAGTTTCGCCGCGAATGCGCGGTGAAGATTCAGAACGGCATTACCAGGGCCTCCGCCATCATTGAAAACGTGTTGACGTTCGCCCGCCCTTCGGAGGAGGCCAACTTTGCGCCCTTGGACATCCTGGCGGTTCTTGACGAAATGTTTCGATCGGTCGCCAACGAGGTGAGGATCCAGAAAATCGAGCTTGTGCCCGATCTGTCGAACGAAAGGATCGTCGTGAACGGGATCAAAGGCCTCCTGCAGCTGGTGTTCATGAACCTTTTCCTGAACGCCATCAAAGCCATGCCCAAAGGGGGCCAGCTGCGCACATCGGTGGCGCGCAGCGGCAGCGAAGTCTTGATCCGCGTCGCGGACACCGGTTGCGGCATCCCGAAAGGAGCGTTGGACAAGGTTTTCGACCCTTTCTACACGACGTCGACGATGGGAGCCGGCACGGGACTGGGGCTGTCGCTTTGTTACTCGATCGTAAAGGAGCACCATGGCTCGATCGAGGTGGAGAGTACGGAAGGAGCCGGGACCGTCTTTACGGTCAGGTTGCCGGTTATCGTTGCCGAGGAGCCGGTCTGATGGGAGCCGTGTCGATTCTTCCCCATCATCCTTCGAAAACAATCGCCGCCTAACGTCGCCTGAGCATTCTCGGCCACCGCCCTGCCGAGATCGGGGAACCCCCGTCCCTGCAAAGACGGTCGTCGCTTGATATGATGAAAATCATGTCCAAGGATCGCACGGACCTCAAGGGGATGACCCTGCCGGAGCTCGAGATACTCCTCTCACGCTGGGGCAAGGAGCGGTACAGGGCCCGGCAGATCTCCCGGTGGATCTATCAGCAATTCGCCGGGGATTTCGCGGCGATGACCGACCTGTCGAAAGGGTTCCGCGGGGAGCTGTCGCGGGAGTGCCGCATCTCGTCTCCTCCCGTGGAAAAAGTGGAAACGTCCGCGGACGGAACGGAGAAGTACCTCTTCCGCCTCGAGGACGGCGAGACGGTGGAGGGCGTCCTCATCCCGGAAGAAGACCGGCGCACCCTATGCATCTCCTCGCAAGTGGGGTGCGCCCTGCGATGCGGATTCTGCGCCACCGGGGCGGCGGGTTTCAGGCGGAACATGTCCTCGGCCGAGATTGTCCATCAGGTGTGCATCGCGGTGAAGCGGCTCGCAAAGCGCGGCGAGCGGCTTACCAACGTCGTCTTCATGGGGATGGGGGAGCCGCTGGAAAACCCGGCCGAGGTTTCGAGGGCGATAGAGATCCTCCTCTCCCAGTCCGGTTTCGGCCTCTCCGGCAAGCGGGTCACCGTCTCCACGGCGGGCGTGTCAAAGGCGATGCTCGAGCTGGCCGAGAGGTTCCCCGTGAGCTTCGCCGTTTCCATCAACGCGCCCCGGGACGAGCTTCGCTCCCGGCTGATGCCCATCAACCGGAGGTATCCGCTGGGAGAGCTGGTTGCCGCGATGAAAAAGATACCGCTCCGGAGCGGTCGGAAGGTGACGGCGGAGTACGTCCTCCTGGCGGGGATCAACGACTTCGAATCGGACGCGCGCGACCTTGCCCTTCTCCTCAAAGGTGCGCGCGTCAAGGTCAACCTCATTCCCTTCAACGCGCACGAGTACGGCGATTTCATCTCTCCCTCCCCCGAAACCGCGGACCGGTTCCGGGAGGTCCTCCTGGCCGCCGGGATACAGACCATCACCCGGGAACGCAGGGGAGCCGACATCCGGGCGGCCTGCGGCCAGCTTCGCGGAGCGGCGGAGGCAAAAACCCCTTGAGCGCCGGGATGGTTCTACCTACTATCTATCTTATGCGGAAGTCGTGGGCCGCATGGGCGTCCCGTGAGGCGTGCCTCGCACGATAGCGGATCTCCGAGGCGTAGCGCCTTCCGGTGAGACAGTAGAGTGATGAATTCCGTAGAAGGAGACGAACAGGAGGACATGGCAGACATCCTCGGCGTGATCGGAGGCTCCGGCCTCTATGAAATGGAGGGGCTGAAGAATATCCGGAAAGTGTCCGTGCGGACCCCTTTCGGCGCGCCGTCCGACGAGCTGGTCGTGGGAGAGGTCGAGGGGAGCACGCTCGCCTTTCTTCCCCGTCACGGGAGGGGGCACCGGCTCTCCCCATCGCAGATCAACTACCGCGCGAACGTTTACGCGATGAAGAAGATCGGGGCGAGGTGGGTCCTCTCCATCTCCGCCGTGGGGAGCATGAAGGAGGAGATCCGCCCCGGGGATATCGTGGTGGTCGACCAGTTCTACGACCACACCCGGTTCCGGCCCGGCACCTTCTTTACGGACGGGATCGTGGGCCACATTCCCTTCGCCGACCCGGTCTGTCCCTCCCTCGCGGAGCTTGCCTGCACTGCGGCGAAGAAGGTGGTGAAGCGGGTGCACCGCGGAGGGACCTATCTCTGCATGGAGGGCCCGGCGTTTTCCACGCGGGCCGAGTCCCGGATCCACCGGAAATGGGGAGTGGACGTGATCGGGATGACCAACATGCCCGAGGCGAAGCTCGCAAGGGAAGCGGAGCTCTGCTACGCCACCCTGGCCCTCGCCACCGATTACGACTGCTGGCACGAGTCGGAGGAGGACGTCTCGGTCGAGGCGATCCTTTCCGTCCTGAAGAAGAACGTGGAGAACTCGAAGCGGATCATCAGGGAGATCGCCCGGCGGCTTCCGGGGAAAGGGTCGTGCCGTTGCGGCGAGGCCCTCCGGTACGCGATCATCACCGACCGCGGGAGAATCCCCGCCACGGCCAGGAAGAGGCTGTCCCTCCTGATCGGGAAGTACCTATGACCCGGCGCAATATCCTGTCGATCTTCGCCGCGGGTGCCATGGTCCTCGCCGCCTGCGCGTCCCCGTCGCCCGAAAGGAAAAGAGAGGCCGATGCGAGGATGCATATGGGGGTGACCTATCTGGGGCAGAGGAACCTCCCCGCCGCCATGCGGGAGCTGATCCGGGCCTCGGAGCTCGACCCGGAAAACCCGGAGATCGACATGGTCCTGGGCCTTGCCTACCGGTCAAGGGGCGATCTCGGCGAGGCCGAGCGGCATTTCCGCAATGCGATAGAGAAGAAGCCGGATTACGCGGATGCGCACAACAACCTCGGGATCGTCCTTAGCAACCTGGGAAGGGGGGACGAGGCGCTCGGGGAGTTCGAAGCCGCAGCGTCCAACGTCCTGTACCCCACGCCCGAATGGGCCTACTACAACATGGGGGAGGAGTATCGCCGGCGGAAGAACATGCGGAAGGCCGAAGAGATGTACCGGAGGGCGATCTCCCTGAACGACCGGTACTCCGCTCCCTACCTCATGCTGGCGCTCCTGCAGGGCGACCGGGGGCAATGGCGGGAAGCCGCCGGGACGCTCGAGGCCTGCGTGGCGGCGGCCCCATCCTACGCCCCCGCATGGCTGTCCCTCGGCAGGGCCTATCTCTCGCTCGGCCGTCAACAGGATGCGCTCCATGCGTTCCGGAACGTCCTTTCGAACTCCACCGACCAGGGCCTGCGGAAGCAGGCGTCCGATTCCATCAACGCCCTGGAGCGGGGAAAGAGGTAGCGGATCGCGATGGGTGCCGGCGAGGCGTGGAAGAAGCGTCGCGAGGAGATGGGGATGACCCTCGATGAGGCTGCCGCCGCGCTCCGCATCAGCCGGAAGTACCTGCGCGGGATCGACGAGGGGGACTACTCGGGGTGGCCGGAACGGGTTTTCTCCGCAGGGTTCATTCGCGCTTACGCCAAGCTCCTCTCCGAGGACCCCGAGCCGGTGCTGACCGAGTATTACCGCTACCTGGAGCAGCGGGACTCCGGGGAGCCGCCTCTCCAGGTCAAGCCCGAGTGGCTGGAGCGGGAACGGCAGCGGGGAAGCCGCAGGACCACCTATTCCCTGGCGGCGGTCTTCGTCCTCCTCGTCGGGATGGCGCTGGCATGGTACAACATGCGTACGGCTTCCCGGCCCATCCCGGCGCCGGAAGTCCGGATGCCGCCTCCCCCCGTGACTGCGCCCGCGGAAAATGCCGCGAAGCCGGCCGTCGGGGGCGCCGCCGACAACACCGCGGCGCAGCCGGCCGAGGTGCCGGCCCCGGTGACCCCCGCGCAGGAGAACGCCGCGGTTCCCTCCTCGCAGGGACAGGTGGCGTCCGTCGGAGGGGTAGGGCCGGTGAATTCGCCGTATCAGCTCTTTATCGAGGCGAGCGAGCTCACGTGGCTGATGTACAGCCTGGACGACGGAGATCCCGTTGACGTGATGCTCTACCCGGGCGACAAGATCAGCATCCAGGCACGGAAGAAGGTCTTCCTGAAGCTGGGGAACGCCGGGGGCGTCGTGGGGACGCTGAACGGCAAGCTGCTTCCACCGTTCGGGGCAAGGGGGCAGGTCAAGGAATTCAGGCTCGGCGACTAGGGACGGTCCTGGAGAGGGACTCGGCAGGACCACGAAGGGATCGCAGTCACACAACCGAGGTTGATGGGCCAACCGGGGATGCGAGGGGAGCGATTGAACAAAACGGTGGTCCACTGCCGCAAGTGCGGCAGGCAGATGAATAAGGAAAGGACCGATTTCGACCATATCCACTGGGTATGCGATTGCGGGTTCCGGGACCGGACCCCCTATACCCGGATGACCACCAGCGTCAACCCATACCAGAAGGAAGACATCTTCGCCCGGATACGGTTCAAGGAGGGGGGAGACGTCATGTTCGAGGTCTCCCGGACGAACGACAGCCGGTACGAGCTGATGTCCCTGGACGAGATCACCCGCCTGGTCAGCTCGGAAATCCCCCTCCCGGAGATCCTGGACGAGATCGCCGGCAAGATCGCCCGGCGCATGAAGGTGGAGGTGTGCTCCGTCTATCTGAACAAGGGGGGGCAGTTGGTGCTGTCCGCCACGCACGGCCTGGCGAAGGAGGCGGTGGGCCGGATCCGTCTCGCCATCGGAGAGGGGATCACGGGCGCGGCGGCCAAGGCCGGCAAGCCCGTGGCGGTCCACGATGCGGCGTCGGACCCCCGGTACAGGCACTTCGCCGTGGCCCGGGAGGAGAAGTACAAGGCGATGCTTTCCTATCCCGTGCTCGAGGAGGGCGGCCGCGCAGTCGCCGTGATCAACGTGCAGACCGTGCGCGCCAGAAGCTTCACCCCCCACGAGATCGGCTACATCGCGATCGTCGCAAACCTCATCCGCGCTTGCCTGCGGATGCGGGACAAGGTCCGCGACATCCCCCTGGAACCGCCTCCCGACGGGAGGTGACGATGCCCTCCGCCGGGCCGCGCGCCTTCCGGACCTCCCGCGCTTTCCTGGTTCGATCAATGGACGCCGGCGAGACCGACCGGCGGCTCTCCTTTTTCACGGAGGCCGAGGGGCTGGTCCCCATGGTGGCCAAGGCCGCAAGGCGGAGCCGGAAGCGGTTCGGAGGGGTCCTTCAAAAGTATTTCCTTCTGGACGTCTCCTGGACGGAGGCGCCGGCCCGGATGGCGGTGCTCGGTTCGGCGGCGATCCTCGAGAGCTTCTGGGAGATCGTGGCGGACTGGGAGAGGGTCCGGTACGCCGACTACCTGCTGGAACTGTCCGCGGCGCTTTTTCCCCAACCGGGACCCAAGCCGAAGGCCTTCGAGATGCTCCTTGCCGGGATGCGGTCCCTTTCGCTCGGGGAGGCTGCCGCCGCGTCGGGGAGAAAGGCCGAGGCGGCGTTCCTTGCCATGGGGGGATGGGGTCCGAACCTCGCGTCCTGCAGAGCCTGCGGCCGGCCGGCCGCAAGATCGCTCCGTCAGGCCGGCGTCGTCCCCGGGAAGACAGGCGGAGCGGCTTTCCGGTTCCTTCCGTCCGAGGGAGGGATCCTCTGCGCGGATTGCTCCGGCAAGGCGGGAATCCCCTTATCTCTCGGTGCGGTAAAGACTTGGAGGGCTCTCCAGTCCTCCTCCCCGGCGGTCGTCGGTCGCGTGAGGATTACGGATACGATTCTTGATGAATTATGCATGGTTATACCTAAATATATCGAGTACAACTTGGGGCGTCCTCTTCGCAGCCTCGGCGGGCATCCGTCCTTCAGAAAAGGCTAAAACCCCTGTATTTATAACGATATCTCTTGACTACGCATTCCGGAGAATGATATGTAACCCTATCACTTCTCCACCGGGAGGGCGTTGTGCTATTCCAGGACCTGGTCCTTGCCCTGCAACGTTTCTGGGCGGATAAAGGATGCGTCATCCACCAGCCCTACGATATCGAAGTCGGCGCCGGCACCTTCAACCCTGCGACGTTCCTCCGGGCCCTCGGGCCGGAGCCGTGGAACACGGCGTACGTCGAGCCTTCGCGCCGCCCCACCGACGGCCGCTACGGCGAGAATCCGAACCGGCTCCAGCACTATTACCAGTATCAGGTCATCATGAAACCGTGTCCGTACGACTACGTGGAGATGTACCTGGACTCGCTGCGGGCCGTCGGGATCGATCCGCTCAAGCACGATATCCGGTTTGTGGAGGATGACTGGGAGTCCCCGACCCTCGGCGCCTGGGGGCTGGGGTGGGAGGTGTGGCTCGACGGAATGGAGATCACCCAGTTCACCTATTTCCAGCAGTGCGGCGGGATCGACCTGAAGCCCGTGTCGGGGGAGATCACGTACGGCATCGAGCGGATCGCGATGTACCTGCAGAACGTGGAAAACGTGTTCGACCTGAAATGGGTGGGAGACGTCACTTACGGGGACGTGCACCACAGGGGCGAGGTGGAGTTCTCCAAGTACAATTTCGAGAAGGCCGACATCCCGATGCTGTTCTCCCTGTTCAACATGTTCGAGAAGGAGTGCCTCCGGCTGATCGACGAAAAGCTCGTGCTGCCCGCCTACGATTACTGTCTCAAGTGCTCCCACACTTTCAACATGCTGGACGCGCGCGGCGCCATCTCCGTGACGGAACGTACTTCGTATATCGGACGGGTCCGCAACCTGGCGAGGCTCTGCGCGGAAGGATATCTTTCGTCCCGCAAGGAGCAGGGCTTCCCGCTGATGAACAGGTTCTCCGGCTGACAATCCATCTCGAAGAAGAGGATATATGGAACGCGACTATCTGTTGGAGATCGGATGCGAGGAAATCCCGGCGGGGTTCGTGGGCCCCGCCCTGTGGTACGGTGGCCAGCAATACGCCGACGTGCTCAAGAAGGCGCGGCTCTCCTTTGACCGGGTCGACATCTACGGGACCCCCCGGCGGCTCGCCTATATCGTCCGGAAGCTTTCGGACCGGCAGGAAGCCTCGGAGGAGACGGCGCTCGGCCCCCCCAGGAGCGTCGGGTACGACGCCAAGGGGAACCCGACGAAGGCGGCCCTGGGTTTCGCCAAGGCGCAGGGGGTCGACGTGTCGACGCTGCGGGTCTTCCGGACCGACCGCGGAGAGTACCTGGGAGTCGTGAAGGAAAAGGCGGCGCGGCCCGTTTCCGAGGTCCTCCCGCAGTTGATCTCCGACTGGATCCCCACCATTCCCTTCAAGAAATCGATGCGCTGGGCCGACCTCGACGTGCGCTTCGCGCGGCCGGTCCACTGGATCGTCTCCCTTTACGGGGAGCAGGTGATCCCCATCACCTTCGGGAACGTGACATCCGGGAGGACGACCTACGGCCACCGGTTCCTGTCGCCGGGGGCGATCACGCTGTCTTCGCCCGAGGAGTATTTCGACAGGCTGGCGGCGGCGGACGTGTTCGTGGACCTTGAAGTCCGGAAGGAGAAGATCCGGGCCGGCATCCGGGAGGCGGAGCGGCAGATCGGCAGGAAGTGGGTCGAGGACGAACCGCTCGTGGAGACGGTGGCCAACCTGGTGGAGTACCCCGTAGTGCTGGTGGGGCGGTTCGAGGAGAAGTACCTCACCCTCCCGAAGGAGGTCCTCATCACCTCCATGCGGACCAACCAGAAATATTTCGTGTTCGAAGACGCGCAGGGAAGCCTCTTTCCCGGTTTCGCCTTCGTGTCCAACATGCGCGTCCCGGACGACCGCGTGGTGATCGCCGGGAACGAGCGGGTCATCCGCGCCCGCCTCTCCGACGCCGAGTTCTACTACGGCGACGACCTGAAGAAGCCGCTCTTCGACCGGGCCCAGGCGCTGAAGAAAGTCCTCTTCCAGGCGGACATGGGGATGTACTGGGAGAAGGTCGAGCGGATGGCCGACATCGCCGCCTACGTGGCCTCCATCGGGTTCCCCGCCAAGGCGCAGGACTGCCGCCGCGCGGCGTATCTCGCCAAGGCCGACCTGACGACGGGCGTGGTCAAGGAGTTCCCGGAGCTGCAGGGGGTCATCGGCCGGCACTACGCGCAAAAGACCGGGGAGAAGGAAGAGGTCGCCCGGGCGGTCTACGAGCACTACCTTCCCAAGGGACAGTCGGACGAGCTCCCCGCAACCGACGTGGGGGCGGCGGCGGCCATCGCGGACAAGATCGACATGGTTTGCGGCTGCTTCGGCGTGGGCCTGATCCCCACCGGCACCGCGGACCCGTACGGCCTGCGCCGCCATACCTTGGGGATCCTCTCGATCCTCGAGGCGAGGGGCCTGCGCGTGCCCATCGAGGGCCTGGTCGACCGGTCGCTCTCCACGCTCTCGGCGAAGCTCAAGGCCCCTTTGCCTGAGGTGAAGAGAAAGGTGATGGAGTTCATCGCCGGCAGGCTGTTCAATCTCTGGACGTCCCAGGGGACGCCGGGAGACCTGGCCGACGCCGTCATCTCCGCCGGCCTGACCGACGTGGCGGACCTGCGCTCCAAGCTCTCCGCGCTCGTCGCGTTCCGCTCGGAGGCGGCGTTCGAGCCGCTCGCGGAGGTGTTCAAGCGGGCGATCAACATCACCAAGGGCCACGAAGGGCCGCCAGCCGTCTCGGAGGTGCTCTTCGAGCACGACGAGGAGAGGACGCTGCACAAGGCGGCCGGGGAGGTATCGGGGAAGGTGGCCTCCGCGGCGAAGGACGGCAGGTACGCAGAGGCGTTCCGGGAGATGGCGCGCCTCCAGCCGCTGGTCTCCGCGTTCTTCGACAAGGTGCTCGTGATGGCAAAGGACGAAAAGGTGAGGAACAACCGGCTGGCGCTCCTGAAGAACCTTTCCAACGAGTTTGCCGCGGTGGCGGATTTCTCCAAGATCAGCGCGGCGAAAGCCTGAATAACAGGAAATCGGGAGGAAATGCGGATGGCCACCAAGCGCGTGTTCTTCTTCGGGGGAGGCAAGGCCGAGGGTCACGGCGGGATGAAGGACGTCCTCGGCGGGAAGGGGGCCGGACTCGCCGAGATGACGAACCTGGGCGTCCCCGTCCCTCCGGGATTCACCGTCAGCACCGAGGTGTGCAACCTCTTCTACAAGAACCGGGGGAAGATCCCCGCCGACGTCAAGAAGGATATCGCCGCGAACCTCGGCAAGCTCGAAAGGCTCGCCGGGAAGAAGCTGGGCGACCCGAAGAACCCGTTGCTGGTGTCGGTCCGCTCCGGGGCGAAATTCTCCATGCCCGGCATGATGGACACCATCCTCAACCTGGGGCTGAACGACAAGAGCGTCCAGGGGCTGGCCCAGAGGACGAAGAACGAGCGGTTCGCCTATGACTCCTACCGCCGTTTCCTGATGATGTTCTCGGACGTCGTGCTGGGCATCGAGAAGTCGCACTTCGAGGAGGTCTTTGACCAGAAGAAGCGGGAGCGCGTCGTGTCGAGCGAGGTGGAGCTCGCCGCCCTGGACCTGAAGGACGTGTGCGAGAAGTTCAAGGCCCTGGTCAGGCAGCGCCTGAAGAAGGAGTTCCCCCAGGATCCGGCGGTGCAGCTCGATCTGGCCCGCGACGCGGTCTTCAAGTCCTGGAACAACGAGCGGGCGAAGTATTACCGCAAGTCGTACAACATCCCCGACGATATCGGCACGGCCGTGAACGTGCAGGCGATGGTGTTCGGCAACATGGGCGACGACTGCGCCACCGGCGTGGGCTTCACCCGGAACCCCGCCACGGGCGGGAAGGAGTTCTACGGGGAGTACCTCATCAACGCCCAGGGAGAGGACGTGGTGGCCGGCATCCGCACGCCGCACCACATCACCGACATGAAAAAGGAGATGCCCAGGGTCTTCGACCAGCTCGTGCGGATCACCGCCAAGCTGGAGAAGCATTACAGGGACGTCCAGGACTTCGAGTTCACGGTCGAGGGCGGGAAGCTTTATATGCTCCAGACCCGGAGCGGGAAGCGGACCGCGGCAGCCGCCGTGAAGATCGCGGTGGACATGGTGAAGGAAAAACTCATCTCCCGCGAAGAGGCCTTGATGCGTCTCGAGCCGCAGCAGATCGACCAGCTCCTCCATCCCGTCATCGATCCCAAGGCGAAGGTCGAGGTGATCGCCAAGGGGCTGCCGGCCTCCCCGGGCGCGGCGACAGGGGCGGTCGTGTTCCGCGCCGACCGGGCGGTGGAATGGGCGATGGAAGGCAAGGCCGTGATCCTGGTCCGCAAGGAGACGAGCCCCGACGACATCCATGGGATGGACGTGGCGCGGGGGATCCTCACGGCCAAAGGAGGGATGACCTCCCATGCCGCGGTGGTCGCGCGGCAGATGGGCAAGACTTGCGTCGCCGGGTGCGAGGCGATCGATGTGGACGAGGCGACCGACAAGTTCATGGTCGGCGGCCGGGTGATCCGCGAAGGGGAGTTCATCTCCTTGAACGGCGGCACCGGCGAGGTCATCCTCGGGCAGGTGCCGCTCATCGCCCCGAAGATGACCGGGTCGTTCGGCACGCTCATGTCCTGGGCCGACGCGATCCGCGCCTTAAGGGTCCGCGCGAACGCGGACACGCCGCGCGACGCCCGCACCGCGCGGGAATTCGGCGCGGAGGGGATCGGCCTCTGCCGTACGGAGCACATGTTCTTCGCGGAGGACCGGATCCCGATCATGCGGGAGATGATCCTCGCCCGCACGAGGGAGGAGCGCGAAGCGGCCCTCGAGAAGCTCCTGCCGATGCAGCGCGAGGATTTCAAGGGGCTCTACAGGGAGATGAAGGGCTACCCGGTGACCATCCGCCTTCTCGACCCGCCGCTCCACGAGTTCCTGCCCAGGCGGGAGGAGCTGATGGTCGAGGTCACGAAGCTCGAGCTCATCCACGCGGACCGCTCGATCATCGAGGAGAAGCGGCGGCTTCTCGATCGGGTGGAGGAGCTCCACGAGTTCAACCCGATGCTGGGCCTGCGGGGTTGCAGGCTGGGGATCCTCTACCCGGAGATCAGCCGGATGCAGGCGCGCGCGATCTTCGAGGCGGCCTGCGAGGTGAGTCGGGAGGGGATCCGCGTGCAGCCCGAAGTGATGATCCCCCTCGTCAGTATGGTGCAGGAGATGAAGGCGCAGAAGGAGCTGGTCGTCGAGGCCGCCGGGGAGACGATGAAGCGCTACGGGAAGAAGTTCCCCTACACGGTGGGGACCATGATCGAGCTCCCGCGGGCGGCGGTGACCGCCGACGAGATCGCCCGGGAGGCGGAGTTCTTCTCCTTCGGGACGAACGACCTGACGCAGACGACCTTCGGCTTTTCGCGTGACGATTCGGGGAAGTTCATCCAGTACTACATGGCGCGGTCGGAACTGTGCCCGCGGTGCGGCTCCAAGCTGGAAAAGGACCTCTCCTGCGCCGCATGCCAGGTGACCTACACGAGAAGACCCGAGAACATCTTCGAGGCGGACGTGTTCGCCACCCTGGACCAGAACGGCGTCGGCCAGCTCGTCAGGATGGGGGTCCTGAAGGGGCGGTCGACACGGCCGAACCTGAAAGTGGGGATCTGCGGGGAGCACGGCGGAGACCCCCGGTCGGTGGAATTCTGCCATCGCGTCGGGCTGAACTACGTCTCCTGCTCCCCCTACCGGGTCCCCATCGCCCGGCTGGCGGCGGCGCAGGCGGTTCTCAGGGAGAAGGCCGCAGGGAAAGCCGCTAAAAAATAGAAGGATTCTTATTAGCTTCCGTCCGGACGCTCCAAAAACTTTTCGGGCGGCATGGGGACGTTCCAACAACTTTTTGCATTGGGGACGTTCTTAAACTTTGCATGTGTGCGGTTCGGAAAGTTTAAGAACGTCCCCAATGCATGCAAAAAGTTGTTGGAACGTCCC
>JACRIV010000056.1 GCA_016220005.1 Deltaproteobacteria bacterium
TCGCCGTCTGGAGGCGCTTGGGCGGAGCCTCGACCTCCTCCAGGATCCCGTCGATGCGGTACCGCACGCGAACCGCCTTCTCGTACGGCTCCAGGTGAATATCGCTCGCCCCGCGCTCGATCCCCCGGGCGATGATGTAGTTCACCAGGCGGATGATGGGCGCCTCGGAGGCGGCCCCGATCAGCCGCTCCACCCGCTCGTCGCCTTCCGACCGTTCCCCTCCTTCCTCGCCCACCTGCTCGACCAGCCGCTCCATCGACGAGGAGCCTCCCCGTACGCCTTCTCGATCGCCTCGCGGATCTCCTCCTCGGTCCCGACCTGTACGGCTACGCGCCGCCCCGTCACCTTGGCGATCGCTTCCCGCGCGTCGACGTCCAGGGGGTCCGCCATCGCCACGACCAGCGTCCCGTCCGAAAGGGAGACCGGCACGACCATCCGGGCGCGCAGGAACGGCAGGGGGAGAATGTCGGGGGGGACCGGCCGCACCTCGGCCGCATCCCGCCGGAAGGAGGGAAGTGAAAGAAGCGTCTCATAGGCCCGGCGCAACCCCTCGGGAGTGAGGAGCCCCCGGGAAAAGAGCGTCTTGGGGAACGCCGTGCGCTCCGAACACGCGAGGACACGCAGGGCCTCCTGCTCCGCCGCAGGAAGCGATAGCGAGGAAAGAAGCGTCTCGATGAAGGATCGGCGGTTCATCTTCCACCGCGGTTTTTGGGAGTGCAAGACGACGGCGCGGAGAGAGTTCTTTCTTTCTTCGCCCCGGGATTCATACCCGGGATGGTATCAGGAGCCGGAGGCTAAAGGAAGAAGATGCCCGCGGCGATCGAGTACTCGGTGCCGGATTGAAAAAAAAGAAAGAGGAGACCAGGACAATATCTTAACGGGCGCAATCTCCTCCCTCGCCGCGGATCTTTTCGATCGCGTGGGGGATCACCGCGAGGATGGATTCGAGGTTCTCCTTCGCGCCGCCGGGGCTTCCGGGCAGGTTGACGATCAGGGTCTTCCCGCGGACACCGACCACCGCCCGGGAGAGCATCGCCGTCGGGACCCTTTTCAGGCTGTCCGCCCGCATCGCTTCCGCGATGCCGGGGACCTCCCGGTCGATCACCTCCCAGGTCGCCTCGGGGGTGACGTCGCGGGGGTCGACGCCGGTCCCCCCCGTGGTGACCACCAGGTCCAGCCCGAGCACGTCGGCGAAGTGGCAAAGCGCCCTGCTGATGAAAACCCGGACGTCGGGGACGACCACCTGCTGCTCGACGCTCGCCGGCATCCCCGAAAGCAGCTCCGCCACCGCGGGCCCGGAGGTATCCTCCCGTTCCTTCCGAAAGGAGCGATCCGAGACCGTGATCACAGCGGCCCGGATCACGGCTCTTCCGTCTCCACCGGGTCCCCGGGCGCGACGGTCCCTCCCCGGATCACCCTCGCGAACACCCCCTCGCGCGGCATGACGCAGTCGCCCGCCTGGATGTAGATCGCGCACCGGTCGTGGCATTCCTTCCCGATCTGCGAGATCTCCAGCAGCGCCTCCCCGACACGGATCCGCTCTCCCACCCGCAGGTCTGTCAGGCCGATCCCCACGACCGTCACGTTCTCGGCGAAATCGCCCGGGCCGACGTCGAGTCCCCGCGCGCGCATCTTGTCGATGCTCTCCGAGGCCAGGAGGCTCACCTGGCGGTGCCCCGGCCCGGCGTGCGCGTCGTCCTTGACGCCGTGCCCTTCGACGAGCGTCACGGAAGGGACGGGGGTCTTCTTCTCCCCCTTCCTCCCGCCGACCGAGACCGCTACGACCCTAGCCCGCATTTCTTGCCGGGCTCCCATCACATTTTGAGGATGTTGGATTTGAAGATGAGTTTCTCGTGGTCCTCCCCGTCCTCGGGGAAGGAGGCGTGGCCGAAGCGGAGGTCGACCTTGACGTCCTTGATCTTCTTCCGGATGTCCTCCACTTCGCCGGAGATGGCTCTCTTTATCCGGGGGATGGCGCTCATCTTCCCGTCCTCCGCCTCGGGGAGGATCATCCCGAACTTCCACTCGCTGATCCGCGCCACTACGTCGTACTCCCGCAGCGAGGCGCGGATGACCGCTGCGAGCCTCTTGACGACCATCTCCCCCCGGTCCACGGCGGCGAACTCCCGATCGGGGATCCTCGGGGTCACCTCGCAGATCATCAGGACAAGTCGGCGCTTGAACCGCTTCGCCCTGGCGAGCTCGTGGAGGAGCCGGCCCTGGAAATACTTGAGCGTCGGCAGCCCGGTCGCCTCGTCGAGGTTCTTCAGGCGGTCGTTCCTCTCGAACGCGATGGCGTTCCCGATGGCCTTCTCGACGTACCGGATGAACTTCTCGAACGTCCCCATGTCGTCGTTGTTGAAGGATGTCGGGTAGAAGGTCTTGTGCGGGAACTTGTCGAAGATGGACACGGTGCCGACGACTTCGCCGTCGCTCTTGAGCGGGAAGCAGATAAGCGTGCGCGCGATGCCGGCGAACTCCTTCCACCCCTCGTCTTCGGCGACGTCCCGGACGAGCACGGACGGGGCGCCTTTCAGGATATCCGTCACGGCCTTCTTGTCCATCCGGAAGAGGTCTTTCTGGTCGCTCTCCGCCTTCATCCCGTAAAACTCGCGGATGGCGTACTTCCCTGTCTGGCTGTCGAGGAGGCGGATGACGCACGACTCCGCCTCCATGATCAGGCAGGCGGATGTCGCGACCAACTTCAGGAGCCGGGAAAGGTCGAGCGTGGAGATGATGTTGATCCCCGCCTCGTTGATGGCGGCGATCTTCGTCATCCGGAGCGCGGCCGATTCCTCGCGCAGCGACACCCCCACCGCGTCCGAAAGGAGGGCGGACGCCTCGCTCAATGCCTCCATTCGCTCCTGCAGGATGCCGTTGGCGGAGGCCGACTGGATGGCCAGGACGCCCAGGGGCTCCCCTGACGAGATCAGCGGGAAGAAGACCATGTCGCCGCGGAGCCGGCTGTTCGCGGCACGATGGACCTCGGTGAGCGTGACGACCCTTTGCTCACGGAGCGCCAGCTCCTCGACCGTGCCCGCGGCGGAATAGTGGAGGAGCTCCGAGGATGGCGTGTAACGCAGCGTGGTGGCCCTCATGTAGAAATCCTCGGTGTCCCGGTCGAACAGGAGGACCGACAAGACGCCCCCGGGGAGAAACTGACCGACTGAAGCCGTGAACTCCCGGAGCCGCTCCTCGATCGGCTTTCCGGACCGGAATATCTCTCCCACCCTCTTGACGAACTCTGCGGGCATTCTACCCCTGCTCCTCCATCGTAATCCGGATGCGCAGCCGGATGATGTTCCCCCCGCCGTCCATGAACACGGCAGGGAGAACGGCATGGCCTTCCGGGGTGACGTACGGATTCTCGAACTTCAGGAACGTAAGCCCGCCTTCCTCCACCTCCAGCGAGACGCCGGCGCGAGGCGAAGGCGTCGCGGGAGGGGCAGGCGCCCGCTCGGGGATCTCGATCTCGACCTCTTCGAAGTCCGAGAACGGCGCCTGCCGCTCCCCGGGCTCGGGCGCCGGGTGCTCGGGCTCCTCGACCGCCGGCGGAACGCCCGGGAGAAATTCGATCCCCTCCAGGCCGAGCTCCTCCGTAACAGGCGACCCCTTCGCCTCCCCCTCGGGAGCGGTTTCCTGGATCTCCTCGATGTCGGAAATCTCCTCGAGCGGCTCCGCCTCCTGCGGCCGGAAGGTCTTCTCGATCCGGGCGTCCGCCAGCTCGCCGATCTCCTCATGTGCCGCGGCCTCGCCCGGCATGAGCAGCGTCTTCCGGAGGTGGGAAAATACCATCCGGGAGATCGCGACCAGGGTATCCGAGACCCCGACTCCGTCCTTGGCGATCCCCTCGAAGACGGGGACGTTCAGGAAGTTGAGCCGGGCGTTCATCTCCTCCACCGAGGAGATGTGCTTCAGGTCGCGCTTGTTGTACTGCATCACGAAGGGAAGCTCCTCGAGCTTCTTTCCGTAGGAGGACAGGTTGTCCGTCAGGTTCTTGAGGCTCTCCAGGTTGCTCTGCGCCATCTCCGCCTGGGAGTCGGCGACGAACACGACCCCGTCCACCCCTTGCAGCACGAGGCGCCGCGTGGCGTTGTAGAACACCTGGCCGGGAACGGTGTAGAGGTGGAACCGGACCTTGAACCCCTTGATCTGCCCGAGCTCCACCGGGAGGAAATCGAAGAACAGCGTGCGGTCGGTCTCGGTGGGAAGGGAGATGAGCCTCCCCTTCTGCTCCGGCCTGAGGAGATGATGGACCATCTCGATGTTTGTCGTCTTGCCGGAGAGCCCGGGACCGTAGTAGACGATCTTCGCGCTCAGCTCTCTCGTTGCGTAGTTGAAAAGGGCCATCCGTTCCCCTGTGGTATCCGTCAGCGGGCCTTGACCGCCAGCCTTTTCGCCTCCCGCCGGACGAGCGCGGAGACGCTGCTGTTCCGGCAGAGGAGGTTCAGCTCGTTCAACGGGAGGCGGGGAAGCAGCCGCAGCGCGACGGGCACCGGCGTCCTGGGGTTCGAGACGAGCGCCGTTTGCAAGCGGAGATTGCTCATCCACTCCCTGTTCTCGCCGATCGCCCGGAGAACCTCCTCGTTGGTCAGCGCCGAAGCGGCGTAGGCCATCACGTCGTTTTCCGAAAGGCGGGGGCTGCCGATCACCGCCCGCGCCACCATCCTGTTCGGATCCCGGGAAAGGATCTGCCGTACCTCCTTGTTCCCCTTGGTCGCCAGCTCCACCTTCTGCGGCACCGCAAGGCCCGCGATATAGGTCTGGAGCGAACCCCGGACCTTGTCATCGAGCGGCCGGTCCTCCGTCAAGCTTACACGAATCTTCCCGGTTTCGCTTTCCATTACTCCTCTTCTTCTTCACGGAGCTCCTTCTTCGATTCGGCGACCACCTTCTCGGCGATCGCGGCGGGCACTTCTTCGTAGTGGGAATGGGACATCGTGAACTGCCCTCTCCCCGAAGTGATCGACCGCAGGTCGGAGGAATACCGGAGCACTTCCGCCAGCGGGACCTGCACCTTGACGATCTGGCTCTTGCCGTGCGCGTCCACACCCAGCACCCGGCCGCGCCGGCCGTTCAGGTCGCCGATGATGTCGCCGACGTTCTCCTCCGGGACTACGACCTCCATCTCGGCGATCGGCTCCAGCAGGATCGGCCTGGCCTCGAGCGCCGCCTTCTTGAACGCCAGCGACCCGGCGATCTTGAACGCCATCTCCGAGGAGTCGACCGTGTGGAAGCTGCCGTCGAAGACGGTCACCCGGACGTCGACCACGGGGTAGCCCGCGATGACTCCCTTGCTCAGCCGCTCCACGACCCCCTTCTCCACCGCCGGGATGTACTGCCGCGGGATCGACCCGCCGACGATCGCGTCGACGTACTCGAACCCCTTGCCGCGGGGGAGCGGCTCGATCCGGATCCAGCAGTCCCCGTACTGCCCGCGCCCGCCGGTCTGCTTCTTGTGCTTCCCTTGCGACTCGGCCTTCCCCTTGATCGTCTCGAGGTACGGGATCTTCGGTGTGCGCAGCTCCACTTCGACGCCGTACTGGCGCTTCAGCTTCTCGACCACCGCCTCCAGGTGCGTCTCGCCCATCCCGGCCAGGATGAATTCCTTGGTCTGCGCTTCCTTCCGGAAGCGGATGGTGGGATCCTCCTCGATCATCCGGGCCAGGGATGTCCCGAGCTTGTCCTCGTCGTTGCGGGTCTTCGGCCGGATGGCGAAGGAGATGACCGGCTCCACCGCGGCGGGACGGGGGAAGACGATCGGGTTCTTGGGGTCGCAGAGCGTGTCCCCGGTGGAGGTCTCCTTGAACTTCGCCACCGCGACGATCTCGCCCGCGGAGGCGGACCCCAGGGCTTTCTGCTTCTTCCCCTCGAGGCGCAGGATCTGGCCGATCCGCTCCGTTGCGTCCTTGCTCGAGTTCAGCGGGGCCATGTCGGGGGTCAGGGTCCCCGAGAAGATCTTGAAGATGGAGAGCTTGCCGGCGTAAGGGTCGGCGAGCGTCTTGAACACCTGCGCGGAGAAGGGGGCCTTCCCGGACATCGCACGCGTCTCCTCGGCCTTGGCCTTGGGATTGGTCCCCTTGACCTCTTTCCGGTAGGAGGGGTCGGGCAGGGCGTAGCTGATCATGTCGAGGAGCGGTTGGATGCCGATGTTGCGGAGGGCGGACCCGCACAGGACGGGGAGGAACTTCTTCGCCCGCACCCCGGCGGTGAACCCCTTCCGTATCTCATCCTCGGAGAGCTCGGCTCCATCGAGGTACTTTTCGATCAGCGCATCGTCGGACTCCGCGGCCGCCTCCACCAGCTTCTCCCCGGCCTTCTTCGCCGCGTCCGCAAGGTCGGCCGGGATGTCGGCGACCTCGTATTCCCCCGTGTCGCCCTTGTATACGAGCGCCTTCTTCCGGAAGAGGTCCACCACTCCCCGGAACCCCGCCTCCGTGCCGATCGGAAGCTGCACCGGGACGGCGTTGATCCGGAGGATGTCGGCGATCTCCTCGACGGCCTTTCCGAAGTCCGCCCGCTCCCGGTCCATCTTGGACACGAAGGCGATCACGGGAACATCGGAGTCGGTGGCGAACTTCCACATCTTCTCCGTCTGCACCTCCACGCCGGAGACGGCGTTCACCACGAGGACCGCCCCGTCCAGCACGCGCAGGCAGGCGCGCGTGTCCGCCTCGAAATTGATGTATCCGGGAGTGTCCGCCACGATCACTTCCACCTTGTTCCAGGTGTAGTGATGGAAGGAAGTGCTTATGGTGATCTTCCGCCGGATTTCCTCGGGGTCGTAGTCGAAGTTGGAGCTTCCGTCATCGACCTTCCCCATCCGGTCGGTCGCCTTGGCGTTGAAAAGCAGCGCCTCCGCCAGCGTCGTCTTCCCCGCACCCCCGTGCGCGATGATTCCGACGTTCCTCAGTTGATGGATGTCCACCGGTCATTCCTCCTCACGGGAAATCTCCCCTTTTGCCGAAGCCGCACCGACGTTTCTTTCGTATATAATACGCAGGCCATCGAGAGTCAAATTCTCATCAATTACCTGTATTTTTTGCGTTTCCGCGGCGATGGCGCGGGCGAGCCCCCCCGTGGCGACGACCAGCGGCTCCGAGCGCAGCTCCTTCTTCATCCGGTCGACGATCCCTTCCACGAGGGCGAGATATCCGAAAAAGATACCCGATTGCATCGATGCCACGGTGTTCTTCCCGATCACGGACGCCGGCTTGGCGACCTCGACCCTCGGCAGCTTCGAGGCCTGGAGGAAGAGCGCCTCGGCGGAGATGCTTACTCCCGGGGCGATGACCCCTCCCATGTAGTCGCCGACCGGGGAGACGTAATCGAAGGTGGTCGCCGTCCCGAAATCCACGACGATGCAGGCCTTCCGGTACTTGGCGAAGGCCGCGACGGCGTTGACAATCCGGTCCGCGCCGACCTCCTTCGGGTTGTCCACCTTGACGGAGATCCCCGTCCTGATGCCGGGGCCGACCACCATGGGGGCGATACCGAAGTAGCGCACGCACAGGTCGATGATGGTGGGGGTAAGAGGCGGGACGACGGAGGCGACGATGATCGCCTGGATCTCGCGGGAGGAGAAGTGGCTTGCGTCATAGAGGTTCCTGACCAGGATCCCGTACTCGTCGCTCGTCTTCTCGCGGTCGGTGAAGATGCGCCAGTGATGCAGCAGCTTCTCCCCCTCGTACACTCCGAGGACGGTGTTGGTGTTCCCCACGTCGATGACAAGGAGCATCCCTTGCGCTACCTCGCAAACGAAATGATTTCCCCGCTATGGAGCCGCTCCGTGTGCTGGCTCCCAAGGCGGCGGAAAAGGAGGGCGCCGTTCTCGTCCACGCCCATGACGGTCCCCTCAATGTCCTTGTCCCGGTAGCGGAAGACGACCCGCCTGCCGTCCAGGAACGACCGGCGTTTCCATTCCGGATAAAGCGCTGCGAATCCTCCCGACAGGAACTCGTCGAAGCACTCCGCGAACGCATCGAGGAAGAAGGCGAGGACCTCCACCCTTCGAAAGCTTCTGCCCGCCTGCAGACGGAGGGAGGTGGCCGTCTTCCGCAGCTCCTCCGGGAAATCGGCCAGGTCCGCGTTGACGTTCAGGCCCGCCCCGATCACGACGTGGCGCAGGCGGTCCTGGTCGGCGGACATCTCGGCGAGGATTCCGGCCGCTTTCCGGTCCCCGAGATACAGGTCGTTCGGCCATTTCAGGTCCGCCGGGATGCCCGATGCGCTCTCCGCCGCCTTCGCCAGGGCGATGGCCGTGACCAGGGTGAGCTGCGGCGCGAGAAGAGGTTCCATCGGCGGCCGGAGCAGCAGCGAGACGTAAAGGTTCAACCCCGGGGGCGATTCCCATCTCCTGCCGAACCGCCCCCGTCCGGCCGTCTGGGCGTCGGCGCAGACCACTGTCCCGTGAGGGGCGCCCTTCTCGGCCAGCTCCGCCGCGCGGCGGTTGGTGCTGTCGGTCACCGGGAGAAGAAGGATGGACTTCCAGAAAGACGGACGGGCAAGGCGGGAGATCAGGTCGGCTTCTTCGATAACGTCGGGGGACGCGATAAGCCTGTATCCGGCGCCCCGGGCCCCTTCGATGCCGAATCCCCGGCGGCGCAACGACTGAACGCGTTTCCAGACGGCCGCGCGGGACATGCCGAGGCGGCTGCCGATCTCCCGGCCGGAAACGAATTGTCCCTGATGTTCCTCGAGGATGCGCCGGAGCAGGTCCCCCATCACTCTCCTATTAAGCCTTCCAGACGCGCGGAAATCAACCGAAAGATGGGGAATCCCGCTCGCGGGACCGGGCGGCAAGGGGAATACCGAGGCAGCGCCCGCGGCGCCCGGACATGAGGTCCGGGCTTCGCGGGCCTTCCGCATTTACCCCGCTTCCGAAAGCGGGATCGCCGAGTACGGGTCGGCCCGGCGGGTCCACTCGCTCTGGGGATATTTCTCCGCCAGGGTGTCGTACGCGCGCCGGAGCGCCTTGGGGTCATGGTCGTGCTTGTAGCCGGCCACCCCCATGAGGAAGACCGCCTCCGGCGTCGCCCCGGCGTTCGGGTGCCGCTCGACGACGGTTCGGAACTGCGCGATCGCTTCGGCCGTCCGGTCGGCGTCGTAGTGGATCTTCCCGATCCCCAGGCCGAGCTGGGCGAACAGGTCGTCGACGGGAACGTACCCCACGAACCGATGATGCTCCTTGCCCGCGGAGTCGTGGACGAGGAAGGTGGGGGTCCACTTGACCCCGAACCTCTGCATCAGCTCCGTGGGCTTGTCCCAGAAGCACTGGCTTCGCAGCGGGATGAAATGCTCGTGGAGGAACTTCTGGATCTTCTCATCTGAATACGGACCCGTATTCATTCGGGCGCAGCCGATTCAGCCGTCGAACCAGAAGTCGTTGAAGATCGGTTTGCCGGCCTGGCCGGCCTTCGCCAGAGCGGCGTCGAAATCCCGTTCCCAGATGATCTCGCCCATGGTTGCCCTCCCTTTCGCACCGAAGGTTCACCGCAATCCAGTACGATAAGATGCGAAAATGCGGGCTCCGGTTCGGGTTCAGACGGTGACTTTTCCCCGATAGGTGCCGAAAACGCCCCGCATCACGTCGGAGATCTCCCCGATCGTGGCGTAGGCCGAAACGGCCGAGAGGATCGGGGGCATGACGTTGGCCTTCCCCCGGCACGCCTTCGCCAGAGAGGAAAGGGCCTCCTTGACCGCATCGTTGTCGCGCTTCCGCCGCAGCTCCGCGAGCCGCTTCCGCTGGCCCTTCTCGATCGTCGGGTCGACCGTCAGGAGCTTCCCGGGCCCGTCCTCCTTGACCTCGAACTCGTTCAGCCCGACGATGATCCGCTCCTTCCGCTCGATTTCCTGCTGGTACCGGTAGGCCGCGTCCTGGATTTCCTTCTGGACATACCCCGCGTCGATCGCCCGGATCACGCCGCCCATCCGGTCGATCTTCTCGATGTATTCCGTCGCCTTCCGCTCGAGCGCGGAGGTGAGGGCCTCGATGCAGTAGGATCCGCCGAGCGGATCGATCGTGTCCGCCGCCCCGCTCTCGTGGGCGATCACCTGCTGGGTCCGCAGGGCGATCCGCACCGAGTCCTCCGTGGGGAGCGAGAGCGCCTCGTCCCGCGAATTGGTGTGCAGGGACTGCGTCCCGCCGAGGACGGCCGAGAGCGCCTGGATCGTGACGCGGATGATGTTGTTGTCCGGCTGCTGGGCGGTGAGCGAGGACCCGGCTGTCTGGGTGTGGAACCGGAGCATCCAGGAACGAGGGTCCTTCGCCTTGAACCGCTCCTTCATGATCCTCGCCCAGAGGCGCCTTGCGGCCCGGAACTTGGCCACCTCCTCCAGGAAGGAGTTATGCGCGTTGAAGAAGAACGCCAGGCGCGACGCGAAGGAGTCCACCGACATCCCGGCGTCGATCGCCGCCTGGACATAGGCGATTCCGTTGGCGAGGGTGAAGGCGATCTCCTGGGCGGCGGAGGACCCGGCCTCGCGGATGTGGTACCCGGATATGCTGATCATGTTCCACCTGGGCACGCTGTCCTTGCAGAAGGCGAAGATGTCGGTGATCACCCGCATCGAGGGGGCGGGCGGGAAGATGTAGGTCCCCCGGGCGATGTATTCCTTGAGGATGTCGTTCTGGATGGTCCCGTTCAGCCGGTCCGCGGAAACGCCCTGTTTCTCGCCGACCGCCACGTACATGGCCAGGAGGACCGCCGCGGTCGAGTTGATCGTCATCGAGGTGGACACCTTCCCGAGCGGTATCCGGTCGAAAAGCACCTCCATGTCCTCGAGGGAATCGATCGCGACGCCGACCTTGCCGACCTCGCCCTCCGCCATGGGGCTGTCCGAGTCGTACCCCATCTGGGTGGGCAGATCGAAGGCGACCGAGAGGCCGGTCTGCCCGTGGTCGAGCAGGTAGCGGTACCGTTTGTTGGACTCGCGGGCGTCGCCGAACCCGGCGTACTGCCGCATCGTCCAGAACCGTCCCCGGTACATCGTGGGCTGCACGCCCCGCGTGAACGGATACGCCCCGGGAAACCCCAGGTCCCGCAGGTAGTCGAGCTCCCCGAGGTGCAAGGGGGTGTAGAGCCGCTCGATCTCCATCCCGGAGCTGCTCTCGAACCGCTTCCGGCGCTCCGGCGACTTGGACACCACGGGGGACAGGACTTCCTTTTCCCATCCTTCCTTTGCCGCGCGGACGCGCGCGGCTCCCGCGCCTTTCCGATCCCCTCCAGCCATCCCGATCCCCCCCTATTCCACGAGGAGCAGCTTGGCGCCGGACTCGACGACCTCGCCTTCCTTCACGAAGATCTCCTTGACCTTCCCCGTGACCGCGGACTTCAGCTCGTTCTCCATCTTCATCGCCTCGACGACGATGACCCCCTGGTCCGTCTTGACCTCTTCGCCCACCTCGACCAGGAGCTTCACCACCTTCCCCGGCATCGGCGAAGCGACCATCGCCTTCCCGGCCGCCCCCTTCCCCGCGGAACGCATCAGCGCCTTGCGCTGC
Source organism: Deltaproteobacteria bacterium (assembly GCA_016220005.1). Classification (GTDB taxonomy): domain Bacteria; phylum Desulfobacterota; class Deferrimicrobia; order Deferrimicrobiales; family Deferrimicrobiaceae; genus JACRIV01. The sequence continues at coordinate 11,504 of JACRIV010000056.1, forward strand.
TCGTTCATCAGCGAGAACTTGTGGCAGTCCCCGGCGATCAGCACCTCGTATTCGTCGTCCCTTTTCTGGACGTCCGCCTCGAAAGAGGTGGACCCGTAGAGGATGGACCACACGCTGTCCTGCACCTGGTGCGCGTCCACCAGGTGATCCTTTCCCTCGATCGTCACCTTGTACCTGGCGATCCCGACCTCCAGGACCGTGACCTTCACTTCCTTCTCCCCGATCGTCCCGATATAGTTCATGGCCGCTCTTAACCGATTTTCCGCATGCCCGGGCGGGTGGAATACTTCCACATCGATTCCGGTCCGGTCGTCCCGGCGGGTTTTTGCGCCATCGCCCGCTTCCGCTCCTCGAGGAACACCTGGATCGCCGCGGCGATCACGGCGACGTCGTCGTGCTCGAGCCTGCGCTCCTCCTCCTCCTTGAAGAAGACCTTGTCGATGAAGTTGGTGTCGAAGTTCCCCTCTATGAAGTGCCGGTTGCTCATGACCCGGATGTGGAACGGGATGGTCGTCTTCACCCCCGTGATCACGTACTCGTTGAGCGCCCGTTTCATCCGGGCGATCGCCTCCGTCCGGTTCTTCCCCCAGACCACGAGCTTTGAGATGATCGGGTCGTAATAAATCGGGATCTCGAACCCTTCGAACACGCCGGAATCGTCCCGCACGCCCGGGCCGCCGGGGGTGCGCAGCGACGTGATGAGGCCGGGACAGGGGAAGAAGTTCCGGTCGGGGTCCTCCGCGTAGACGCGGCACTCGATCGCGTGGCCGGTCTGCCGGACGTCCTCCTGGCGGATGGAGAGCTTCTCTCCGGCGGCCACGCGGAGCTGCTCCTTCACGAGGTCGACGCCCGTCACCATCTCGGTGATGGGGTGCTCGACCTGGAGCCGCGTGTTCATCTCGAGGAAATAGAAGTTGCGGTCCTTGTCCACGAGGAACTCGCACGTCCCCGCGCCTTCGTACTTGGCCGCCCGAGCCGCCTCGATGGCCACCTTCCCCATTGCGGCCCGGATCTCCGGGGTGATGATCACCGAAGGCGACTCCTCGATCACCTTCTGGTGGCGGCGCTGGATCGAGCATTCCCGCTCGCACAGGTGGACGAAGTTCCCGTGCCGGTCGCCCAGGATCTGGATCTCGACGTGACGCGGCTGCTCGATGTATTTCTCGATGTACACGGAATCGTCGCTGAAGGCCGACTTCGCCTCGGACTTCGCCATCCGCAGCGAGGAGCGAAGCTCCCCTTCCTCCCGGACCAGCCGCATCCCCTTGCCGCCGCCGCCCGCGGTGGCCTTGAGCATCACGGGGAAGCCGATCTCCTTCGCGATCCGGAACACTTCCTCCTCTTCGGCGATCGGATCGATCGTCCCCGGGACGATCGGCACGCCCGCGGCCTGCACCGTCCTGCGGGCGACGGTCTTCGACCCCATCGTCCGCATCGCGTGGGCGGAAGGCCCGATCAGCTTGATCTTCTCCTTCTCGCAGCGGTCCGCGAAGCGGGGGTTCTCGGCCAGGAAGCCGTACCCCGGATGGATCGCCTCCGCCTTGCTCTTCTTCGCGATTTCGATGATCTTGTCGATGACGAGGTACGACTCCGCGGCGGGAGGCGGCCCGATGAGGTGCGCCTCGTCCGCATAACGGACGTGAAGCGCGTGCCGGTCGACCTCGGAGTAGACCGCGACGGTCTTCACCCCCATTTCCTGGCACGCCCGCAACACGCGGACGGCGATCTCCCCCCGGTTCGCAATAAGGATTTTCTTGAACACGTCCGTCCTCCTATAAGGGGATGTTGCCGTGCTTGCGCGGCGGGTTGGAATCACGTTTGTTCGCGAGCATTTCCAGGGCGCTGATAACCTTGGGCCGCGTCTCCTCGGGCATGATGACCTCGTCGATGTAGCCGAGCTCCGCGGCCTTGTACGGCGAGGCGAACCGCGCGCGGTAGTCGGCCACCAGGTCCGCCTTGGTCTTCTCGGGGTTGTCGGATTTGAGGAGTTCCTTCCGGAAGATGATGTTGACCGCGCCGTCCGGTCCCATCACCGCGATCTCCGCGGTGGGATATGCGAAGTTGACGTCCGCCCGGATGTGCTTGGACGCCATGACGTCGTAGGCCCCGCCGTAGGCCTTGCGGGTGATGACGGTGACCTTCGGAACCGTGGCTTCCGCGAAGGCGTAAAGGAGCTTCGCGCCGTGCTTGATGATCCCGCCGTACTCCTGCGCCGTCCCCGGCAGGAAGCCCGGGACATCGACGAAGCTCAGCAGCGGGAGGTTGAAGGCGTCGCAGAACCGGACAAAGCGCGCCCCCTTGATCGAGGAGGCGATGTCGAGGCACCCGGCGAGCACGGCGGGCTGGTTGGCCGTTACCCCTACGGGCCGTCCGTTCATCCGGGCGAACCCGATGACGATGTTCCGGGCGTAATGCTCCTGGATCTCCAGGAAATAGCCGTCGTCCACGACCTTCTTGACGACGTCCCGGATGTCGTACGGCTTGGTCGGGATGTCGGGAACGATGGTGTTGAGGCTCTCGTCCTTCCGGGCCGGATCGTCCTTGGGGGTTACGATCGGCGGGTCCTCCATGTTGTTCTGCGGCATGAAGGAGAGGAGCTCCCGGATCAGGAACAGGCACTCCTTCTCGTCCTCGGCGGCGAAGTGCGCCACGCCGCTGCGCTCGTTGTGGGCCATGGCCCCGCCCAGGTTCTCCTTGGTCACCTCCTCGTGAGTCACCGTCTTGATGACGTCCGGCCCGGTGACGAACATGTAGGAGGTGTTCTTGACCATCAGGATGAAATCGGTGATCGCGGGAGAATAGACGGCGCCCCCCGCGCAGGGACCCATGATGGCGGAGATCTGCGGGACGACGCCGGAGTAGATGGTGTTCCGGAGGAAGATGGCGGCGTAGCCGGCCAGGCTCTGCACCCCTTCCTGGATGCGGGCGCCGCCCGAGTCGTTCAGGCCGATGACCGGGGCTCCGTTGCGGGCCGCGTGGTCCATGATCTTGCAGATCTTGATGGCGTACATCTCCGACAGCGAGCCGCCGACGCAGGTGAAGTCCTGCGCGAAGATGTAGACGAGGCGGCCGCCGATCTTCCCGTATCCCGTGACGATGCCGTCGCCCAGGTACTTTTCCACCTCGAAATCGACGCAGCGGTGCTGGACGAACCGGTCCAGCTCGACGAACGAATTCGGGTCGAGCAGAAGCTCGATCCGCTCCCTGGCCGTCAGCTTCCCCTGCGCGTGCTGGGTCTCGATCCGCTTCTTGCCGCCCCCCTCGAACGCAAGGGCGTTCTTCTTACGCAGTTCGTCGAATTTTTCCTGGAGTGACATGCGCCTCCCCCTCGGATTGATGCATTTGCGTGTCCGAGTTTCATAACATCCGACAACGCGGGATGTCAACGACGGGAAAGTGCCCGAAAAACAAGCTCGGCGATGTGGACGACGCGCAGGGCGGGATCGGTGCGGGCGGCCATGTCGCGCATCTGGAGGATGCACCCGGAACAGGCGGTGGCGATGACCGCCGTACCCCCTTTTGCCGCGAGCGAAACCTTGTTCTCCCCGATCCGTGCGGACGTGGAGTAGTCCCGTATGTTGAACGTCCCGCCGTACCCGCAGCACAGGTCCGCCCCCTCCATCTCGGCGAACGACCGGCCGACGGTCCGCCGGAGCACCTCGCGGGCCTCGGACCCCTTCCCCAGGGTCCCCGAGAGGTGGCAGGGGTCATGGTATCCGATCTCGCCCGCGGCCTCGTCCTCGGGCGGGTCGGGGAGGCGCGACACGACGCCGGACGCAAGGATGAAACCGGCGTAATCCTCGCAGCGGCCGGACACCCAGACCGCCTCCGCGTGCAGCGGGTGCCCCTCGGGGATCAGGGAGAAGAGGTTCCGCTTGAACATCAGCAGGCAGGAGCCGCACGGGAAGACGATTCTTCGGGGCTCCGCGGCGCGCAGCCGGCGGACGTTCTCCTCGACGCAGCGGAGGGCGGAAGTCCGGTCCCCGGACACCATCGCGGGAAGGCCGCAGCACGCGGCGTCCCGGAAGACCGCGACCTCCATCCCGGACGCCTTCATCGACTTGTACGCAGCCCGGCCCACCTGGGGGAAGACGTGGTCGAAGACGCAGCCGACGAACAGCATCGCCTCGCCGTTTCGGGCTTCGTCCGGGCCCAGGGAGGCAATGAAGCCCTTCCCGGGCAGCTCGGGGAGCGTCCGCCCCGAAAGGCCGTATTTGTCCGGGAACCTGTAGTGGAGGCCGCTCCCCGTGGGGATCTTCTTCGCCAGGAGCTTCTGCGCGGCGGCCGCCGCCGCGCGGGCGGCATCCCTCTTCCCCGGAGACGGCATCACCCTTCCGAACAGCACCTGCTTCCAGGCGGATATGCCGATCCGATCGGCGATGTCCGCCCGCCCCTTCATGATGATCTCCTCGACCAGGACCTGGTTGGGGCAGGCCCGCTCGCACCGCCCGCACAGGAGGCAGTCGGAGAGCGCTTCCTGGACCGCATCGAGGTCGTCGTCCCTGCCCTTACGCGCCGCATCGAGGAGGGCGATTTTTCCCCGGGCGACCGAGATCTCGGCCTTCCGTTCCGGGTAGAGGGTGCAAACCGTCCTGCAGGTCCCGCACTTCACGCAGGCGCCGGTCAGATCGGAAAGTTCCTTGTCCTTCACGGTCGTACCGCCGGCTCCGAAAGGAAGATCTTCCCGGGGTTCAGTATATTGTTGGGGTCGAAGCATGCCTTCAGGCGCTTCATCACCGAGACGCCCAGGGGGCCGACCTCCATCTCCAGGAACGGGGCCTTGGCGATGCCGACGCCGTGCTCGCCCGAAATCGTGCCGCCCAGGTCCACCGTCTTGCGGAAGATCTCCTCCACCGCCCCCTCGGCGCGCCGCCGCTCGTCCTCGTCCCGGCCGGAGATCATGATGTTGACGTGGATGTTGCCGTCCCCGGCATGGCCGAAGTTGACGATCCTGAGTCCCTTTCGGGCGGCCAGCTCCGAGAGGAAGGCGTACATCTCGGGAAGGCGGCTGCGTGGGACGACGATGTCCTCGTTGATCTTCACGGGGTTGACCTGCCGGATCGCCGGAGAGATCGACCGGCGCAGCGCCCACAACTTCTCCCGCCCCTCCGCGTCCGCGGCGCGCCGCACCTCGGTCGCACCGAAACGACTGCAGGCCGCTTCGACCCTGTCGGCCTCGCGGGAGACGGACTCGGCCGGCCCGTCGACCTCGATGAGGAGGGCGCACCCCGTCCCTTCCGGCACGGAGAGGTCGGCGATCGCACGGACGCATTCGATGGCCGTGCGGTCCATCAGCTCCATCGCGCAGGGAATGATCCGCGCCTCCACGATCCCGGCCACCGCCCGCGCGGCCTCCTCGCCGGCCCGGAAGAAAGCAAGGAGGGTAGCCGCCGACTCCGGGTGGGGGATGAGCCTCAAGGTCGCCTTCGTAATGATCCCTAGGGTCCCCTCGGACCCGACGAGCATCCGGGTGAGGTCGTACCCGACCACCCCCTTGACGGTGTAGACGCCCGTGCGCACGAACTCCCCCGTCCCGAGGACGGCCTCGAGCCCCAGCACGTAATCCCTCGTCACACCGTACTTGACCGCACACATCCCTCCCGCGCACTCCGCCAAGTTCCCGCCGATGGTGCAGAATTTCAGGGACGCGGGATCGGGAGGGTAAAAGAGCCCCTTCTTCTTCACTTCCTCCTTCAGCGTTTCCGTCACCACGCCCGGCTCGACGACGGCGACGAGGTTCTCCGTGTCGATCGATAGAATCCGGTCCATCCGCTCAGTGGACAGGACGACGCCGCCGCGGACGGGCAGGGAGCCGCCGGAGAACCCGGTGCCCGCGCCGCGGGGGACCACCGGAAACCGGTGCTCGTTGGCGAGCAGGACTGTCCGCCGGATCTCGTCGGCGGACACGGGGAACGACACGCCGTCGGGAAGAAACTCCTGCCCGGTCGCGTCGTAGGAGTAGCAGATGCGGTCCTCGAGGGAGGTCTTGAGCCGCTCTCCGTAGATCCCCCGGAGGGCGGCGATCGCGCGTTCGTCCATCAAATAAGTTTACCACGCCGCCCGCGGCCACCGACGACGACCTCCCGTCAGACGACCGATCCGCCCTTCGAGGGGCCCGGCTCCTCGACTGACGGATCGACGACACGGCCGCGGAGTGTGATTCCCGCGGTGTACAGCGGCACGCTCCAGGGCGGGATGCGCCGTCGGCGCGCAATGCGCCCGGGTGCTAGCCGCCGCAACGGGGTGCCCCTCGCGCGGGCCTGAGCGACGCAGCGTAGACAGGGATGTCGGAGCAAGGAGCGACGGAGCCGCCGCCTGTCCAGGGACGGACAGGCAAGGCGTCCCGTGCGAGGGGTACCCCGTGAGGCGAGCGCAGCACACAGGGCCCAAACGAGATACGGCGTGTGTATCGCGCTACGCGCCGAGCGAGTGGACAAAGGCGCCGATGGCGTCGTTGACCTCGGTCGGCTTCTCGAGCATGGCGAGGTGGCCGGCGTCGTGGATGATCTTGAGGATGGCGCCGCGGATGTTCGTGGCGAGGTACTCCCCGTACTTGAGGGGGGTCAGCCGGTCGTCGTCTCCCTGGATAACCAGGGTGGGGACGTCGATCCGCCCGATCCGGTCCATGACGTCGAAGGAGTCGCAGGCCCGGAAGTCGGACAGGAACGCCGCCGGCCTCGTCGAGAGGACGTCCTTCGTGACGTCGTCCCGGAGGAGCGGTCCGGTCGCCTTGGCCATCATCCACTCGACCAGCTCCGGGGCGAACTCCCGGAACCGGCCGGCGATCCCGTCGAAGATCACGGGGCTGATCTTGAGCTTGGCCCCCGTCCCGGCGAGGATCAGCGCCTCGAGCCCGCCTATCCCGGAAAGCGCGGCCTGCAGCGCGACGGCGCCCCCCATGGAATGACCCGCGAGGATGAATTTCCGGAGCCCGGTCTCCTTGACGAAATCGGCAAGCCATTCGGCGTAGGCTTCGACCGACTCCCGAGGGCTCCCGGAGGACTCGGCATGCCCGGGCAGGTCGGGGATGACCAGCCGCGCCGCCCCTTTCAAGCCCGCCCACTGGTCCCGCCACGTGTGGTGCGAGCCGCCCGAGCCGTGGACGAACACGATCGTGTGCGGCATGGGCTTCACAGTGTCCTGGAAATGAACGTCGTCACCCTGGACGAAGACTTCCGGCATCGCGGCGACCTCCCTCGACGGGGACATTTCTTGGGGGGACATTCCCCTATCAAGTCTTACGTCGAGGAGTGTCCCCGCTAAGTATATCCAATATCCCGCATCGGATTCGCTTATATTTATCTTGAGCAACCAAGGACTGTTCTGATAGAACATACCGCGGACATCCTCCAACCGGAGCCTTCCATGAAGACAGTCGGCCGAGAGATCATGTGGAACCTGCCGCCCTCTGCGGCGATCATCATGTATTCCCTTTTCGGGCTCGTCGTCATCATCTTCGCATGGGGGGTCCACCAGCGGATCGACGCCTACAGGCGGGGGCGCAGTGAAAAGGAAGACCGGCTGGACAACCTGTGGGAGCGCACGCTTTCCGCCCTCCGGATCGGGCTCGGCCAGCAGAAGGTCCTCGAGCGGAAGATCGGCGGGCTCATGCACCTCGCCATCTATTCCGCCTTCATCGTGCTGTTCATCGCCACCTGCCTCGTGGCGCTCGAGTACGACTTGGGCGTTCGCATCCTGGACGGCGATTTCTACATCGTTTTCAAACTGTTCGCAGACACCTTCGGGCTGGTCCTCCTGGCGGGGATCGCCGTAGCCCTCACGCGGCGCCACCTCTTCCGGCCGGTGGGGCTGACCCGGGACGGGGACGACCTCCTCCAGCTCCTTCTCATCGGCGCGATCGGGGTCACTGGCTTCCTGATCGAGGCGGTCCGCCTCGCGGCGACGAAACCCCCCGTGGCCCCGGTCTCCTACGTCGCCAACGCCATCGCCTCTCTCTTCGCGGGCTACGGCGCCCCGGAACTCCTTGCCGCCCACAAGGCGCTCTGGTGGACGCACCTGTTTCTCGCCTTCGGGTTCCTCGCCACCATTCCGATATCCAAGATGCTCCATATGGGGGCAGGCACGGTAAACATCTTCCTGCGGACCTCCCGCCCCAAGGGGACGCTTCAGCCGATCCCCAACATCGAGGAAGAGGAAACGATCGGCGTGACGAACGTGGAGGATTTTTCCTGGAAGCAACTCCTCTCCTCGGACGCCTGCACGAAGTGCGGGCGGTGCCAGGACGAGTGCCCGGCCTACGCTGCGGAGATGCCCCTCTCCCCCAGGGACGTCGTCCTCAAGACCCGCGACCAGATGAGCCGGGACCTCTACTGGAGCCTGGTCCCTTCCGCGGCGAACCTGGACAAGAAGACCGGGAAACCGGTGGTCCCCGCATTCACCTTCGACGTCCTGTTCCCCGACGAGATCTGGTCGTGCACCACCTGTCGGGCGTGCATGCAGGCCTGCCCCGTCCTGATCGAACACATCGACATGATCGTCGACGTCCGCCGGGGGTACGTCGCCAACTCGAAGATCCCCGACATGGCGCGCACCGCCCTGAAGAAAATGGGCGACACGGGCAATCCGTGGGGGCTCCCCCAGGACGACCGGATCCAGTGGCTCGCCGGGCTTGACGTGCCTGTGGCGTCGGAGAAGAAGGAGTTCGAGTACCTGTTCTGGCCCGGGTGCGCCGGGGCCTACGACCCGCGCAACCAGAAGGTCACTCGGACGATCGTTTCGCTCTTGAACCGGGCCGGCGTCGACTACGCCGTCCTGGGCCTCGAGGAGACCTGCTGCGGCGCCTTCGCCCGCCCGATGGGAGAGGAGGGGCTCTTCCAGCTCGGGATGGTGGAGATGGTGAAGGAAATATTCGCGTCCTACAATGTGAAGAAGGTGATCACCCAGTGCCCCCACTGCTTCAACACCTTCCGGAACGAGTATCCTCAGTTCGGCGTGAACGTGGAGGTGGTTCACCACTCCGTGCTGCTTCGGGAACTGATCGCGCAACGAAAGCTCGCCCCTTCGAAGCCGGCCAACCTCCTGGTCGCGTTCCACGACTCCTGCTACCTGGGCAGGCACAACGATCTCTACGACGCCCCCCGGGAGGCCTTGGGATCGATTCCCGGAATCACCGTCAACGAGATGGAGAAGAACCGCGAGCGGGGGTTCTGCTGCGGGGCGGGCGGCGGAGGGATGTGGCTCGAGCTGCCCGGGAAGCGGATCAACCACCTTCGCTTCGACCAGGCCATGCGGACCGGGGCGAACGCCGTCGCTTCCGCCTGTCCCTACTGCCTCATCATGTTCGACGATGCCGCGAAGTTCCACAACCTGGACGAATCCGTAAGGACAAGCGATATCGCGGAGATCATCGCCGAATCGCTGTAGCGCCCCAGCCCTTCCCGGTGATGATACAAAATATGTTGCCATAATACAAATTTACTTTTTTTATTGACATATTAACTTGTGGTACTACAATTTTCGTTGTAACCTTACTCTCATCCCGGGCGGGACCGGCAATATGGCGCATGAGATTCCGGGGGATATTCTCTCGACAATCCTGAGGAAAAGGATAGACGGGCTGGGATATTCTTCCCTGAAGAAGTTCTACGAAGACCGGAAGGAGTTGGACTGCAGCTACGAACTCCTCCGGCAGGTCGTTTACGGCGGGCGCATTCCGAGAAGCGAAACACTGCTCAGGATCCTCCATGGCATGCGGTTCTCCTCCACTCAGGTGCAGAAGATCATGGAGATGCACTTCGGGGGATTCCTCCGGCATGACCGCGTGCAACGGCCGTCCGCCCTCTCCGATGCCGACGATGGAACTCCGCAGACCGCTCCCGGCGGAGCGGCTGGCGGCCCGGAAACTCCTTCCCCCCTTGCCGGAGAGGGCGAGCGGCAGCCTCCGGCGCTTTCGCTGCACGATCCGTCGGAGGTCGCAGAAAGCCTCTCGAGGTCCCTCCCCAAGATCCCGTTACAGGGGAACGAGGATTTCTGGGAAATGGTACGGCAGTTGACCGCCACTGCCGAACGCAAGGTCCTGGACCTCGCAAGGCGGAAGGAGGACCAGCCCCTCCTCTTCGGCAAGGAGCCCGAGGCCGTTTACCACTTTCTGGTCCGGAGGGCGAAAGCCCCACCGTACCTCTCCAGGGGAGAAAGCGTCCCCCTGGCGTTCACCGAGGGGATCGACTACGAAGACCGTTACCGCGGGGCGCTCCTCGGCGCAGCAGTCGGCGAGCTGCTCGGCAGGCCGGCCCAGGGGCTTTCGCCAAGGGATGTCCAAGAGCTTTACGGCGGGATCGCGGGATATGCCCCCCGGCACGGCCCCGAGGCGCGACCGGAGGGCCGGAGTCTCGCCCTTCCGGGCTGTCTCCTCCTTACGCGGGCGCTGATCGGATCGGGGAGGATCGACCCGGAGGAGATTGCGGCCACGTTCACCGCGGCACCGCACCGCACCGCCGTCGAAGCGGAGTATGCGGCCAACCTGACGGAACGCGGCTACCCTTGGTTCGAAGCGGGGGTCAACGCGGCGGAAAGTGTACCGGCGGCGCGCATCGCCCCCCTATCCCTGCTCCGGGCGGGCGACTTCCGCCGCATGAAGCTGGAGGCGGGGATCATCGCGTCCGTCACCCACCCCAACCCGGCGTCGATCGCAGGCGCCATCGCCCAGGCGGCCGCCGTCGCCCGGGTCCTTCACACCCCCCGTGGAACGCTCGATGCCCTGGGCTTCGCCCGTGGCATTTCGCCGGCCATCGCCGGCATCGAGCCGGACCGGACCGCAAGGAGCCGTCAGAGCCGGCAGTTTCAGACGCTGTTCCGGAGGCTTGGAACCGAGCTGGCCGCGCTCCTGCTGCGCCGCGCGGAGATCGAGGAGATCCGGGAATCGCTCGGGAACGGGACGCCCGTGCAGGAAGGCCTGCCGTTCGCCTGGGCGTGTTTCCTCCGCTCGCCGGAGGATTTCGCCGAGGCGGTCCTGCCGGCGGTCAACCTCGGAAACGACGCGGAAGGGACCGCCTCCATGGCGGGCAGCCTGTGCGGCGCCTACGTGGGAGCTTCCGGAATCCCGGGCCGGTTCCTCTCCGGGCTGCCCTGGAGGGAGGAGCTCGCGGCCGCGGCGGACGGGCTCCTGTCCCTCGCCCGCCGGGAGCGAGAACCCAACCAATAGAGTTACACACGGAGGGTTCGAGCTCCGAGCCGGCGCCGACCAGGCGGGAGGAAGAGCCGCCAGGGATGGCGGCGACAACCGGCGAGGCGGCCCGCGCAGCGAGCGCAGGAAGCGCGAGCGCGAGCGGGCGCAAACGCAAAACGGAGAGCTGGATGGGTCGATTGAGAACGACAGGACCGTCCCTGTTTTCGACGGTCTTTAGCGCATCATTATTTCCTTGGCGATGACCAGGCGCTGGATCTGGCTCGTCCCCTCGTAAATCTGGAGCAGCTTCGCGTCGCGCATCAGCTTCTCCACCGGATAATCCCGCATGTACCCGTAACCGCCGTAGATCTGGACCGCGTCGGTGGTCACCCGCATGGCCAGGTCCGCCGCAAACGCCTTGGCGAAGGAGGACTCCTTCGTGTTGCGCTTCCCCTGGTCGAGCAGCCAGGCGCCCTTGTAGGTGAGCAGGCGCGCCGCCTCGATGTCCATCGCCATGTCCGCCAGCATGAAGTGGATCGCCTGGTTCATCGCGATCGGAACGCCGAACTGGACGCGCTCCTTGGAATACTGCATAGCCAGCTCGAACGCCGCCCGCGCCACCCCCACCGACATCGCGGCCACGGTGGGCCGCGCGTAGTCGAGGGTCTTCATCGCGATCTTGAACCCGTCACCCTCCTTCCCCAGGAGGTTCGCGGCGGGAATGCGCACCTCCTCCAGGAGCACATCCGAGGTGTCTGAGGCGCGCTGCCCCATCTTGTCCTCCTTCTTGCCGGGCGAGACCCCGGGGAGGGAGCGGGGCACAACGAAGGCGGAGAGCCCCTTGTGCCCCTTGGAACGGTCCGTGGAGGCGAACACGGTGTATTGCGAGGCATACGTCCCGTTCGTGATGAAGCACTTCCTGCCGTTCAGCACGTAAACATCCCCGTCCTTCTTCGCGGTGGTAGCAATCCCGCCGGCGTCCGATCCGGCCCCCGGCTCCGTGAGGCAGAAGGAAGCGTACTGCAGGACCTTCGTGAAGGGCTCCACGAACTCCCTCTTCTGCTCCTCCGTCCCCGCGAGAAGGATCGGCGTCAGGGCCAGCCCGTTGGCGGTCATCGAGGTTGCGATGCCGGAGCACCCCCACCCCAGCTCCTCCTCGATGATGCAGGCGTCGAGGGAGCAAAGGCCCAGTCCCCCGTAAGCCTCCGGGACGAAGCCGGTCATCAGCCCCAGATCGAACGCCTTCTTGAAGATCTCCGCGGGGAAGGCCCCCGTCCGGTCGTACTCCGATGCTTTCGGCCGGATCTCGTTGGCGGCGAACTTGTGCGCCATGTCCTGCAGCGCGACCTGCTCCTCGGTGGGTTCAAACCCGATCATTCCTTCCCTCCCTCTCTCTTTAGCCCCTCGGCGAAGATGCGGAAGATCTCGGCCGAGGCGGCGTCCGGATCGTACTTCCTTTTCCGCGACAACACGTAGGCAAGCGAAATCTCGTCGAGAGCGCCGAAGATCGCGCGGCGGGCCATCGTCACGTTCAGGTCGTGCCGGAAGATCCCCTCCCGCTTTCCGGCCTCGAGGATCCCGCTGATAACGTCGAGATACTCCAGGAACCTGACCGGGATGTATTCCTTCATGAACTTGTTGCTCTGCCGCAGCTCCACCTGGATGACCTCGATGAGGCCCGCCTCGCGGATGAGGAGGCTCATATGGTTCTCGATGAAGATCTTCAGGCGGGAGAGCGCGTCGCCGCCGGCTTCCACGCGGGCGCGGACATCGGCCACAACCTCCCCCATCTTCTCCTCGAAGAGGGAGATCAGGAGGTCGTCCTTGTTCTTGAAGTAAAGGTAGATCGTCCCGTCGGCGACGCCCGCCTCCCGGGCGATCTCCGAGATCCTGGAATTGAAATATCCTTTCTGGGAGAAGATCCTGATCGCCGCCCGGAGAATGCGCTCCCGTTTGGCCGCCCCCCCCCCTTGCGGTCCGCGTCTGGCCATGCCCCCTCCCATTGAATGAACAATCATTCATGGATTCAGTAACATGCGCGGACGATGCGTGTCAAGGGCCCGCGTTTCCCACCGAAAGCTTTATCTGGGGGACGTTCTTGAACTTTTTTTGGCGAAGGGAACGGGGACCAAAAAGTTCAAGAACGTCCCCGAACTTCAGATAAAGCTTTCGGTGGGAAACGCGGGCTAGCTACTCCCGGTACCCCAGGCGCGTGGACAAGGCCTTGGCGGAGCGAACGACCTCCGGGCCGATCGACTGCTCGATCTTCTCGTCGGAGAGGCGGTGGGCGGGTCCCGAGACGCTCAATGCGGCGATCACCTTTCTCGTGTAGTCGCGGATCGGGGCCGCGATGCAGCGCAACCCCTCTTCGAACTCCTCCAGATCGGTGGCGTATTCCTTCGCGCGGGACTCGGCCAGGTTCTTGAGGAGGTCTTCCGTGCCGGTGATCGTGTGCTTCGTGAACCGGCTGAGATCCGCGTTGAAGCGCTTCCGCAGCTCCTCTTCCGATTCGTAGGCGATCAGCGCCTTCCCCGCCGCCGTCGCATGGACGGGCATGTGGAGCCCCACGCGCGAGATGACGCGCACCGTAGAGGTCGTCTCGACCGCGTCGAGGTAGATGACGTCGCTGCCGCGCATGATGGAAAGGTAGCTCGTTTCTCCCGATTTCTCCGCGAGCTCGTGCAGGATCGGCTGCGCCTGCTTCAGCAGCCCCCTCTGCTGGATGAACGTCTGTCCCAGTTCGAGGCACTTGATCCCGAGCCGGTAGTTGTCGTTCGTCTTGTTCTGCTCGATGTAGTTCCTGGACTGCAATGTGGCAAGGATACGGAAGACGTTATTCTTATGCAGCTTGAGTTTCTTGCTGAGTTCCGTGACGCCGAGCTCGTCCACCTCTCCCCGGAACTCCTCGAGAACGTCGAGGGCGTGCGCAACCGACTGAATGATGTAGTTCGATTTGTCGCGCCTGACCATACTTCATCCTCCGTTCGGACCAATAAAGGGGGGGATAACAAAACAATGTTACATATATTCCTTCCGCCAACACCTGTCAACACAAAAATATAACATACCCATTGTGAAGGGAATTACCTAACACCACCGAATGGGTAGGGTTATAAATGCCGTTATAAACGACCGTATTCCTAACGATTTATCGGTCATGGACACATGAAAATAAAATCGGTTACACTAGTGTACCGTCTCGCAAATAGCTTGACGCACCGAGAGCGTCGATGCGCCGCGCCAGCGAGGCGCGCAAGTGAAGGCGTACTGGGAGAGTACGGCGAACGAGCGCAACGAAGCTGGAGCGGATGCAGCGGCGCTCGAA
>JACRIV010000055.1 GCA_016220005.1 Deltaproteobacteria bacterium
ATGTCCCGCAACATGGTCCTGATGGAGATCGGGATCATCTCCTTCGTCGCGGTGGCGCAGTTCGGCCCCGCGGTCTTCGGTGGGCTCTACTGGAGAGGGGCCAGCGGGAGGGGGGCCATGCTGGGGATCTGCGGCGGGTTCGCCGCATGGTTCTACACTCTCGTTCTCCCGGCGATGGTCAAGGCGGGCTTCGTCGGCGGCGCCATCCTCACGGAAGGCCCGTTCGGCATCGCGGCCCTCATCCCGACCCGCCTGCTGCACGTCGAGGTCATGGACCCGGTGGGAAACGCCGTCTTCTGGAGCCTGTTCCTCAATTGCCTGGGCTTCGTCGCCGGATCCTACCTGTCCGCCCCCGGCCGCGAGGAGGAGAGGCGGATCGAGAGGATCGTCCAGGCGGCGCAGGGTCGGACGCCGACGCCGGCGGCATCCCTTTCCGAAACGGGAGCAGGAGCGCACTACCTCTCCCTGGAAGACGTCGAGGAGGTGGTCACGCGGTACGCCGGGCACGAAAAGGACAAGGAGATCCGGGAGGTGGTCCGGGAGATCCGGGAGATCAAGAAGCGGGGAGAAACGCGCGAGGCGGTGATCCGCCAGATGGATCTCCCCCAGAGGCTGGAGCGGATCCTCACCGGCTCGATCGGGGCCATCGCGGCGAGGAGCGTCCTGCGGGACATGCTCCCCCTCTCCCTCGCGGAAGCGCGGACCCTGGTCGAGTCCTTCCGGGAAATGGAGAAGGACCTGGCGACGACGCGGGAGGAGATCACCCACAAGGAGGGAGAGATCCGGGCGAGGGAGCGGTTCCTCGCCAGCGTCGTCCGGAGCATCGACGACGGCATCGTCGGGCTCGACTTCGACGGCCGGATCGTCACCGTCAACGAGGGGGCATGCCGCCTGTTCCAAAGGACGGAGTCCGAGATGATCGGCCAGGATTTCAACATCCTGATCCGCGACACGCAATACCGGGAGAAACGCCGGATCATCGCCCGGGCCACTTACAGGACCGGCCGCTGGCGCGGCGAAGTGGAGATTCTTCGGAAGGACGGAACGGCCGCGGACGCCCTCCTCTCGACGGCCAAGATCATCGACGAGAAGGGAAAGCCGATCGGCTTCGTGAGCTCATTCAAGGACCTGACGGAGATCAAGGCCATGCAGAACAAGATGATCCAGAGCGAAAAGCTCGCCTCGCTGGGCCAGATGGCGGCCGGCGTGGCCCACGAGATCCGGAACCCCCTCGGGTCCATCAAGATGAGCCTGAGGCTGCTGCGGGACGAGCTGCGCAGCACGGAGGTAGTCGAGGAGGTGGAGCAGATCCGGGACGCTGTGGGGTCCATGGAAGTCATCGTGAACGAGCTGCTGGACTACACGCGGGAGATCGTCCTTCAGTTGGACGAGTACGACGTGGGCAAGATTGTCCGCTCGGCGGTTTACGGCCTGGAGGAGGACTGGAAGAAGAGAGGGGTGGAGGTAGTGGTGATCGACGCGGGCGATCCGTGCAGCGCGACCGTCGACGGCGTGCGCATCAAGCAGGTAGTCACGAACATCGTCAGGAACGCGCTGGAAGCCGCGCCGGAAGGCGAGGGGAGGGTGACCGTGAACGTGGCCGGGAAGGACGGGTCCGTCCGCCTGGCCGTCGAGGACGATGGGCCCGGGATGCGGCCGGAGGAGATCGCGAAGGTATTTCAGCCGTTCTACACGACGAAGGCGCAGGGGGTCGGCCTCGGCATGCCGATCGTGAAGCGGCTCGTGGAGCTGCACGGAGGGGAGGTGCGGGTGTCCTCGGAGGCCGGGAAGGGGACGATCGTTTCGGTCGTGCTGCCGCGCAATCCCTTCGGAGAGGCGGGGGGTGCGAGATGAAGCGCAAGATCCTGCTCGTCGACGACGAGGAGATCTTCCTCCGCCCGCTGGCGAAGACGATCCTTTCTGCGGGATTCCTGGTCGACACGGCGTCCTCGGTGTCCGAGGCGAGGAAGAAGCTGGCGAACGACGAGTTCGACCTGGTGGTGAGCGACGTCCGCATGCCGGGCACCGACGGGATCGCATTCACCCGTTTGCTGCACGAGGAGTTCCCGGACCTGCCCGTGATCCTCATGACGGCCTACGGCAGCATCCGGACCGCCGTCGACGCGATGAAGGCGGGGGCCGGCGATTACATCCTGAAGCCGTTCGAGCCGGACGAGATGCTGCTCCTGATACGGAGGATACTCGAGATCCACGATATCCGCGTCGCGGACAAGTACCGGATCTCGAAGAACCAGGAGACGTTCGAGTTCCGCAGGACGATCGTCTGCGAAAGCGGGGCGATGCGCCGCCTCCAGGAGGACATCGAGAACATCCTGAAACTGGACACCACGGTTCTCCTGACGGGGGAGACCGGGACCGGAAAGCAGCTCATCGCCCGTGGTATCCACTACAGCGGCCCGCGGAAAAACGGGCCGCTTATCGAGATCAACTGCGCCGCGATCCCCGAGACGCTCTTCGAGTCCGAGCTGTTCGGCTTCGCGAAGGGATCGTTTACCGGAGCGGCCGCCGACCGCAAGGGACACTTCCAGCTTGCCGACGGCGGGACCCTTTTCCTGGACGAGATCGGCGAAGTCCCTCTTTTCCTCCAGTCCAAGATCCTTTCCGCCATCCAGGAGCGGAAGTTCATCCGGATCGGGGGGAGCAGGCAGATCGATGTGGACGTGCGGATCATCGCCGCCACGAACAAGTCGCTCGAGGAGGAGGTGGCGGCCGGACGGTTCAGAAAGGACCTCTTTTTCCGCCTGAACGTGTTCCCGCTCCGCGTCCCCCCGCTCCGGGAAAGGAAGGAGGACATCCCGGTGCTCGCCGAGCTCTTCCTGCGACGGTTCGCCCGCAAGTGCGGGAAGCGGATCTCCCGCCTGAGTTCCCGGAGCGCCCTGGTGCTGCAGTCGTACGAATGGCCGGGCAACGTCCGAGAGCTGGAGAACTTCATCGAGCGGGCGGTCATCCGCGAGAAGGGGGAGGAGCTCGTCATTACCGCGGAGATGCTCTTCCCGGCGGAATCGGAAGAGGTGCTTCCCTATTCGTCGGAGATCCCCTTCAAGGAGGCCAAGGAGCGCGTCGTCTCCTTCTTCGAGAAGCGTTATATCGAGGAGGTCCTTCGCCGGGCGGCGGGGAAGCTGACCGACGCCGCGAAGGCGGCGGGGATGGACAACAAGAACTTCTCCGAGAAGATGAAACGGTACGGGATCACGCTCGACGAGTACCGGCAGGGATAGACTGCCGCTCCCGCCCGGCGTGGGTATATTTACCAAAAAATCTTGCCCGTTTCTTGGTATCGTTACCCTCGGTGCCGAAAGAAAAAGAATTCCAGGCTATAAGGTTCCCCTCACATTCACAGGTTTAAGCATTTAATTATCCAAGGTAAATTATTTTACGTTGAATTTTCCAAACGCCGGTTTGGTGACGGCACGAGGATTGCCTTTATCCTTCTCGATTATCCTTGGGGGGAATCCGCATGCCACTGCTCAGGATCGACGACGTCCACCTGTCGTTCGGCGGCGTCAAGGCGATCAACGGCGTCTCGATCGGCGTCGAGAAGGGGAAGATCCACGCCATAATCGGGCCGAACGGCGCCGGCAAGACGTCGGTCTTCAACTGCATCTCCTGCGTGTACAAGCCCCAGCAGGGCGCGGTCTATTTCGAGGACAGGAAGATCACGGGAATGCATCCGGACCGCATCGCCCGGCTCGGGATAGCCCGGACGTTCCAGAATATCGCCCTGTTCCACCACATGACCGTTCTCGACAACCTGATGCTCGGCCGGCACCTGTTCCTGAAGCGGGGGGCCTTGGCCGGCGGGGTCTACCTCGGGCCCGCCCGGAGGGAGGAGATCGAAAACCGCAAGGCGGTCGAGGACATCATCGACTTTCTCGAGATCGAAAACATCCGCAAAAAACCGGTCGGCACGCTGGCCTACGGGCTGCGCAAGCGCGTGGAGCTCGCTCGCGCCC
Organism: Deltaproteobacteria bacterium; assembly: GCA_016220005.1. GTDB lineage: Bacteria > Desulfobacterota > Deferrimicrobia > Deferrimicrobiales > Deferrimicrobiaceae > JACRIV01. Next base: position 3,975 of record JACRIV010000055.1, read on the forward strand.
TCTCGCTCAAGCCCAAGCTCCTCCTGCTCGACGAGCCGATGGCCGGAATGAACCTCGAGGAGAAGGAGGACATGGCGCGGTTCATCCTCGACATCAACGAGGAGTGGGGGGTGACGATCCTGCTGATCGAGCACGACCTCGGTGTGGTGATGGACATCAGCCACCGGGTGAGCGTCCTGGATTTCGGCGTGAAGATCTCCGAGGGCGAGCCGGGCGAGGTGGCGACCGACCCGCACGTG
>JACRIV010000058.1 GCA_016220005.1 Deltaproteobacteria bacterium
CGGGGATACCGGGAATACCGCGGCTTGTGGTGGACCTCCCCGCCGATCTTCGTGAAGAAGGGGGAGATCTCCAGGTCCCGCAAGGGGAGCGACTCGGCCTCCCATCCCCGGCCGGCCAGCTCGGAAAGGAGGATTCCGTGCACGGCGTCCGTCGCGCCGTCGCCCATCCTCGATCCGTTCAGCACCGCGGCTTTCATGGGGCACTCCCGTGGAGGGTGATAGAGAAACGATACGACAGCTCCCCGCTGGGGGCGAGTTTTTTCCCGGGAGCCGGCTGGGGCATTTCAGGCCGCGTGCGGCTTCCGGGTTGTCAGGCCGGGGAAGAGCGGCGGGAGCGCCCGGATCCGCCTCCAGCCCTCCCCCGGCGGGACGGCCGCCACCGTGATGTCGTAGAAATATTCGTCGAGCACCGCCTTGCGTTCTTGCGCCAGGGGAGGAGTGCAGTAATCCTCCTCTTCCCAGACCGCCATGCCGTCCTGGCGGACCCGCGCGTTGAGGAGGGAATAGGTAAGCGCCCTGCCGAAGGGCTGCAGGTCCACGAAGGCATGCTTCCGAAGCAGACCCTCGAGCTTCTGCATGCGATCATTCTTCGGCGCCGCGCTCACAAGGTAGTGCGCCATCCGTCAGCCTTTCTTCCCCCAGAGCTCCTGGAGGCGCCGGTCGCGCCCGCAGTTGTACCGGTAGAACTTGTACCGGACCGGGTTCTTCCGGTAGTACTTCTGGTGGTACTCCTCGGCGGGATAGAACTCCGATGCCGGAACGATCTCGGTCACGATCTTTTCCCGGAACGGTTTTGTCTTCTCCAGCGCCTTCTCCGATTCCTCGGCGAGGCGCTTCTGCTCCGCGCCGTGATAGAAGATGGCGGTGCGGTACTGGGTCCCGACGTCGCAGAACTGCCGGTTCGGCGTGGTCGGATCGACATTGCTCCAGAAGACGTCCAGCAGTTTTTTATAGCCGATCTTCGCCGGGTCGTAGAGGATCTCGACCGACTCCGCGTGGCCGGTCCCGCCGGCGGAAACCTCCTCATAGGTCGGGTTCTTCTTGTGCCCCCCCGTGTAACCGGAACTGACCGACACGACCCCTTCCAGTTCGTCGAACGGGTGCTCCATGCACCAGAAACATCCCCCCGCAAACGTCGCCTTTTCGAGCTTCCGGACCCCCGCGGCCGGTTCGGCGGCATTTCCCGTGCCCGGCGCGGCCGCAAACAGCAGGCCGACCAGGAACAAACCCAGGACATATCGAATATCCATGGCGGACTCCTTTTGGCGTTCTTCCTTATAAGATTATCGGGGCCGGGACTCGTTGCCGGCCGGAGACGAATCTTGCGCCCGGTATCCCTTCCGGACCGCAAGGGGACGTCAGATCGCCTTGCGCCAGGCCAGCCGCTTCTCCATCCAGCGGGAGAGCTCCGTGAAGGCATAGCAGAGGATGAAGTAGACGACGGCGATGAAGAGGAAGATCTCCGTCGGGAAGACGAGCGTCCGGTTGTTGACCTGCGTCGCGATGTGGGTCAGCTCGTCGACGCCGACGATGAACGCCAGGGAGGTGTCCTTGATCATCGAGACGAACTGGTTCACGAACGACGGGATCATGTTGCGCAGCCCCTGGGGCAGCACGATGTAGAACATCGCCTGCCAGGGCGCAAGGCCCGTGGATATCGCCGCCTCGGTCTGCCCCTTCGGGATCCCCTCGATCCCGGCCCGCACGATCTGGGACATGTAGGCCGAGGTGAAGAAGGTGAGCGCCAGGATCACCGTTTGGCTCTCCGGCATCGGCCTCCCCATCAGCCCGGGCCAGAGGAAATACATCCAGAAGATGACCATCAGGAGCGGCATCCCGCGGACGGCGTTGATGAAGGTGAGCGAGACCCATTTCACCACCCGGTTGTGGGAGATGCTCAGAAGCCCCAGGATCAGGCCGCCGATGAAGGAGAGGACGAGCGATACCACGGCGAGGTAGAAGGTGAGCCCCACCCCGCCCAGCGGGCCGTGCGGGTAGCGGCCGATGAAGAAGTAGAGCAGGTTGTCCCGGATGACGTTAAAGTCGAGCCCGCCGGTCATCTCACCGCGCCCTCATCGGACGGAGCACCGTCTTGTTGTAAATGTTGACGAGGATCGTGATGACCGAGGAGATGACGACGTAAACGAGGGTGGCCGCCGTAAACGCCTCGAACCCCTTGAAGGTGTAGCTTTCCACCTGCCGGGCCTGGTAGGTGAGCTCGGCCACCCCGATCGTCATCGCCAGCGAGGAGTTCTTGGCGAGGTTCAGGAACTGGTTGATGAGGGGAGGAATGGTGAGCCGGACCGCCTGGGGCAGGATGATGTAGCGCATCGAGCCCAGGTAGGAAAACCCGGAGCTCCGCGCGGCCTCCATCTGCTCCTTCGGGATCGACAGGACGCCGGAGCGGATATCCTCCGCGATGAACGCGGAGGTGTAGATGGTCAGCGCGACGACCGCGGCGGCGAACTCGAAGTTCTGCCGGTTCATCCAGTCGTTGACCGCCTGGGGGAGGATCTTGTACGACCCGAAGTACCAGAAGAAGATCTGGACGAGGAGCGGCGTGTTCCGGAAGAACTCGAGGTAGCCGTGGGCGAACCAGCGGATCGGCCGGACGTGGCTCATCCGCATGACGGCGATGATCAGCCCGAGAAGAAAGGAAAGGGCGACCGACACCACCGACAGCTGGATCGTGACATAGAGCCCCGAGGCCAGCCAGTCGAAATACTTACCGGAGGTGACGACCGCCCAGTCGAACTTGTACTTGAGCACGCCGGTTCGACTTCTCCTGTTACTTCCCCGCGGTGATCTTGAAGTTCCGCTTGAGCGGGGTGTCCGAGTTGGGGCCGAACCACTTCTCGAAGATCTTCTTGGCCTCCCCGCTCTTCTCCATCTCCCCGATGGTCTTGTTCACGAAGTTCACGAAGTTCGTGTCCCCCTTGCGGATCCCCAGGCCGTACGGCTCGTCGGAGATCTGGATGTCGGGGATCTCGTACTGCCCCTTCGTGCTGGGCTCCTTGTTCAGCTTCCCGAGCTGCCCGGCGAGGATCGACTCGTCGGTGGTGACGGCGACGACCTTCCCCTGCTGGAGCGCCAGCACGGCCTGCGGATAGTCGTCGAAGGAGAGGATGGTGGCGGAAGGCACGGCCTTGGCTGCGTTCTGCTCCGATGTGGAGCCCTTCGCCGTCCCGATCCTCTTTCCCCCCAGGTCTTTCAGGCTCTTCACCGTCCCCTTCTTCGTCAGGAACTTCTGTCCGGTGAAGAAGTAGGTGTCGCTGAAGTCGATCTGCTTGGCCCGCTCGGGGTTCTTCGTCATCGTGGCGGCGATGATGTCGATGTTCCCCTCCATCAGCTGCGGCATCCGGCTGGCCGAGGTGACGGGCTTGAGCTCGAGCTTCACTCCGAGCTTCTTCGTGATCGCCTTGCAGAAGTCGATGTCATAGCCGACGATCTCGCGGGTCTTCGCATCGACGTATCCGAACGGCGGCAGCGAGTCCTTGACCCCGCACACGAGAATGCCCTTCTTTTTCGCCTCCGCCAGCGTGTCGGCCGCCGTCGCGGCCCCGCACAGCCCGCCGGCGAGCACCAGCGACAGGATCAATGCTCCGAGCTTTTTCATTCCTGCTCCTCCCTTTCTTTTGGAATGGAATCAGTGCATCGGTGACAGCACCTGCCTCAGAAACTGCTGCGCCCTTTCATGTTTGGGGTTCCTGAAGAACTCCGCCGGATTTGCCTCTTCCAGGATGATCCCGTGGTCGATGAAAACGATCCGGTGGGAGACCTCCCGGGCGAACCCCATCTCGTGGGTGACCACCATCATCGTCATCCCCGACTCCGCGAGGTCCTTCATCACCGCCAGGACCTCGCCGATCATCTCCGGGTCCAGGGCCGAGGTCGGCTCGTCGAAGAGCATGATCTTCGGCTTCATCGCCAGCGCCCGGGCGATCGCCACGCGCTGCTGCTGGCCGCCGGAGAGCTGCGAGGGGTAGGCGTCCCGCTTTTCCGCGAGCCCCACCCGCTCCAGGAGAGCCATCGCCTGCTGTGCGGCCTCTTTCCGGTCGAGCCTGCGGATCTTGATCGGGGCCAGGGTGATGTTCTTCAGCACGGAGAGGTGGGGGTAGAGGTTGAACTGCTGGAAGACGAAGCCGATCTCCGCGCGGAGCTTGTTGATGTCGGTCCCGCGGCCTCCGAGGTCCATCCCGTCGACGATCAGCCTCCCCTCGTTGATCGGCTCGAGCTCGTTGATGGTCCGGATGAGGGTCGATTTCCCCGAGCCGGAGGGGCCGCAGACAACCACGACCTCCCCCTGCTTGACCTGAAGGTTGACGTTGTTCAGGACGTGGAGCTTGCCGAACCACTTGTGAACGCCCTCGAAGCGGATCATCCTCTCTCCTGCGCCGGTGCGGCCGGATGCGCTCTCGGCATCCGGCCCTGCCGGGGTTTCGGGATTGCCGTCAGTATACAACACGGCGGCGGGATTTTTTTCGGATCGCCCGCTATCGGCTCACCGTCATAATCTTTGGCCGGATGAAGGAAAAAAACAACAGCCATTCGAGAGAATAGTTGTTTTCCGGCATCCAACAGGAAGAAAAGGGACCGACGCGATGCCAAACCCGATCGGGGAGGGGAATTCGATGCCTTCCGTGTCCGCCGGGGACCCCGTCGCCCGGAAAGGGATGGAGATCTTCCGCCTCATGGCGAAGGAGACTCCCCCCGTTTTCGACCGGAAGCGTTGGGCGGGCGAGGCGATGCGGCTCGCCATGGAGAACCCCGACCTCAAGGTGCGGCTCTTCCGGTTCGTCGACGTCCTGCCCGCCCTCGCCGCTCCGGAGCTTGTCGTCGGTCACGCGCGGGAATATTTCCTCTCGGGCGACTCCCCCTTTCCCAATGCCTTGAAGGTTCTGCTTTCCGGCGCCGCATGGGGGATCGGGGCCGGCCTTGCCGCCGCCGCGATCCGGAAAAACGTCGAAAGCGTCGCGAAGCACTTCATCGTGGGGGAGGACCCGGCGGCGGCCGTCGGCCGCCTCAAGGAGATGTGGGAGGAGGGCAGGCCCGTAACCGTCGACCTCCTGGGCGAGGCGGTCGTGTCCGAGACGGAGGCCGACCGATACCGGGACCTCTATGTCGGCCTCGTCGGGACCCTGGCGGAGCAGATGGCCCGATGGCCGGCGGAACACGCCGCCCGGGAGGCTCATTTCCCCCGGTTGAACGTTTCGGTCAAGATCAGCTCCCTTTCCTCCCGGATCGGGCCGGCGAACCACGAGGACAGCGTGCTTTCGGTGAAGGAGAGGCTGCGCCCGATCTTCCGCAGGGTGAAGGAGGCGGGAGGGTCCGTCACCCTGGACATGGAGATGTACAGCCTGAAGCGGATCACGCTGGACGTCTTCACCTCGCTTCTTGCCGAGCCGGAGTTCGCCGGCTGGCCGCACGCCGGGATCGCCCTGCAGGCCTATCTCAAGGACGCCGTTCGGGACCTGCGCGCCCTCGCGCAATGGGCGAGGGAACGGCGCCGCCGGATCGCCGTGCGGCTGGTCAAGGGGGCGTACTGGGAGTACGAAAACATCGTGGCGGGGCAAAAAGGGTGGCCGGTCCCCGTGTTCGCCGCCAAGCCGCACACCGACTGGACCTTCGAGCGCTGCGTCGAGGAGATCCTTTCGAACGCCGACTGCTTCGCCCTCGCGGCCGGCACCCACAACGTCCGTTCGATCGCCAAGACGATCGTCTTCGCCGAGGAGCGAGGCATCCCCCCGGAAGGGTACGAGATCCAGATGCTCTACGGCATGGCCGAGCCGATCCGGAACGCCTTACGGGGGATGGGGATTCCCGTCCGCGAGTACGCGCCCATCGGGGAGCTGCTGCCGGGGATGGCGTACCTGGTCCGCCGCCTGCTGGAGAACACCTCCAACGAGGGGTTCCTGCGCAAGACCTTCGCCGCGGGGGTCTCCCCCGAAGAGCTGCTCTCCGAGCCGGAGGCCCCTCCGAGGGAGGCGCCGGCTGCGCCCGTGCCTGTGCAGGGCGGCCCCTTCGCCAACGAGCCGCCGGTGGATTTCTCCATCGCGGGAAACCGGGCGGCCTGCCGCGCGGCCATCGATTCGGTGCGCGGGCGGCTCGGGAAGACCTATCCCGTCGTCATCGAGGGGAAGGAATATCGAATGGAGGAGGAGATCGTCTCCCGGAACCCGGCCCGCCCGTCGGAAGTCGTCGGCATCGTCTCGGGGATCGACCGGGAGTTGGGCGAAAGGGCGGTCGCCGCCGCGCGCCGGGCGCAGGAGCGCTGGGGGCGGAGAAAGCCCGAAGAGCGGGCGGAGGTCCTCTTTCGGGCGGCGGAGATCGCCCGGCGCCGGAGGATGGAGCTCCTGGCGTGGCAGGTCCTGGAGGTGGGCAAGGGCTGGACGGAAGCGGACGCCGACGTCACCGAGGCGATCGATTACCTCGAATACTACGGCCGGGAGATGATCCGGCTGGGGAGGCCGGTCCGGATGGGCGACTGCCCCGGGGAGGACAACCGCTATTTCTACCGTCCCCGTGGGGTCGGCGTGGTGATCGCCCCGTGGAACTTCCCCTTGGCCATCTCCGCCGGGATGGTCTCCGCGGCCCTCGTGACCGGCAACGCGGTCCTCTACAAGCCTTCCAGCCTCTCGCCGGTGAACGGCCGGCTTGCCTGTTCACTCCTTTGGGAGGCCGGCGTCCCGGAAGGGGTCCTGAACTTCGTCCCCGGCCGGGGGGAGGTTGCGGGCGGCGCCCTGGTGGAGCACAAGGACATCGACTTCGTCCTGTTCACGGGGTCCCGGGAAGTGGGGCTCGGGATCGTCGAGAAGGCCGGCAGGACGGTCCCGGGCCAGCGGGGGGTCAAGCGGGCCGTGACCGAGATGGGAGGCAAGAACGCCATCATCGTCGACGAGGACGCCGACCTGGACATGGCGGTGCCCGGCGTGGTCCAGTCCGCCTTCGGCTACCAGGGGCAGAAATGCTCCGCCTGCTCCCGGGCGATCGTCCTTGCGGCCTGCTACGACCGGTTCCTCTCCCGCCTCGTCGAGGCGGTCCGGGGGCTCTCCGTCGGCCCTCCCGAAGACCCGGCCCGTTTCGTGGGGCCGGTCGTCGACGCCGGGGCGAAGGAGCGGGTCCTCTCCTATTTGGAGATCGCCCGGCGGGAGGGGAGGGTGGCGGTGGAGATCCCCGTGCCGGCGGAGGGCCACTACGTCTCCCCGACCGTCATCACGGACCTGCCCCGGGATTCCCGGGTCCTCCGGGAAGAGATCTTCGGGCCCGTGCTCGCCGTGATCCGGGCGGAGGACCTGGAGGAGGCGGTCCGGGTCGCCAATGACTCCGACTACGCGCTGACCGGCGGGCTCTTCTCCCGCAGCCCGGCCGCCATCGAGCGCGTCCGGGAGGCCTTCGCCGTCGGGAACCTCTACATCAACAGGGGGATCACCGGCGCCATCGTCGGCCGCCAGCCCTTCGGCGGGTTCAAGCTCTCGGGAGTGGGCTCCAAGGCGGGCGGGTTCGACTACCTGCTCCAGTTCCTGGAGCCCCGCGTGGTCACCGAGAACACGATGCGCAGGGGCTTTTCCCCCGATGTCCTGTCGTAGGAGGCGCCTTCCGCCTTCAGGGATTGTCGCTGTCCAGCACCTCGCGGACCTTCCGCGCCAGCGCATCCGGCGCGAAGGGCTTCTCGAGAAAGGCGGTCCCGGGATCCAGGACGCCTTGGCGCACGATGGCGGTGTCCGTGTATCCGGACATGTACAGCACCTTGATCTCCGGGCGGAGGGGAACGATCCTCCGCGCCAGCTCCACGCCGCTCATGCCCGGCATCACCACGTCGCACAGCATGAGGTGGATGGCTCCCGCGTTGCCATCGCAGGCCCGGAGGGCATCCTCGCCGTTGCGCGCCGCGAGGACGGTGTAGCCGTTCCTTGCGAGAACCTCCCGGACCAGCGACCGGACCGAGTCCTCGTCCTCCACCAGCAGGATGGTCTCGGATCCTCCCAAGAGGCCGGCGCGGACCTCGGCCGGCTTCGCCGTCTCCGCCTCCTCCGTCGCCTGGGGCAGGTAGATCTTGAAGGTCGTCCCCCGCCCCGGCTCGCTGTAGACCCAGATGTAGCCTCCGCTCTGCTTGACGATCCCGTAGACGGTCGAAAGCCCGAGCCCCGTCCCTTTCCCGACCTCTTTGGTCGTGAAGAACGGCTCGAAGATATGGGAAATCGTCTCCGGATCCATCCCGCTCCCGGTGTCGCTCAAGGCGAGAACGACGTAGGACCCGGCCTGCATGGTCACGTGCCCTCGGACGGAGGATTCGTCGATGACGACGTTTGCCGTCTCGATGGTGAGCTTCCCCCCCTCCGGCATGGCGTCCCGGGCGTTGACGGCCAGGTTCATGATCACCTGCTCCATCTGTCCCGGGTCGGCCTTCACCTTCCGGACGCCGGGTTCGAGAACCGTCAGGAGATCGATGTCTTCTCCGATGAGGCGTCGAAGCATGTCGTCCATCGCACCGACGACGGCATTGAGGTCCATCACCTTCGGCTGGAGGATCTGCCGGCGGCTGAAGGCCAGGAGTTGGCGCGTCAGGGAGGCGGCCCGGTCGGACGCCCTCTGGATCTCCTGGATGTTGCGCCGCGACGGGTCGTCGACGACCCCTTGGAGAAGCAGCGTGCTGTATCCCGCGATCGCCGTGAGGAGGTTGTTGAAATCGTGGGCGATCCCGCCGGCAAGCCGTCCGACCGCCTCCATCTTCTGCGCCTGGCGGAGCTGCTCCTCGCTCCGGCGCAAGGTCTCCTCGGCCTGCCTGCGGCGCGCCTCGGACCTGTCCATCGCTTCTCCGACGGCGAGCGCCACGCGGGAGACGATGATCCCCGTCACCGCCGCGAAGATCATCGCCGAGAGCGCGGACGCGAGGGCATTGCTGAAGGAAAAATACTCCGGGAAGATCCCGTGAAGGAGGTCCTGGGCGATCACCGCCAGGACGCTCAACGGAAGGAAAACCCGCAGAAGCCGGGCGCGTGCCGTAGGGCCCGCCAGCCATTTCAAGGGGTAGCGGTCCCGCCCGGCGGCGGCGACGAACCCGATGCCCTGCAGCAGAAACGCGAACGCCGTAGGCAGTGCCACCGGGATGATGCCGCCGCCGTAGAGCAACGGCTTTCCGTACAGGTAGCCCAGGAGAAAAGTCAGGCCGGCCGTTACGATCAGGGATCCCAGGATGCCTGCAAGGTCGCTCCCGGACGCATCCCGTCCCTTTCCTCCCCCCGGAAGCGCGAGCAGGCACATCGCGAATCCCGCCAGGAAAAACATCGCGCCGGTGGCGGGGGACATGCGCCCCATCGGGATCGTGCCCAGCATCCCGGGATCCGGCTGGAAAAGGCTGTCGATGGGATGCGCGCCCCCCACATGCGATGCGCCGAATACGATCAGGCCGGAGGCGGAGACCAGCGCGGAAAGCCCTGCCGTGAGCCACCGGGCGGAATCCCGGAGAGGCCCGCGGGACTGTATGGACAGGATCGCCCCCAACAGCAGGAACGAAACGGCGGTGCTGGGCGCCATGGGGATGTAACGGGGATGGATGCTGGCAAGGAGAGGGAGCCCGAGAATCCATCCCAGCAGCGCGACGAGGGCGAGGAGGGCCGCACCGGCGCCGCAAAGAAAAGCGGCTCTATCGAAAGACCCGGGCGGCATGAGGTGCACGAGGCGATTCATGGGCGCATTGCCGCTCCCGATTCGGATGGGGCCTGTCCGATCCCACTGTAACTATACATGATCTTGATCGGTAAAATGCCGATATCTTGCACCGTCGACCCGCACAGGCCGTGCTTTCCACTCCTCCCGGGGGCGAGGGGCGGGCCGCCCGTCGATCGAGTCCCTGCCCCGGATGTCGCCCGGGGGGGAAGCCCACCTTTGTTCGGCCCGGCGGCACCCTCACTCGCCGGCACATCATCTAAACAAGGCAGGGATGCGTCACTGCGGGAACCACGGGAAATACCGAGCGGAAAAGAAGGAGGAGGGAATATATGAGCGGCGGGATCGATCGCAGTTTCGATTTTCTACCGATCAACGAACGGGAGCCCAAGCCCCGCAAGCGCGGGATCACGGAAATGCGGGGACCCTACTACGCGCCGGTCGGGAAGCGGTATCTCCTGGACATCCTGGAGACGATGGGCGCGTACGTCGACATTTTCAAGTTCAGCGGCGGCTCCTTCAGCCTCATGCCGAAGAAGGCCGTCAAGGAGCTCATCGACACCTGCCACGATCACGACGTCCTGGTGTCCACGGGCGGGTTCATCGAGCGCGTCCTTACCCACGGCGAGGAGGCGGTGGACCGCTACCTCGATGAGTGCAAGGAGATGGGGTTCGACATCGTAGAAGTGTCGAGCGGCTTCATCACCATCCCGTTGGACGACCTGGTGAGCCTCACGAAGAGGGTCTACGAGCTCGGCATGAAGGCCAAGCCCGAGGTCGGCATCCAGTTCGGCGCCGGCGGGGCGAGCACCGTGGAGGAGCTGGAAGCAGAGGGGACCTCGGACCCGTCGCAGGCGATCCGGGCGGCGAAGCGCTACCTCGAGGCGGGCGCCCACCTGATCATGATCGAGTCCGAGGGGATCACCGAGAACGTGAGGAAGTGGCGCACGGACGTGGCGGCGCGGATCGTCAACGAGGTGGGCCTGGAGAAGGTGATGTTCGAAGCCGCCGACCCGGAGGTGTTCGGCTGGTACATCAAGAACTTCGGGCCGGAAGTGAACCTGTTCGTGGACCACTCCCAGGTGGTGCAGCTCGAAGCCTTGCGTTCCGGGATCTGGGGGACTAAGAGCACGTGGGGCCGCGTGGTGACATACAGGGAGAGGGCCCGCAGGGCGGCTCCGGCGCGGCCGAAACTGGTGGAGCCCGGCGCGAAAGGCAGGAGGTGATCGGGATGGCGCGGTCGGGACAACTTGCGGCGGCCGGCGAGGAGTGCCACCTGACGAAGTCCGAGCGGTTGGCGGCCTTCGTCGAGCGGGCGGCCTGGGAGGACCTCTCCCCCGCCGCGCGGGAGGCATTGAAGATCCGGGTGCTCGATTCGTTGGGGTGCGCCTTCGGGGCCTTGCAGGGCTATCCCGTCCGGCTCATCCGCGAGAACATCGCGGAGTTCGGCGGCAGCCCGTTGTGCACCCTGATCGGGGGAGGACGCACCTCCCCCGACCGGGCGGCTTTCTATAACGGCGCGCTGATCCGATACCTCGATTTCAACGACGGCTATCTGGCCAAGGGCGAGACCTGCCACCCGAGCGACAACATCGGGGCGGTCCTGGCCGCGTCGGAGTATTCGCTGGCCTCGGGGCGGCAGTTCCTGACCGCGCTGGGCGTGGCGTACCAGGTGCAGTGCGCCTTAAGCGACGTCGCCCCGGTGCGGGCGCGGGGGTTCGACCACACGACGCAGGGGGCGTTCGCCGCGCCGGCGGGGGTCGCGAAGGCGCTGGAGCTCAACGCGGTGCAGATCGCCAACGCCCTGGGGATCTCCGGGACCGCCAACAACGCCCTGCGCGTCACGCGCACGGGCGAGCTGTCCCACTGGAAGGGGCTCGCCTACCCGAACACGGCCTTCGACGGACTGCGCGCGGCGTTCCTGGCGATGCGGGGCATCACGGGGCCGCGGGAGGTCTTCGAAGGGAACAAGGGATGGTGCCAGACCGTCTCCGGGGACTTCGAGATCGACTGGTCGAAGGAGAACCTGGAGCGGGTCACCCGCACGATCATCAAGAAGTTCAACGCCGAGGTCCACTCCCAGTCGGCGATCGAGGGGATGATCGAGCTGATGCGGGAGAAAGGTTTTTCGGCCAGGGAGATGGACCGGATCCGGATCGACATCTTCGACGTGGCGCACCTGATCATCGGCGGCGGTGTGGAGGGGGACAAGACCATCGTCCGCACCAAGGAAGAGGCCGATCACAGCCTGCACTATATGGTCGCCGTCGCGGCGCTCGACGGGCAGGTGATGCCCGCGCAGTACGAGTCCGCCCGGATCGCAGAGGACGACGTGCAGTCGTTGCTGCGCCGCGTCACGGTCGTTCCGGACCCGGCCTTCTCGAAGCGCTTTCCGGACGAGCACGCCTGCCGTCTGACCGTGACCCTTTCGGACGGCAGGACCTTCGTCAAGGAGAAGTCCGATTACGAGGGGTTCCATACCCGCCCCATGTCGTGGGCGAGGGTGGAGGAGAAGTTCCACGGCCTGGCCGAGGACGCCGTCGACGTGTTCCGCCGCGAGGAGATCGTGAAGGCCGTCCGGCGACTGGACGCCATCTCCGTCAAGGAGCTGATGGAGTTACTGGGGTAACGCCTGGCGCCGCCTCTCTCGCCGGGGGTCAGTGTTCCTTCCTGTCCCGGCCTCCACCGACCGGGAAAAAGAACCCGGCGAGGCGGTACCGGTGCCCCGCGAACCAGCGGTAAAAGACACGAGAGAAGATCCCGGCGCCCGGAAGACCGAAGAACCGGGCGGCGAAGCGGTACCGGGGAAGCCGCACGAGAATCTCGGGGACCGCCCGTTCGCCGGCGAGCACGGTCCTGTCCGGAAGGACGAGGTGCATCGCCCGCAGGCAGGCGTCCTTTTCGATGGAAGGAAACCGGGTCGGAAACGATTCCGAGTGGCAGGAGAGGAACTCGAACGTCTCGGGCCGGGCGCGGGCCCGGACCCAACCGACCGCCTTGACGCAGACGGGGCATTCGCCGTCGTAGATGAGGACCGCTTTCATGGAGGATGCCCGGAACATCTATCTTTACCAGTGGGATCCTTGCTCCTAACAGATCCTCGGCAGCTGGTCCCCCACGGGATAGTCCACCGCCCGCAGTCCTCCGACGGCGGTCCGCATCAGCACCCCCGCGTGACCGACCGTTACTTCTCCGATCACCGCCGCGTCCCGGCCGTAAGGTGTTTTTCTGAGCGCCTCGACGATCGGATCCGCCGCTTGGTCATCGACGATAAGGAGCGCCTTCCCCTCGTTGGCGAGATACAGGGGGTCGAAGCCCAGGATCTCGCAGACCCCCCGGACCGCTTCCGCGACCGGCAGGCGCCGCTCGTCGAGGACGATCCTTGCGCCTGTCGATTCGGCCATCTCGTTCAGGGCGACCCCCACCCCGCCGCGGGTGGGATCCCGCATGAACCGCACCTTTTCCCCGAAGGCATCGAGCACCCCGAGGAGCATCGCGTTCAGGGGCGCCACATCCGAGCGGATCTCCGCGGCGAGCTCCAACCGCTGCCTGGCGATCAGCACCGCCACGTAATGGTCCCCCATCGTGCCGGTGAGGATCACCTTGTCTCCCGGACGTACGCCGGACGGGGCGGGGCGCCATCCGTCGCGCAGGACCCCCACCCCCGATGTTGTGATGTAGATCCCGTCCCCGCTCCCCTTCTCCACGACCTTCGTGTCTCCGCAGGCGACCACGACGTTCCCCTCGGAGGAGGCCGCCTTCATCGAATCGAGAATCGCCTCGAGCTGCTCGACCGGGAGCCCCTCTTCGAGGATCAGGGAGCATGAGATGGCGATGGGCCTGGCCCCGCAGACGGACAGGTCGTTAAGCGTTCCGCAGACCGCGAGCCTCCCGATGTCTCCCCCGGGGAAGACGGCGGGGGTGACCACGTACCCGTCGGTGGTGAAGGCGACCTCGCCATCCAGCCGGCCCAGGAGCCCGGAGTCGAACAGCGGCGAGAGGACCGGGTTCTCGAACCGGCTCGCGATCACCTTCCTGATGAGCTCGCGGGTCCGTTTCCCGCCCTCCCCGTGGGAGAGGAGTATCTTGTCGGATTTCATCCAAGGTCTGCTCATCGGGCGCCGACCCCGTATTTGAAGTAGGCCGCGCAGCTCCCCTCGCTCGACACCATGCAGGGGCCGTCCGGCTCGTCGGGAGTGCATGCCTTTCCGAACAGCGGACATTGCACGGGCGTGATCTTCCCCTTGAGGACATCCCCGCACCGGCAGGCCGTTTTCTCTTCCGTGGAAGGGACCTCGACGCCGAACTTCCTCTCCGCGTCGAAGGCCGCGTACGGGTCGGCGATCGCCAGGCCCGTGCCGGGGATGACCCCGATCCCCCTCCACGCGATGTCGCTCTTCCGGAAGACCCGGTCGATGACTTCGAGAGCCTTCCGGTTCCCTTCCGGGGTGGCCACGCGGGCGTACTCGTTCTCCACGACCGCCTCCCCCCGCTTCTTCTGCTCGAGCAGCATGTGGATCCCCAGGAGGATGTCCAGGGGCTCGAAGCCGGCGACGACGCAGGGGATCCCGAATTTCCTCACCAGGGGGAGGTAGGCGTCGGCGCCGATGATCGCGCTCACGTGGGCGGGGCAGAGGAACCCCTCGATCTTCACCTCCGGGTCGGAGGTCAGGACCTCCATCGCCGCGGGGATCGTCCGGACCGACGAGAGGACGGAGAAGTTCGAAAGCCCCCGGGCCTCCGCCGAAAGGACCGCGCCGGCGATCGAGGGGGCGGTCGTCTCGAAACCCACTCCCAGGAACACGACCTCCTTGCCCGGGTTCCTCGCGGCGGTCTCCACGGCGTCCAGGGGGGAGTAGAGGACCCGGACGTCGACCCCCTTCCCCCGCTCCTTCTCCAGGGAGGAGCTCCTGCCCGGGACACGGACCATGTCGCCGAAAGTGGCGAGGATCGTGTCCGGTTCTTTCCC
>JACRIV010000057.1 GCA_016220005.1 Deltaproteobacteria bacterium
AGGGCGATAGAGGTCCCCACCAGCTTCCGGAACCGCTGCTCCATGAGCGCCAGGAGGAACGCGCTCTGGAACGTCACCTCGTTCTTCCGGAAGACGGGGTCCAGGACCACGATGTGGAAGATCATCCCTCCCAGCCAGGCGATGGCGGCGAGGAGGTGGACGGCGGTAAGCACCGGCGCGATCAACTCCATGGCGGTCCCCCTTCCTATCCAGCTTATGGGATGGAGGGGGCGGCCGCCTTGACGCAGGTCAATCGCCGGGGGGTGGCGTGCATCAGGCTCAGCTGATTCCTGTTCGGGGGTGCCGCCCATCATGTTAGATTTAGTGCTTAACCGACGTACCGAACAAGGGGGGGACTTGGCGCATACCCGACATCTTCTCGCGAGACCTGCCTTCTACCGGCTGGGATTCGCCGGGGCGGGGCTTTTTCCCCGGTTCCTGCTCTATCTGGTGGCGGACGGGATCGGGGAGGCGAGCTACCTGGCCTACGGCGAGGCCGCGCGGATCGTTCGGGAGAACCTGCACCGGGTCTTTCCGGAGCTTCCCGAACGACGGATCGCCCGGATGGCGCGCAAGACTTTCCGGAACTTCGCCCGCTACCTCGTGGACTACGGCCGTTTCCGCTCCCTCCCCCCCGACAAGGCCGGCCGGGCGATCGCCACCCTTGAGGGAAAGAAAAACATGGATGCGGCCTTCCGGGACGGGCGGGGTGTGATCCTCGTCACGGGCCACATCGGGAACTGGGAGCTCGGGGGGCTCTTCTTCGGCCACCGCGGAGTGAAGATCAACGTGGCCACCCTCCCCGAGGGGAGCGCCCGCATCGACGCGATCCGGGAAAGGTACCGCAGCGCCCACCATATCAACACTATCATCGTCGACGGGTCGCCGTTCGCCCCCCTGGAGATGATGGCGGCCCTGCGGCGCGGGGAGATGGTCGCCATGCTCGTGGACCGATGGGAAAAGGAGGGCGGCGTGACGGCCGAGTTCTTCGGCGCTCCCCGCTTTTTCCCCGAAGGTCCGTTCGCCCTGAGCCGCGCGACGGGAGCCTCCGTCCTTCCCGCCTTCGTGGTCCGGAACGGGGAGCGCTACCTGGGCATCGCGGACGAGCCGTTCGTCGTGCGGGGGGAAGACAACGGGCCGTACGTCCGGAAAATGACGGAGGCGCTGGAACGGGTCATCCGGCGCTATCCGGACCAATGGTATAATTTCACTCCCGCGTAAGGCCGGGAGGCATCCGAGGGGGGAGAATGAAATCGTTCCGGGCGTCCAAGGCGCCCATCCGAGCGGTGGAGGAACCGCCGGACCGCACCTTGACGGGCGAGCCGATCGTACCTCTCACCACGTCGCTCCCCCGGACCGTTCCGTCGATCTGCCCGCAATGCGGGACGCCGATCCCGGCCGAGAAGTACATCGAGGACGGGCGGGTGCTGATGCGGAAGTCGTGCCCCGCCCACGGGACCTTCCACGACGTCGTCTTCTCCGACGCCGAGCTGTTCCTTCAGCTGGAGAAGTGGCACTTCGGCGACGGCCGGGGCTTCGCCAACCCCGCCGGGGAGGCGGATGGGAACTGCCCCGCGCGCTGCGGCATCTGCGGCCGGCACACCGCGCACACCTCCCTAGCGAACATCGACCTCACCGGGCGCTGCAACCTCTCCTGCGACATTTGTTTCGCCGACGCCAACCGGAACGGGTACGAGCTCTCGTTCGAACAGGCGGTGGCGACCCTTCGGCAGCTCCGCAGACAGCGCCCCGCGCCGGCGTTCGCGGTGCAGTTCACCGGCGGGGAGCCGACGGTCCATCCCCGTTTCCTCGACATCGTCGCCGCCGCGAGGAAGGAAGGATTCACCCACGTCCAAGTGACGAGCAACGGGCTTAAATTCGCCGATCCCGATTTCGCCCTGCGCGCCCGGGAGGCGGGCCTCCAGTACATCTATCTCCAGATGGATGGGACGACCGACGACATCTTCCTGAAGATCCGGGGGAAAAGACTTCTGTCCGCCAAGCTCGCGGCGATCGAATCGGCGCGCAAGGCGGGCTTGCGGATCATCTTCGTCCCTACCTTCGCGAAAGGCGTGAACGACCACCAGATCGGCGACCTCTTCCGCCTGGCGTTCGAACACCTGGACGTGCTCTCCGGCATCTCCTTCCAGCCGATGGCCTTCACCGGAAGGCATCCCGAAGGCGAGCGGCTCCGGATGCGGTTCACCCTCTCGGACTTCGCGCGGGAGTTCAGCGCCCAGACCGGCGTGACGCACCCGAGGGAGGACTGGTTCCCCTTGAGCGCCGCCGTCCCCCTCGTCCGGTACGGGGGCGCGCTCGCCGGGAGCACGCCCGTTAATCACGCCTGCCACCCCCACTGCGGCCTCATGACCCTTCTCTTCGTCGGCCCGGACCGAAGCGCCGTCCCGGTCACGCGGTTCCTCGACCTTTACAGCCTCCTGCGGGAGATCGACGGACTCGCGGCCGGGGTCCGCGGGAACGGCTCCAAGGTCTTCTCGAAGATCCGGGCGCTTCATGCCCTGAACCGGTTCTTCCACGCGGACCGGGCGCCGGAAGGCCTCTCCTTCCCGCGCTTCCTCCAGACACTCGACGGGTTCGCCGACCGGGAATACTCGTGGGACGAACGGTTCCGGGGATACACCTACAAGAGCTTCTTCGTCCTGGGGATGCATTTCATGGACGCCTACAACTACGACCTCGAACGGGTCTCCCGGTGCGGGGTCCACTACTCCGCCCCGGACGGCAGGACGTACCCGTTCTGCACGTACAACGCAGG
>JACRIV010000059.1 GCA_016220005.1 Deltaproteobacteria bacterium
CGCCAGCATCCGCAGCGCCATCCGGGAGTTCCTCTCCAGCATGTCGATGAACTGGCGCTTCGGCAGGAATACGAGATCGGACTCGGCGAGCGCCTCGGCGTGGGCGGGGAACACCCCCCCCTCGAAGATGGTCGCCTCGGCGAAGGACTGGCCCGGCTCGAGGATGTGGAGCACCTGCTCCTTGCCGTCTTCGGAGAGCTTGAAGATCTTGACCCGCCCCGCCGCCACCATGAAGAAGCCGTCGGCCCGGTCCCCCTCCCGGAAGACCGATTTCTTCTTTCCGTAGTGGCGCATCGAGGCGATTTCGGCAAGCCGGCGGAGGTCTTCGGGGGGCAGGTTGGCGAACAGCGGCGCCTTCCGCAGAATCTCGGAGATCGGCTGCATCATGGTATCATTCTCCTGTATTTTCGTTGAGGGTCAAGGCAATTGGCGGCCGAGGCCGGGGATATGCGAGAGCGGCCGAGCGGCTGGAGGGAGGGGCGATGGCACGGGTGGGTTTCGTCGGTCTGGGGATCATGGGCGCGCCGATGTGCGCGAACGTCCTGGCCAAGGGGCACGACGTCACCGTCTACAACCGGTCGCGCGAAAAGATGGCCCCTCTTATCGCCAAGGGCGCGGAAGGCGCCTCCTCGGTGGAGGAGCTCGTCCGGCAGTCCGAGATCGTGATCACAATGCTGTCCGATCCCACCGCGGTCTGGGAGGTGATCGCCGAGACCGCCGGGGTCCTGTCGTCGCTTGGCCCCGGCAAGACCTACATCGACATGAGCACGGTCTCCCCGGAGTCCTCCCGGGAGATCGCGGTGAGGGTGCACAAAACCGGAGCCGACTTCCTGGAGGCGCCGGTGCTGGGAAGCAGGAAGCCCGCTACGGAGGGGAACCTCATCATCCTGGCGGGCGGCAATCCCGACGTCGCGAAGAGGATGGAGCCGCTCCTCCTCACGATGGGGAGCAAGGTGGTCTACGTGGGGGAGGTGGGGCTCGCGGCGCACATGAAGCTCATCATCAACCAGATGATGGGGACGCTCCTGTGCGTCTTCTCAGAGGCCGCGCTCACCGGCATGGCCGCGGGGATCCCCGCGGAAAAGATCCTGGACGTCATAGAGAGCTCGGTGGTCGGATGCCAGGCGATCCGGATCAAGGGGAAGGACATGCTGGGGGAGCGGGCGTTCGCGGTCCACTTCCCGCTGAAACATGCCCTCAAGGACATGCGGCTGGCCGTCCTCGCCGGGGACGCGCAGGGGATACCGACGCCGGTTACCGCCGCGGCGTACCAGCTCTTCTCCATCGCGAAGGAGCGGGGCTACGCGGAGCACGACAGCTCGGCCGTCCTGCGGGCGCTCACGGACAAGTAGGAGGGACTCAGGGCAGGGAGGTGGTTTCGACGGGCAGGCGGTACCGCTTGAGGATCTCCAGCATGGAAGGCTCGAAGCAGTATCCCTGCTTGATCGCCCGGTCGGACTGCTCGACCGCCTCCCGGTACGCTCCCCGTGCAAAGTACGCCTTCGCCAGACCGGCCCGCGATCTTGCGTCGTCCGGGTTTATATCGAGCGTCTTCCGGAACTCCCGGATACCCTCCTCCATCCTCCCGCAATTGCAGTAGGCGGCCGCCAGGTTGCCCCGCGCGGGCGCCATGTCCGGGTCGACGGCGAGGGCTCGCCGGTACTGGGCGATGGCCTCCTCCACCTTGCCCATCTTCTGGTACGACACGCCCGCGTTGAAGTAGACATCCGGCAACGAAGGACTGACGAGGGCCGCTTCCCGGTACAACCGCAACGCTTCCTCCTCCAGCCCTCTCCGGGAATAGGCCGCCCCGAGGCTCTTGAGGTAGACCCCGATCATCTCCCCCTTCCCGAGGGTGCGCAGGTAGGGGCGCCCTTTCCCGATCCGGAACTTCCCGGCGTACCATTCGTCGCTGCGCTCCGCGCCCTTCTCGCCGGTCTCGATGTTTATCCGGACGCCGCTCCCTTCGCACCGCACGAAGCAGTGCGATGGGACATACACTCCGCCGAGGGGGATCCCCAGGCGCTCCGCGAGGGCAAGGTAGATGACGGTCATGCCCAGGCAGTTCCCCCGCTTCCGCGCGAGAACCCGGTCGATGAGGTAATTCTCGGGATCCCCGGGAGCTGAATCGTAGACGAAGCCTTCCTCCTCGAAGAGGACCCGGTTCAGGGCGGCGACCGTCCGGCGGCCGTCCCGCGTGCCCATCGTGTAGGCATGAACGCGCAACGCCAGCCGGCCGAATTCCTTTTGCGCCGCACCGACCGAGGCGTCGCGTCCGGTCAGGTCCCGGCCCGCCCGCGCGGAAATCCGGAGAAGCATCGCGGAGAGGAAGGTGTCCCCCTCGGGCACCCGGACGATGTCGCCTCGGGCCGCCCCGCCACCGGGAACGGCGGACGAAAGATCCTCCTTGCATCCGGCCGGGGCGGAGTGAGGGAAAAGCGTCGAGGCGAGTATCGATGTCAGGAAGAGAAAAGCCGTTGGGTAGAGTTTACTGCGCAGCACCCGTCACCCGTTCCGGCTGCGCCGGCGGCGGCGCAGGAATTTCATACGAGACTAACCGATCGGCGATCCTCCTGCAACAGGAATTATTCCCATTTGATAAAAATTCCCTGAAATGAAAAACGGGAGGCGGCCAACCGGGTTCGGTGCTCTCCCGGCCAGCCCCTCCCGTGGAGCTGCACAGCCCAAGATCATTGGGTATCCACGCCAAGCCTGAAGATGGACCCGCTGAACTCGAACACCTGAGGCTCGTTGGAGATGACAGAGGGCTCAGGGGTCGTGGACTCCAGGCCGCCTTCCAGCGGGAGACTGCCCGTCTCCAGAGCTTCCTGGTACTCGAACGATCCGACGGCGGGGCCCATCTTGCTGCCGGGCTCTCCCTCCATGGACCTCATCTCCTCGCTCACGATTCCCGTGCCTGTCTCCTCGCCATGGGACGACCACCCTGTTTTTTCACCCCAACCCGCCAAGACAACACCCGATGACGCGAGGACCAACAGTCCCGTAACCAACAATGCCAAAAGGAATACTTTCCTCATATCCAATCCCTCCTTCGCAAATGTTGCGCTGGGAATTTCCCATGGCAATCTTTAAGACGACGCATTAATAGGATTGGTTGCCGCTCCCCGAAAGAATTTCCTCCCCTGCCGGGGTTCTTGAAATTACAAAAACGTATGCATCGGGAGCGTGCGAGAATCTTCCACTACAGAAGGTCGGGCGGGCGCGTCGCCCGTTGCGGAAAGAATCGATCCCGGGTCGAGGATAGGGTATAATCAATCATCCACCAAAGATCCCGCGGATCGGATACCGGAATGAGGATGCAGATCTTCCTTCGCCTGTCCTTGCTGCACGGGTTCCT
Source organism: Deltaproteobacteria bacterium (assembly GCA_016220005.1). Lineage (GTDB taxonomy): Bacteria > Desulfobacterota > Deferrimicrobia > Deferrimicrobiales > Deferrimicrobiaceae > JACRIV01. The sequence continues at coordinate 3,359 of JACRIV010000059.1, forward strand.
TGTCATTGCTTGCTTCTCTACACCGGCGGCAGCCCACGACCCCTCCGGGCACGCCGGCCATCCTGCGCCCGCCGACGAGGCGGCCATGAAGGCACAGCACGAGCGCATGGGAAGGTTCCACGCGGCGGCGGCGACCCTGTCCGACGCCATCATCCGCAGCGACGTGAAGGCCGCCAGCGAGGGGGCGCTGCAGCTCCACGAGTCGCTGGAAGGGCACGAGAAGGACGTCCCCCACAAGAACCGCGCTCGGTCGAAGGAGTTTCACGGGCTGTACGTCGAGCTGGGAAAGCGGACGGAGAAGATGACGGCGGCCATCCGGGCGAGCGATCTGCCGAAGGCCGCGGCGGCCTACGGTCAGGTCCTGTCGGTGTGCGCCGCCTGCCACAAGAAGTTCCGGGACTAAAAGCCGACCATCCCCTTCTCGATTCGATCGATTTGCCGGTGGATCAACCGGCGTGCCGCCGAAACCGGCGCCCTGAAAAGACATCAACAGCAATAGGCCGATCTGGAACCAACGCCAGGGTCCTCGCTGTGGCGCTCGGTATCATGGCCCTGGGCGGCTGCGCCACGTATTCCGGGGCGCGGGTTTCGGGACGGTCGAGCATGTCGCCAAGGCGCGCCTGGACAAGGAAGCAAAGTGGCAGCGCAACGAAAGCGACCGCGAGAGCGTCCGGGCGGCCGTCAGGAAACTCCTCGCCTCGCCGCTTTCCGCCGGCGACGCGGTTCAGGTCGCTCTCCTCAACAACCCGGGATTGCAGGCGACCTATGCCGAACCGGGCATCGCCGAAGCCGACCTCGTTCAGGCGGGCCGGCTAACGAACCCGCACTTCGCCTATCTCCGAACGGCGCGGGGCGACGAACGCAAGGTCGAATGGGCGCTGACCTTCCCGGTCATCGACCTCCTGACCATCCCGCTGCGGACGAGGATCGAGAACCGCCGTTTCGAGCAGGTGAAGGTCGCGGTGGCGGGGCAGATGCTCGACGTGGCGACCCGGACCCGGAAGTCCTGGGTCGGCGCTGTCGCCGCGGAGGAGCGTATCCGCTATTTCGAGCAGGTGAAGACCGGTCTGCCCGCGGCCATGCCGCTGCCCTTGGCAGGCCCGGCGATCCCGGGAAGGTCACCCGCGACATCCTGGTGGAAACGAACGACACGATGCGCTTCCGGCCCGCCAGCATCCGTGTCAGACGCGGGGAGACAATCAGGTTCATCGCGAGAAACACGGGCAAGGTCAATCACGAGATGGTGCTTGGCACGATGAAGGAACTGAAGGAACACGCCGCGTTGATGCGGAAATTCCCGGAGATGGAACACGCCGATCCCAATCAAGTCACCGTCGAACCCGGAAAAACCGGCGAACTGATCTGGCACTTCACCAAAGCCGGTACGTTCGATTCGATTTCGCCTGCCTGATACCCGGCCATTTCGAGGCGGGCATGGTCGGCAAGATCCGGGTCAGCCGCTGACGCGCGGCAATCTCCGGCGCGCGACGGGAGGACAGAGCCATGCGTTCAAGCCTGCTTGCCGCGATCGGGACAGCCGGCCTGCTGTTTGCGATCTGCGCCCAGTCCGCGTATTCGATCTTCAGGAAGACAGCGACCGCAGCGGGATCGAAATGGGACCCGCTCTCCTTCGCAATGGACTCCGCCGCTTCCCGGTAGGATAATGCCGGCCTGTAAGGCCGATCCGTCGTA
>JACRIV010000060.1 GCA_016220005.1 Deltaproteobacteria bacterium
CGGCACGAACTCCGCCCACCCCCGTTTGGCCAACACCTTCGTGATCGCCGCCGTCAACGTCGTCTTCCCGTGATCCACGTGACCGATCGTCCCCACATTCACGTGCGGCTTCGTACGCTCGAATTTCTGCTTGGACATATGGGTCTCCTCTCGTCCGCGGAGGTTTTTCGTCAGGCGCCCTTGACCTTGGCGACGACTTCCTCGCTCACCGAAAGAGGCGCCGGCTCGTAATGGTCGAACTGCATCGTGTGCGTTGCCCGGCCCTGCGTCTTGGAACGGAGGTCGGTGGCGTATCCGAACATCAGGGCGAGAGGCACGTGGCAGTCGATCACCTGGGTGTTTCCCCTCGCTTCGATCTTCTGGATGCGTCCGCGGCGCGAGCTTAAGTCGCCGATGACGTCGCCCATGAACTCCTCGGGGGTGACCACCTCGACCGCCATGATCGGCTCGAGGAGGATCGGCTGGGCGTTGTTGCAGGCCGCCTTGAAGGCCATCGATCCGGCGATCTTGAACGCCATCTCCGAGGAGTCGACCTCGTGGTAGGAGCCGTCGAAGAGCGTGACCTTGACGTCGACCACCGGGTATCCCGCGATCACCCCTCCCTCGGACGCCTCACGGACCCCTTTCTCCACCGGCGAGATGTATTCCTTCGGGATGACCCCCCCGACGATCTTGTTGACGAACTCGAACCCCTTCCCCTTCTCGTTGGGCTCGACGGAGAGCCAGACGTGCCCGAACTGGCCGCGCCCGCCGGTCTGGCGGATGTACCGCCCTTCCTGCTTCGCGGTGCGGGTCACCGTCTCCCGGTAGGCGACCTGCGGACGGCCGACGTTGGCCTCCACCTTGAACTCCCGCATCAGCCGGTCCACGATGATCTCCAGGTGGAGCTCCCCCATCCCGGAGATGATCGTCTGCCCGGTCTCGTCGTCGGTGCGGACCTGGAACGAGGGGTCTTCCTGGGCGAGCTTCTGCAGCGAAAGGCCGAGACGCTCCTGGTCGGCCTTCGTCTTGGGCTCGATGGCGATGGAGATCACCGGGGCGGGGGCGGTGATCGACTCGAGCACGATCTCGTTCTCGGGATCGCACAGGGTATCGCCGGTAAAGGGGTTCTTGAGGCCCACGCACGCGACGATCTCCCCGGCGTACACGCTCTTGATCTCTTCCCGCTTGTTCGCGTGCATCTTGAGGAGCCGGCCGATCCGCTCCTTCTTCTGCCTGGAGGAGACGTACACGTGGTCCCCCGACTTGAGCGTGCCGGAATAGACGCGGATGAAGGTGAGATGTCCGACGAACGGGTCGTTCATGATCTTGAACGCGAGCGCGGAAAACGGCGCCGCGTCGTCGGGCGTCCGCTCCACCAGCGAACCGTCCCGGGGATCGATCCCCGTCACGGCCGGGATGTCCAGCGGCGAGGGGAGGTAGTCGACCACGGCGTCGAGCATCGGCTGCACGCCCTTGTTCCGGAACGCCGAGCCGCAGACGACGGGGACGATCTTGAGGCCGATCGTCGCCTGGCGGATCGCGGCGGCCAGTTCGCCGACCTCCACCTCTTCCCCGTTCAGGTACTTCTCCAGCAGGGAGTCGTTAACGTCCGCCAGGGACTCCATCAGGGTCTCCCGGGCCGCGGCGACGGCTCCCTTCAGGTCTTCCGGGACCGGCTCGAAGTGGTACTTGGCGCCCAGCGTGTCCTCGTCCCAGACCACGGCCTGCATGCGGACGAGATCGATGATCCCGTGGTACCCGTCCTCTTTCCCGAGCGGAAGCTGCACCGGGACGGGGTTCGCCGCAAGGCGCTCTCTCATCATCCGGATGCAGCGATCGAAGTCGGCGCCGATCCGGTCCATCTTGTTGACCATCGCGAGGCGGGGGACGCGGTACTTGTCGGCCTGCCGCCACACGGTCTCCGACTGCGGCTCGACGCCCGCAACCGCGTCGAACAGGGCGACGGCACCGTCCAGGACGCGGAGCGACCGCTCCACTTCGATGGTGAAATCCACGTGGCCGGGGGTGTCGATGATGTTGATCCGGTGTCCTTTCCAGAAACAGGTCGTCGCCGCGGAGGTGATGGTGATCCCCCGCTCCTGCTCCTGCTCCATCCAGTCCATCGTCGCGGTCCCCTCGTGGACTTCCCCCAGCTTGTGGGAGACCCCCGTGTAATACAGGATTCGCTCCGTGGTGGTGGTCTTCCCGGCGTCGATGTGCGCCATGATCCCGATGTTCCGGGTTTTTTCCAGCGGTGTAGCTCTTGCCACGAAAACCCTTCCTTCCCTTCCCTGAAAAGCCGCCTACCAGCGGTAATGGGCGAACGCCTTGTTGGCCTCCGCCATCTTGTGGGTGTCTTCCTTCTTCTTGATCGTCACGCCGCGGTTGTTGAAGGCGTCGATCAGCTCCGCCGAGAGCTTCTGGACCATGGTCTTCTCGCCCCGGTCCCGCGCGTAGCCGACCAGCCAGCGGATGGAGAGGGACAGCCGCCGGTCGGGACGGATCTCGACGGGGACCTGGTAGGTCGCCCCGCCGACCCTGCGGGACTTCACCTCGACCATGGGCTTCACGTTCTCGATCGCCTTCTTGAGAACGGCCACCGGGTCTTCCTTGGTCTTTTCCTTGATGATGTCCATCGAGCCGTAGACCACGTTCTCCGCCACGCGCTTCTTCCCCTGCAGCATCACCGCGTGGATCATCTTGGCGACGAGGACGTCGCCGTACACGGGGTCCGCATCGATTACCCGCCTGGACACAAATCCGCGCCTGGGCATGCCAAAGCCTCCTAAGAACTTAAGGAACTGATCTCACGAAAAAAAACCGCGAAACGCCCACCCGGGACACCCGGCCCCGTTGATGGGCGCTACTCCATTCTTTTTACCCGTTCCGGCGGACCCGCCGGAAAAAGGACGGTACTTCCTCGATCCGGTTAGGGAAAGCTATTTGGGTCGTTTCGTTCCGTACTTCGACCGCGACTTCCGTCTGTCTTGGACACCAACGGAATCCAGCTTTCCTCGGATGATGTGATACCGCACGCCGGGGAGGTCCTTGACCCTGCCTCCCCGGATCAGAACGACCGAGTGCTCCTGAAGGTTGTGCCCCTCGCCCGGAATGTAGACGGTCACTTCCACGCCGTTGGTCAGGCGAACCCTGGCGACTTTCCTGAGCGCGGAGTTCGGCTTCTTGGGCGTGGTGGTGTAGACCCGGAGGCAGACCCCCCTTTTCTGCGGACACCTGTCGAGCGCCGGGGAGTTGCTCCTTGCGGCCGCCACCTCGCGGCCCTTCCGGACAAGCTGGTTGATCGTGGGCATCCCTTCTTTCCTTCCTTATCCCATGTTCCTCTATGTTCTAAACAGAAGTATGCTTTCTATCATGGCGATAATACAGTGTCAACCGGTTTCTTCCTCTTCCGCCACGATTTCCCGATCCACTTCCTCCCGGATCTCCGTCGGCAGCGGCGGATCGGCCTCGAAATTCACCTCCCGGTAGAGGTTTCCGCCCGTCCCCGCCGGGATCAGCCGTCCCATGATGACGTTCTCCTTGAGACCCGCCAGGAAATCGACGCGCCCGTGGACCGCGGCGTCCGTGAGGATCTTCGTCGTCTCCTGGAAGGAGGCGGCCGAGATCCAGGACTCGGTCGAAAGCGACGCCTTGGTGATGCCGAGGAGCTGCGGGTCGGCCTTGGCCGGTTTCCCGCCAGGAGCCTTGATCCGCTCGTTCTCCTCGCGGAACACCCACTTCTCGACGCTCTGCCCGACGAGGAAGTTCGTGCCTCCCGGATCCGAGATCTTGACGCGCCGCAGCATCTGGCGGACGATGACCTCGATGTGCTTGTCGTTGATCCGCACCCCCTGGAGGCGGTAGACCTCCTGGATCTCGTCCACCAGGAACCGTGCGAGGTCCTTGTCTCCCTGGACCCGCAGGATGTCGTGCGGGTTGGGCGACCCGTCCATCAGCGCTTCCCCGGCACGCACCCGCTCTCCATCGTGGACCGTGATGTGCTTGCCGCGGGGAATGGTGTAGTCGCGCGGCTCTCCCACGTCGGGAACGACCTGGATCTTCCTCTTGCCCTTGAAGTCCTTGCCGAGCCGGACCACGCCGTCGATTTCGGAAATCACCGCGTATTCCTTGGGCTTCCGCGCCTCGAAAAGCTCGGCGACGCGCGGCAGACCGCCCGTGATGTCCTTGGTCTTGGTGGTTTCCCGGGGGATCTTGGCGATGATGTCCCCCGCCTGGGTCTCCTGTCCTTCCTCGACGAGGATGTTCGACCCCATGGGGAGGAGATAGCGGGCGTCGCTCGTGGACCCCGGGAGCTTGAGCGTCTTGTTGCTGTCGTCCTTGATCGAGATGCGCGGCCGCGCATCGGGGTCCCGGGGCTCGATGATCACCCGGGTGGAGCGCCCCGTGACCTCGTCCACCTGCTCCCTCATCGTGACGCCTTCGATGATGTCGCCGAACTTGATCCTTCCCGAGACCTCCGTGAGGATCGGTATGTTGTAGGGATCCCACTCCGCCAGGCGCTGCCCTTCCTTGATCTTCTCCCCGTCCTTCACGAGCAGCGCGGCGCCGTAGGTGATCTGGTATTTCTCCCGCTCCCGGTTGTTCTCGTCGACGACGACCAGGTATCCGTTCCGGTTCATCGCGACGAGCTTGCCTTCCTTGTTCCGGACCGCCGAGAGCAGCTGGAACTTCACCTTGCCCGAATGCTTGGTCTGGATGTAGCTCTGCTCCACGAACCGTGAGGCGGCGCCGCCGATGTGGAAGGTCCGCATCGTCAGCTGCGTTCCCGGCTCGCCGATCGACTGGGCGGCGATGATCCCGATCGCCTCCCCGTTGGCCACCATCTTCCCCCGCGCCAGGTCGCGTCCGTAGCACAGGGCGCAGACTCCCCGCTTGCTCTCGCAGGTCAGCGCGGAACGGATCTTCACCTCGTCCAGGCCCGACATCTCGATCTGGCGGGCCACGTCCTCGGTGGTCTCCTCGTTGGCGGACACGAGCAGCTTCCCGTCGGCGTCGTAGACGTCCTCGAGGGCCACCCGGCCGAGGATGCGGTCGGAGAGCCGGTCGATGATCTCCCCGCCCTCGATCAAGGCGCGGACCGGGATGCCGTCAAGGGTCTGGCAGTCGTCCTCGACGATGATGCAGTCCTGCGCCACGTCCACCAGCCTCCGGGTAAGATACCCGGAGTTCGCGGTCTTGAGCGCCGTGTCCGCGAGACCTTTCCTTGCGCCGTGGGTCGAGATGAAATACTGTCCCACCGACAGCCCCTCGCGGAAGTTCGAGGTGATGGGGGTCTCGATGATCTCGCCGGAGGGCTTCGCCATCAGGCCGCGCATCCCGGCGAGCTGCCGCATCTGCTTGTCGGATCCCCGGGCCCCGGAGTCGGCCATCATGTAGATCGGGTTGAAGCTCGGGACCTTCCGTTCCCTGCCGTCCTTCCCCTTGACGGTCTCGGTCCCCATCTCCCGGAGCATCTCGTCCGCGATCTGCTCGGTCGCGGCGGACCAGATGTCGACCACCTTGTTGTACCGCTCGCCGTTGGTGATCAGGCCCTCCCGGTGCTCGTCCACGACGGACTCGACTTCGGCCGTCGCCTTATCGAGGAGCTTGGTCTTGTTGGAGGGGATCTTCATGTCGTTGATGCAGATCGAGAGGCCCGAAATGGTCGCGTACTGGAACCCGGTCGTCTTGAGCTGGTCGGCGAGGATGACCGTGGCCTTCTGGCCGCAGCTACGGTAGGCGACGTCGATCAGCTCGGCCAGATCCTTCTTCTTCATCACCTTGTTGACGTACTCGAAGGGGACCTCCTTCGGCACGACCTCGTACAGCAGTACCCGGCCGGTCGTCGTCTCGAGGATGCTCCCGTTCACGCGCACCTTGATCAGGGACTGCAGCTCGACCGCGCCCGCATCGTAGGCGATCCGGACCTCCTCGAAGCCGGAGAAGAGCTTCCCCTCCCCCTTGAGACCCTCCCTCGGGCGGGTGAGGTAATAGATCCCCAGCACGATGTCCTGGGTCGGGCTGATCACCGGCTTGCCGTGCGCGGGCGAGAGGATGTTGTTCGTGGACATCATGAGCACCCGCGACTCCATCTGCGCCTCGATCGAGAGGGGCACGTGGACCGCCATCTGGTCCCCGTCGAAGTCCGCGTTGAAGGCCGTGCAGACGAGGGGGTGGAGCTGGATCGCCTTCCCCTCGATGAGGACCGGCTCGAACGCCTGGATCCCCAGCCGGTGGAGCGTGGGAGCGCGGTTGAGCATCACCGGGAGCTGCCGGATGACATCGTCGAGGGCGTCCCAGACCTCCCGCTTCTCCTTCTCCACCATCTTCTTGGCGGCCTTGATCGTGGTCGCGTGTCCGCCCTCCTCGAGCTTGTTGAAGATGAAGGGCTTGAAGAGCTCGAGGGCCATCTTCTTCGGGAGGCCGCACTGGTGGAGTTTCAGTTCCGGACCGACGACGATCACCGAGCGCCCGGAGTAGTCCACGCGCTTCCCGAGCAGGTTCTGCCGGAACCGCCCGCCCTTCCCCTTCAGCATGTCGGAGAGGGACTTAAGGGGCCGCTTGTTGGAGCCCGTGATGAGCTTCCCGCGCCGGCCGTTGTCGAAGAGCGCATCCACGGCCTCCTGCAGCATCCGCTTCTCGTTCCGGATGATGATCTCCGGCGCCGACAGGTCGAGCAGCCTCTTCAGCCGGTTGTTCCGGTTGATGACCCGGCGGTAGAGGTCGTTCAGGTCCGATGTCGCGAACCGCCCCCCGTCCAGCGGAACCAGGGGCCGCAGGTCGGGCGGGAGCACCGGGATCACGCTCATGACCATCCACTCCGGCCGCTGCGCGCTGTCGCGGAACGCCTCGACGATCTTGAGCCGCTTGGAGATCTTCTTCTTCTTGGCCTCGGAGGCGGTGTCCATCATCTCCTTGCGCAGCTCGTCGGAGAGCTTCACGAGGTTCAGCCCCTCGAGGAGCGTCTTCACCGCCTCCGCGCCCATGCCGGACTTGAACCCGTCGCCGAACTGCTCCCGCTTCTCGCGGTATTTCGCCTCGGTGAGGATCTCCAGCTTCTGCAGGTCGCTGTTGCCGGCGTCGATGACGATGTACTTCTCGAAGTAGATGACCGCTTCCACGTCCTTCATCGGCATGTCGAGGATGGTCGCGATCCGGCTGGGAAGGCTCTTCAGGAACCAGATGTGGGCGACCGGCGAGGCGAGCTCGACGTGCCCCATGCGCTCCCGGCGTACCTTCGACTGGATCACCTCGACGCCGCACTTCTCGCAGACGATCCCGCGGTGCTTCATCCTCTTGTACTTGCCGCAGTTGCACTCGTAGTCCTTGATGGGTCCGAAGATCTTGGCGCAGAAGAGGCCGTCGCGCTCGGGCTTGAACGTCCGGTA
>JACRIV010000061.1 GCA_016220005.1 Deltaproteobacteria bacterium
AAATGTTCCTGCACGGCCCGGCTCATCCCGGCCAGCAGGCGATCCGGCTCGCCCCGGCGCCTGCGGTTGCGTTCGGTCCGGCGCAGCTCTGCCTTCCGCTCATCAACGAGCATTCATGACCTTCCGGTAAAAGGAGTCAACGAAGGGAGGCGAGAACCGCGAATAAGGCGAGGGGACGGAACGCAAGGCCTCGCGCCGCTATTAATAATCCTCTATGGCGAAACGACCGACCTTATTCGCACGTGAACGTCATCAAGAACCGGTCCTGCCACCCAAATCTATGTAAACGCGGAGATCCCCGCGGAAAATACTGAAAAGCCCCTGCGCTGTACCGTGTCGGCGGTCGAGTCGAACCTGGCTTTCACCAGGTGGGTTCCCTGTGTTTGACGGCTTCAGGCTTCCCCGTTTGGGGCATGCTCACCGCCGCCAGGAAGGGACCCCTTTCTTGACGTGTTGGCTCTAACTCTTCCACCGATCACGTGCACGGCAGGGGCCGTGCCTTTTCAGCCCTCCTGTTTCAACACGCCGTCCAATGCATGAAGAAGGTTCCTGCTCTTCTCTTCGAGACGCCTCTTCTCGTCGTCCCGCTCGCCCCGGAGCTCCAGCACCTCGTCCGCCAGCTTCATCGCCGCCAGCATGACCACGTGCAGGTAATTCGCCGTCACGCCGGATTTCTGCACCTCGCGGACCCGCTCGTTCAGGAGCTCGATGAGACGCTCCATGTGCTCCGCCGACCGCTCGGCGTTCACCGTAAGCGTATACCCGGCGATGTTTACGTCGAACCGGTTTCCCATCTCCTTCCCAACCCATTATACATCCGGGGCATCATAACTCAATGTTTTCGAGACGCGAAAGGATCTTTTCCACCCGGGCCTTGATCTCGTTGCGCTCCTGTGTCAGCTCGGCGACCTTGCGCGCCAGCTCCTTCGTCTCGGCGCTTTTCTGGTCGAGCTGGACGGAAAGCGCCGCCTTCTCCTCCTTGAGCGACGCAACCAGCCCCACCAAGTCGTTGATCCTTTTCTCGATCAGCGCAAACGGCTCTCCCGTCATTTCCTCGGTTCTCCCCTCAGTAGGCATATAAGTTCCCGTAAGGGCGAAGCGACACCGGCACGATCTTGATGAACTCCCTCGTGAGGACCTCCCCGGGATCGATCGAAAACTCCGCGCAGAACTCCCTGACGCACTCGTGCAGGAACTGACTGTCGGCGGGGGTGATCTCCACGACCCCCACCTCCTTGCCGAAGACCGTCGGGTCGACGGAGCCGCGGATGTACATCACGCCGCCGTGCATCCCTGTGCCCAGGTAGTCCCCTACCGGCGGACGGCCGTCATCCGGTCCCAGGCCGAGCAGGACAAGCACTCCTCCGGCCATGTACTCTCCGAAGAAATCGCCGGCTTTACCCCCCACGACGAGGACGGGAACCTGGTCGCGGTATCCCTTCATATGGATCCCCACGCGGTAGCCGACGTCCCCCTTAACGAACAGCTTGCCGCCCCGCATCCCGTACCCCAGGACGTCTCCGGCGCGCCCATGGACAACGATCTTCCCCCGGTTCATCGTGTTACCGACGTTGTCCTGCGCGTTGCTGCGGACGACGATGGTCGGGCCGTCCATGAAGGCGCCGAGGTCGTTCCCGGGCACACCCTCGACGGTGATGTTGACCTCCGCGCGGATTCCGTCGCCGATGTAATACTGGCCGTTGACGCCCGTGAGCAGGACGTCCTTGCGGCCGGCGGCAACGGCCTCGCGAACCCGCCGGTTCAGCTCGCGGTAATGGAGCCCGGCGGCGTCGATGGCGAAGACCCCCCGGGCGGTCAAGACGTCAACCCCTTGCCCAAGCGCACGACCACCGGCTGCCCTGCCCTGGGCGCCCATACTTCGTCCAAGTCGGGGGAGATTGTGCGGATCGCCGATTCCTCGCTCGCCATGTAGAAGAAATCCCCCTTCCGGCCGACGACGAGGGGGCGCAGCTTCACGCGGTCATTGAACCCGACCAGACCGCCGTTGAACGCGAAGAGGATCGCGAACGGGCCGTTCATCATGGCGGAACCGAACATCATGCGGACGGCCCGCAGCGCCTGCCGCTCCTCATCGGGAAGCTCGTCGATGTCCTTCCAGAACGGCGCGGCGAGCACCTTGCAGGCCGTGTGCACGTCGAGGCCGTTCTTCCGGATGAGCAGATCGAGGAGATAGGTGACGACCTCGGTATCGGTAAGGAGCGTCAGCCGGTAGCCGAACATCTCCAGGTACCGCTTGTTGATGCCGTAGGAGGAGATCTCCCCGTTGTGGACGATCGACCAGTCGAGGAGCGTGAACGGATGGGCCCCTCCCCACCACCCCGGTGTGTTCGTCGGAAACCGGTTGTGGGCCGTCCAGATGTACGCCTCGTACTCGTCGATGCGGAAGAATTCGGCGATATCGCCCGGAAGGCCGACTCCCTTGAAGGCTCCCATGTTCTTCCCGGAGGAGAACACGAACGCACCGTCGATGTTTCCATTGATCTGGAAGACCGTCTGGACGACGTAGTCGTCGTCCGGCAGGAGGCGCATCTCCTTGGGAGCCGCTTCCGGGCTCGGCTTCACGAAGTAGCGATACAGGAACGGCGATATCCTGATATTCCCGGTGGGCCGGGTAGGTATCTCCTCCGTCATGTCGACGGCGAAGAGCCTTTCGAGGAACTGTTCGGTCTCGCGCCGGGCGTCCAGGTGGTCGTACATGACATGGAACGCGTAGTGGTCGTGGTATTCCGGGTAGATTCCGTATGCGGCGAACCCCGCGCCCAGCCCGTTCCCCCGCTCGTTCATCAGGCAGATGGAGCGGATGACCGCTTCCCCTCCCACCTTCTTTCCGCCCACATGGATCAGGCCCGTCAGGCCGCATCCCGAGATGTCTTTCCGGTAGTCGAACGGATGCCTTCCGCCCGAGTGCAATGCCTTGCGCACGCAACCCTCCGGCCGGATTCAATTAAGTAAGCTAAGATAGCGCGTCACGACGGGAGGGTCAATCGGGAAAGGACATCGGGAAAGGGCGTCGGGAAAAGGCTCCGCGGTGGAAAAGACGTTTGCGGCCGTTTCATTAACCGGTTCGGGTCAGTCCCACTTCCGCGCGTCCTCGATGAGCTTCCCATCGGTCGGCAGGCTCCCGACTTGCGCCCAGGCGACGCTGCCGCCGATCCGAAGGACCTCTCTGACCCGCGTCTCGATTCGCCCCTTGAGTTCGCTGCCGGCCGCGGAACCCCCTTCGGCCATGATCGTGAGCACGTCCCGGCTATCCTGCCGTGTGACGACCGCGCGGAACCGGGCCACCTCCGGGAAGTCCCGGAAGGCGGTCTGAAGCTGACCGGGATGGATGAACATCCCCTTGACCTTGGTGAGCTGGTCCGCACGGCCGAGCCACCCGCGTAGCTTGGGCGCCCTTCGGCCGCAGGCGCAGTCGCCGAAGTCCAGCGCCGACAGGTCGCCCGTTCCGAAACGGATCAGGGGGTAGGCTCGGTTGAAGAGGGTGACGACGATCTCGCCGGTCTCCCCGGGGGCGACGGGCTGACCCGTCGTGGGGTCGACGATCTCCACGACGGCCCTCTGTACCAGGTGCATTCCTCCCTTGTGGCAGCACTCGTACGCGAGACATCCGCAGTCCGCCGTCCCGAAGCCCTGGCGGACGGTAAGGCCGAACAGCGACTCTATCTCGGAGCGGAGGCTGTCGGGGAGGGGTTCGGCGGTAACGAAGGCGACCTTGAGACTGATGTCGCCGCGGGGATCGAGACCCTGTTCCACCGCCCTTCGCCCGATCTGGAGGAGAAAGGAGGCCATGCCGACGAACCCCTTCACCCCGAGGGATCGCATGATCTCCACTTGGGTCTCCCGGTCTCCCACCCCGGTGGGCACCACGGGGCACCCGAGGTTTGCGAGGGCATCATCGAACATCATTCCCGCCGGGGTGAGCTGGTAGCCGAAGGTATTGATGCACACGTCCCCCTTGCGGAACCCGGCGGCGGCCAGGGCCTCCTCCCATCCCCACCCCTCGTCCGCCCCCTGCGGGTCGTAGATGGGACCGGGGGACCGGAAGATCCGCCGCACTTCACCGAGCGGCACGGCGAGGAATCCTCCGAAGGGAGGGTTCGCCCTCTGGAGCTCCACCATGCGGGCCTTTGGCGTCACCGGGATCCGGGCAAGGTCTTCGATGCCCCGGATGTCGCCGGGCGTAAGACCCGCCTCCTGGAGCTTCCGTCGCACCGCGGGTGCATGGGCGTACGCGTGGGCCACGATCTCCCGAAGCCTCTCCGCCCGCTCGGCCTGCTGCTCGTCCCAGCTTTTTCGCTCAAGGGCCTCGTTCAAAAATCCGGGCGACCGTTCCATGGATCTCCTTTCGTTCGCGTCCGAAATCAGTTAAGCCACCTTTTCCTTCGGTGGTAGTGCTTCACGTCCCGGAAGCTCTTGTGCCTTCCGCCGCTTAAGCCCAGGTAGAACTCCTTCACGTCCTCGTTGTCGAGGAGCGCCTTGGCCTCGCCGTCCAGAACAATGCGGCCGTTTTCCAGGATGTAGGCGTAGTTGGCCACGCCCAACGCGATCATCGTGTTCTGCTCGGCAAGCAGGAAGCTCACATTTTCATCCTTGTTGAGCTGCCTGACTATGTGGAAGATCTCCTCCACGAGCTGGGGCGCCAGCCCCATGGAGGGCTCGTCGAGAAGGATCATCCTGGGCCGGGCCATGAGGGCTCGACCGATGACCGCCATCTGCTGCTCCCCGCCCGAGGTGTAGCCGGCCATGCTCTTGCGGCGTTCCTTGAGCCGGGGAAAGTAGCTGTAGACCATGTCCATGTCACGGCGGATCTCCGACCTGCCGGCTCGGCGGGTGTAGGCGCCCGTGAGGATGTTCTCCTCGATCGTCAGGTGTCCGAAGGAGTGGCGGCCCTCCATGACCTGCACCACCCCCCGCTTGACCACGGACGCCGGGTCGAGGCGATCGATCCGCTCGCCCGAATACTCGATGGCGCCCTTCGTGACCTCGCCGCGCTCGGCGCGAAGGATGTTGGATATGGCCTTGATGGTCGTCGTCTTCCCGGCTCCGTTGGCGCCCAAAAGGGCCACGATCCCGCCCTCGGGGACCTGCAGCGAGACCCCCTTCAGGACGAGGATCACGTGGTCGTAGATGACCTCGATGTTGTTCACGGACAGAAGGGGCGCTTTGTTATCGCTCATGGTTGCACCTTAAGTCTGGAGATGAATGGAGCCCCCGCCTCCCTCCGGGGAGGCGGGGGACAAATTGGACATCATTATTTGCAGGTCCGCGGCTTGATGCCCTTCTCCTGGGCGTACTTGGCCGCCGACTCCTCGATCAGCGGCCGGGTGAGCGCGAAGTCGGGCTTGATCCAGTCGGTGATCGTAACCCACTTCTGGCCGTTCCACTCCTGGAACTTCACCATCCCGCCGCCCTCGTGGTCCCTGCAGTCGGTGTGGATCGGCGACATCAGCGCCGTGGCGCCGAGGGCCTTGATGCGGGCCTCGTCGATCTTGAGGTGCTCCAGTCCGAACTGGACCTGCTCGCCGGTCAAGGGCTTGTTCCCGTATTTCTTCTGCGCCGTCCGGATCGCCTCCACCGTCACGATGCCGTGGAGCACGCCCCGGTTGTAGTACATGGTGCCGACCCGGTCCTTCTCCACGTGTCCTTTCCCCTTGTTCTGCACGTGCTTCATGATTTCCTGGATGACCGGGAAGTCCGTGCCCGCCGGGTGGAAGCCGGCGGCGATGTAACCCTTCGCCGAGTCGCCCGCCGGGCGGACATCCTCCTCGGAGCCGCTCCACCACACCCCGACGATCTTGTTGGACGGGAAGCCCACGCGGGCGGCCTCCTTGAGGGCCGTGGGATTCATGACCCCCCAGCCCCGAAGGATGATCCAGTCGGGCTTGTCCTGGCGGATCTGGAGCCAGATGGCCTTCTGCTCCAGGCCCGGGTGGGCCACCGCATAATGCTTGACGTGGAAGCCGTACTTCTTGGCCTGCGCCTCCAGGATGGGGATCGTCTCCTTCCCGTAGGCCGAATCGTGGTGGACGTTGGCGATCTTGAGGCCCTTCAACTTGTCCATTCCGCCGACCTTCGTGCCGATGAACTTGATCTTGGCGGTGTTCTGGTTCCAGTAGTTGATCGGCATGGTGAACGTGTACGGGAACACCCGGCCGTCGGAGGCGTCGGCCCGGCCGTACCCCATGGAGACGATCGGGATCTTGTCGGCGGCGCCCCGTTCGATCGTCGCGTAGGTGATGCCGGTGCTCAGGGGGTGGAACATGGCGGCGCCCGTGGGCGGTTTGTTCTTCAGGCGCTCGTAGCATTCCACGCCCCGGTCCACCTTGTACTCGGTCTCGCACTCCTCCCAGGTGAGCTTGACGCCGTTGACGCCCCCGTCGCGCTCGTTGATCATGTGCATGTAGTCCATCATCCCCCCGAAGATCCCCGTCCCGCCGGCGGCATAGGGCCCGGTCCGGTAGATGGGGACCGGGACGAACTGGTCGGCGGCCTGCACCGTCGCGACCGGCGCCGCGACGCCTGACACGACGGCGACGCACAGGATCGAAAACCACTTCTTGCTCGTTTGCATTCGGCAACCTCCTTGGTTGCGGGGCCGTCTTGGCGCCGGCCCCGTATGGGCGTTGGGAGCCCGGGAATCGCCCGGGCTCGGGTGTCGACGCGCCTAAAGGCGGCGCGAGCCGCTAATAAGGGAAGGGCCAGAGCCTAAGCTTCTCCTTCCCGATCCGCCAGAGCCGCGCCAAGCCGTGGGGCTCGACGATCAGGAAGAAGATGATCAGCCCTCCGAAGAGGATCAGCTCGATCTGCGTGATGGTGTCCGCCCGGAACGCGTGGCCGAACATGCCCGAGCCGATGTTGATGAAGATGGGCAGCAGGACGATGAACGCCGCCCCCAGGAACGAGCCCAGGATGCTGCCTACCCCGCCGATGATGATCATGAAGAGGATCTGGAACGAGCGGGCCAGGTCGAATGCCTGGGGTTCCACGGTCCCCAGGTACAGGAAGGCCCAGAGGGCCCCGGCCACGCCGCAGTAAAAGGAGCTGACGCCGAACGCCAGGAGCTTCGTGCGGAGCATCCTGATGCCGATGACCTCGGCGGCCACGTCCATGTCGCGCACGGCCATCCAGGCCCGGCCGACGGAGGAGCGCACCATGTTCTTCGCCCCCAGCGCCATGACCGTCACGATCGCCAGCGTAAGAACGTACCGGCTCCACACCGACGAAAGCGAGTGCCCGAAGATCGAAAGCGGCGGAGCGCTGATCACTCCCGATGTGCTGTAGTTGGTAAACCACCCTACGCGAGTGAACAGCCACTCGATGAAGAACTGGCTCGCCAGCGTGGCCACGGCCAGGTAGAAGCCCTTGATGCGCAGGCTCGGCACTCCGAACAGGATGCCCACGCAGGCCGCGCACAACCCGGAGAGCGCGAAGTTGAGGAGCAGGGGGATGGCCGGGACCCGGATGGCGAAATTGTACGCCGCGAAGGCGCCCACCGCCATGAACCCGGCCGTTCCCAGGGAGAGCTGCCCGGCGTACCCCGTGAGGATGTTGAGCCCCAGGGCGGCCAGGGAAAGGACCAGGAACGGGATGAAGATGGAACCCAGCCAGTAGTCGTTGCCGACGAAGGGGACCACGATGTAGGCGATGACGAGGAGGATCGCCACGCCCACCTGGTCCTGGCGGATCGGAAAGAGGGCCTGGTCGGCCGAGTACGTCGCCTTGAACTGTCCTGCCTCGCGATAGATCATGGGTCACACCCGCTCGATGTGTACTTCGCCGAATAATCCCTCCGGCCGGATCAGGAGGAACCCGAGGGCGAGCATGTACGGAAACCAGCTTTCGATCGCGCCGCCGACGAAGGGGCCGACGTAGACCTCGGCGAGCTTCTCCGAGGCGCCGATGAGGAGGCCGCCGGCGATGGCGCCCGGGACCGAGTCCAGGCCGCCCAGGATCAGGGCGGGCAGCGCCTTGTAGGCGATCAGCACGAGGCTGAACTGGACCCCCACCCGGCTGCCCCAGACGATGCCGGCCACCAGGGCGACGATCCCGGCCACGGCCCACACGATGACCCAGATGTGCCGCAGGGGGATCCCCACGGTCAAGGCCGCCTCATGGTCGTCGGCCACCGCCCGAAGCGCCCTTCCCACCCGGGTCTTGCTGAAGAACAGGGCCAGGGCCGCCACCAGCACGGCGGCGATGATCCCGGTGAAGATATCGAACTCGCTGATGAGCAGCCCTTTCACGTTGAGGGGCACGTCGGGGATCCCCACGTTCAGGCCGTGGACCTGGGTGCCCCACATGGCCTGGGCGATCCCCTCGATGGCGAAGGCGAGCCCGATGGTGGCCAAGAACAGGGCGAGGGGCGGCTGGTTCACCAGGGGCCGGAGCACGATCCGCTCGATGAGGTACGCGAGGAAGACCATGCCGGCCAGGGTGATCCCCAGGCACATCCACAGGTTCCAACCCTTCTCCAGGAGGCTCACCAGGGTGAGCGCCGAGAAGAGCACCATGGCCCCCTGGGCGAAGTTGAACACCCCGGAGGCCTTGAAGATCAGGACGAACCCGAGGGCCACCAGCGAGTACATCGCCCCGGAGAGCAGCCCACCGACCAGAACTTCCAGGAAGAACGTCACGCGAGCACCCCTTTCCGGACGGACGCCGTGAGACGGCCCGATCCTTCACATGCCATGGAACAGCTCCTTCTCGTGGTACGGGGCCGCCTGGGTCGGCCCCAGGTAGGCGTCGATCACCCGCGGGTCCCGGCGCACCTCGTCGGGCGTGCCGTCGCCGATCTTCCGTCCGAAGTCGAGGACAACCACGTGGTCGGAGATATCCATGACGACGCTCATGTCGTGCTCGATGAGCACGATGGTCGTGCCGAACTGCTCGTTGACGTCCAGGATGAACCGGCACATGTCCTCCTTCTCCTCCAGGTTCATGCCCGCCATGGGCTCGTCCAGGAGAAGAAGCTCCGGCTCGGCCGCGAAGGCCCGGGCCAGCTCGACGCGCTTCTGGAGCCCGTAGGGCAGTCTCCCCACGGGGGTCTTCCGGACCGCCTGGATGTGAAGGAAGTCGATGATCTCCTCCACCTTCTCCCGGTGCGCAAGCTCCTCGCGCTTCGTCCGGCCGAGGTACAGGGCCTGCTCCAGGAAACTGGTCCGCATCATCAGGTTCCGGCCGGCGAGGATGTTGTCGAGCACGGTCATTCCCTTGAACAGGGCGATGTTCTGGAACGTGCGGGCGATTCCCATCGCGGCCGCATCATGGGGGCGCATGCTCGTGCGCGTCCTGCCCTTGAAGGTGATCTTGCCCTGCTGGGGGTGGTAGACCCCGTTGATGACGTTGAGCATCGAGCTCTTTCCGGCGCCGTTGGGCCCTATGATGGCCAGGATCTGGCGCTCCCTCACCTGCAGGCTCACGTCGGAAAGCGCCTGAACCCCTCCAAAGGAGAGGCTGACGTTTTCGAGCTTCAGGATCACCTCGCCGATGACGCGGGTCTTGACCATCCTCAATTCGCCCCCGAAGTTTGAAAAGTTTGGGCCTTTTCGATAATGAGGTCCGCCTTGATGACGCCCTTCCGGCCGTCCTCGAACGTGACCTGGGCCTCGACCCGGCAGCTCTGCCGGTCCGAGTACAAGGCATCGATCAGGTCGGCATATTTCTCCGCGATGAAGGCACGCCGGACCTTCCGTGTCCGGGTGAGCTCGCCGTCGTCCGCGTCGAGCTCCTTGTGGAGGATGAGGAAGCGGCGGACCTGGGAGCTCGAAAGGTGGGGGTCCCCGGAGAGCCCCCGGTTCATCTGCTCCACGCACCCTTTGATGAGCTCATACACCTCGGGCTTACCGGCGAGGTCCGTGTACCCCATGTAGGGGATATTCCGGCGCTCGGCCCAGTTGCCCACGGCCCCCAGGTCGATGTTGATGAAGGCCGCCACGAAGTCCCGCCCGTGGCCGAACGCCACAGCCTCCTTGATGTGAGGGAAGAACTTCAGCTTGTTCTCGAGGTACTTGGGGGCGAACATGGAGCCGTCGTTGAGCCGGCCCACGTCCTTGGCCCGGTCGATGATCTTGAGGTGGCCGTCCCCGTCGAAGAATCCGGCGTCGCCGGTGCGGAACCAGCCTTCCCCGTCCCTGGCCTCGGCCGTGGCCTCGGGGTTCTTGTGGTAATGGGAGAAGATGCCGGGGCTTCGGACGATCACCTCGCCGTTGTCCCCGATCTTGACCTCCACCCCGTCCATGGGGGTCCCCACGGTGTCCGGCTTGACCTGCCCGTTGGGCTGGATGCAGACGAACACCGACGCCTCGGTCATTCCGTAGAGTTGCTTCACGTTTATGCCCAGGGATCGGTAGAACTCGAAGATCTCCGGGCCGATGGCCTCGCCTGCGGTGTAGGCGAGCCGGATGCGGCTCAGGCCGAGCACGTTCTTCAACGGCTCGTAGACGAGGAACCGCCCCAGCCCATACAGGAGCCGATCCGAAAACCCCACGGGCTTCCGATCCAGAATTCGGGTGCCCGCGCGCCTGGCGACTTCCAAGAAGAAGTGGAACATCTTGCGCTTCGGGAGACTGGCGTCCTCCATGCGGATCATGACGGTGGTGAGGAGGTTCTCGTAGATCCGGGGGGGGGCGAAGAAGTAGGTGGGGCCGAGCTCCCGGAGGTCCAGGAGCACGGTGGCGCTGCTCTCGGGGCAGCTGACGCAGAATCCCGCCGCATAGGACTGGGCGAAGGAGAAGATGTTGTCCCCGATCCAGGCCATGGGCAGGTAGGCGAGGACCTCCTCTTCCTCGGTGAGGCCTTCGCGCCGGATGCCGCTTCGGGCCATGGTGATGAGGTTGGAAAAGGTGAGGACCACCCCCTTGGGACGGCCGGTGGTCCCCGACGTATACACCATCACGGCGGGGTCTTCGGGCTTGACCCGGGCGGCTCCCTCGTGGAAAAGGCCGGGCTGCTCCCGGCGGAAAGCGCGACCCTGGTCCCGGACGGCTTCGTAGCCGATCAGCCAGGGTTGATCGTAGGAGTCGTGGGAGAGGAGCCCCCTGGGATCGTCGTAGTAGATCTCCTCGAGCCTGGGACAGCGATCCTTGATCTCCAGGAGCTTGTCCACCTGCTCCTGGTCCTCGGCCACGACGAAACGGGCGTCGGCGTCGTCGAGGACGTACTGCATCTCGTCGGCCACCGAATCCTGATAGAGGGGCACCGGGACGCCCCCCAGGGCCTGCGCGGCGACCATGGCCCAATAAAGGCGGGGCCGGTTGTCGCCGACAATGGCCAGCTTGTCGCCCGGCCGGAATCCGCGAGCCGAAAGGCCGCAGGCGAACGCCTCGATCTCCTCCAGCACCTGGCCCCAGGTCCAGGACTTCCAGATCCCGAGATC
>JACRIV010000062.1 GCA_016220005.1 Deltaproteobacteria bacterium
GGACTCCCCGGCGCCGCCGGGGCGAGGTTGGGATAGAGGTACGAGGTCGGCGTGCCATAGGCCGACGTCATGCTGTTGAGCGTGGACTTCGCGGTAAAATAATACGTCGTCCCGCGCGTCATCGTCACGGACGCCCCGGTCAGGCTCGTCCCGCCGGCAACGGAGGTTCCGACCAGTGTCCATGGTCCCGATATCGTTCCACCCACGTAAACCGACGTCACGATGTTCGCCTGGTCCACCGTGGCGATCGGCGATCCGTCGTTGTACGTGGTCGGGTTCGTCCAGCTGATATCCACCGTTGCTGCGCCGGCGATTCCTGCAGCCAGCAGGATGCCGATCATGAACATGCTCGCTGCAATCTTCCTCATCTTTGGTACCTCCTTATGATGTTGGTGCGTTTCCGCCGATCCCCTGTAGCCGGGGTATCGATTACACGTCAGTCAGATCCCAGACGACGGGAGTGGAGAACCCCGATTTTACCTGGTCCACCCCCACGGCCCGGATGCTCAGGTAATAGACCTGCCCCGGCTGGGTGAAGGGACGGAGATTGTCCAGCAGGAACTCGTCGGTCAGCTCGGGAATATAGGTGCGCCCGTCCGGCGAAAGGACGTTAGTGACCGCAGCCATTTGAGCCAAGGGCGCATCGTTATCGGTAAAGTTCCGATCGCCCCTTACGTAGAATTCGTAATAATCCAGGTCCTGGAACGGATCGAGCACCGTATTGTCCACGTATGTCCGGGGAGGCTCCCACGCAATCAAGGACACAGGCCCCGCGGGCGGAGAGGACTGGGGGCTTCCGCCTCCCCCTTCCCCTCCGCCGCCGCATCCGACGGCAAGGAATCCGAGTGCAAGAGACATGGCGACAAAGACGCGGAATCGATCGACTCTCATTTCCCACAACTCCCGGCAGGGTCCTTCCGGTCGGACCCGGCCCGTATTCTGCGGAGGGAGATTTCACGGCGCGTGCCATCTGCATTCCGCGAATCTCAGGTGGAGTGATTTCTCTTCCAATTACCCGATTGACAAGTGTATTTTTCCGATCCTTCATCGATTCCAATCGGCATTTCCGGGAATCTTGCGGTCGGCGATATTTCAAATTCGAATCAGGTATTTCAAAACGGGGCAAAAGGAACTTCGAAAGACCGTCGCCTATCCGCTTGACATTAAAACGTGTGTTTAATACGATAGTTTGAAATATGGACATGGATAAGCCGTTAAGCGAGCTGACCCGCAATCGCCTCCTGCACGCGGGAGGAGAAGTGTTCGCCGAGCGCGGCTTCCGCACGGCCACGGTGCGGGAGATCTGCCGCAGGGCCAAGGTGAACATCGCCTCGGTGAACTATCATTTCAGCAGCAAGGAGGAGCTTTATGCCTCCGTGCTCGAGTACGCCTACCAACAGGCCAGCAGCGCGTTCCCGAACGACCCGGGAGCGACAGGGGAAGACACGCCCGAGCGGAGGCTGCACAACTTCATCAGGAACTTCCTTTCGCGCCTTCTATATGAAGGCCGGCCTGCATGGTACGGCATGCTGATGGCCCGGGAAATCGTCGAGCCTACCGGAGCCCTGGACCGGATCATCGAGAGGGCGATCCGGCCGCTGCACGAATCCCTCGCCGGAATCGTGAGGGACATCGTCGGCGAGCAGACAAGCGGTGCGAAAATCACGCGGTGCGTTTTGAGCATCCTCGGACAATGCCTTTTCTATCGTCACGCAAGGCCGGTCATCGCCAGGCTCCATCCCTCCATTCATTACGAGGATAAGGACATAGAACGAACAGCGGCCCACATCGCCGAATTTACCCTCGCCGCGCTGAGACATCTGTCGAAACAAGGCAGAAAGAGGTGACCGTGAACAGACGGCTCATTGCCATCGCCATCCCGGCTGCCGCCCTTCTCGCGGCCGGCGGGACCTATCTCTACAAGTCGAAGAATTCGAAGGCCTCTCCTTTCCGGACCGCCCCGGTGGAGCGCGGGGACATCACCCAGGCCGTCTCCGCCACCGGGAGCCTCAACGCAGTGACGACCGTCCAGGTGGGAAGCCAGGTATCGGGCACGATCCGGAAGATCTTCGTCGACTTCAACTCCCTCGTGAAGAAAGGACAGCCGATCGCACAGATCGACACGAGCCTTTTCGAAGCCTCCGTCGTCCAGGCGCGCGGAGGACTCGAAACCGCGAAAGCGAACCTGGAGAAGGCGAAGGTGACCGCGGCCAACTCAGAGCGGACGCTGCGGCGGAACAAGGAACTCCTCAAGGACGGGTTCGTCGCCCAGGCGGACGTGGACAACGCCCAGGCGGACTACGACTCCGCGGCGTCCCAGGTGCTGGCGGCCAAGGCCCAGGTGGAGCAGGCCAAGGGAACGCTTTCCGTCGCGGAGACGAACCTCGGCTACACGACGATCCACTCCCCGGTCAATGGAACCGTGGTCTCCCGAAACGTGGACGTGGGGCAGACGGTTGCGGCCAGCTTCCAGACCCCCACCCTGTTCACCATCGCGCAGGACCTCACCAGGATGCAGATCGACACGAACGTCGACGAGGCCGACATCGGCCGTACCAAGGTGGGCCAAGAGGCAATGTTCACCGTGGACGCCTATCCGGAAAAGACGTTCGGCGGGAAGGTCATCCAGATAAGGAACTCTCCGATCGTGAGCCAGAACGTCGTAACCTACGACGTCGTCGTCAAGGTGAACAACAAGGACCTCGTCCTCAAGCCGGGGATGACCGCCAACGTGTCGATACTGACCCAGACCGTCAGGGACGTGCTCAAGGTCCCCAACGCGGCGCTGCGATACCGTCCCTCGGACGAAAGGAAAGGGGAAGGAAAAGCGGAGGGAAGACCTGAAGGGAAAAAGGTCCCGTCCGGGGCGCGCGTCTACTTCCTGGGAAAGGAAGGGAGGACCCAGGCGGTGCCCGTCAAGCTCGGGATCAGCGACGGCACGTTCACCCACCTCCTCGAAGGGAACCTCAAGGAGGGGGACCGCCTCGTCACCGAGGAGGTCCGCGCAAACAGGAAACCGGGCGCGGGCGGCGGACCTCCGGGATTGGGAGGGTTCCGTTAATCATGACGGCGCCGGTGATCGAACTTTCCCAGGTGGGCAAGGTCTACCGGCTGGGCGAGTTAACCGTCGAGGCACTGAAGGACGTCTCCCTGACCATCGGTTCCGGGGAGTTCCTCGCCGTGATGGGCGCGTCCGGCTCGGGGAAGTCCACCCTCATGAACATCTTGGGCTGCCTCGACCGCCCGACGACCGGCTCGTACCGCCTGGACGGGAAGGACGTCAAGGATCTGGACAGGAACGCGCTGGCGGAGATCCGGAAAAAGAAGATCGGCTTCGTCTTCCAGGTGTTTAACCTTCTCCCGCGGATGACCGCCCTCGAAAACGTGGGGCTCCCGATGGTCTACGAAGGGATCGGCTCCGCCCGCCGGAGGGATCGGGCCCGGGAGGCCCTGCGCGCCGTCGGGATCCTTGATCGGGAACACCACCTCCCCACCCAGATGTCCGGGGGGCAGCAGCAGCGCGTCGCGATCGCCCGGGCGATCGTCAACTCCCCCTCCCTTCTGCTCGCGGACGAGCCCACGGGAAACCTTGACACCGCCTCCAGCAACGAAATCATGGAGATCTTCAGGAAGCTGAACGAGGAACGGGCGATCACCCTCATCCTGGTGACGCACGAGCCGGACATCGCGCGGTTCTCGAAACGGACCGTCCGGTTCCGGGACGGCCGCGTCGTCGCCGATAGGTCCCGAAGCCGGGAAGGCGGGTCGCGGAACGAGCCGGCGGCCGGCGGAGGGGATGAAGCGTGAATCTCTACTCCGCGACCAAGGTCGCGTACCGGTCCCTTCGGGCCAACAAGATGAGATCGGCCCTCACGATGCTCGGGATGATCATCGGCGTGGCCGCCGTGATCGCCATGGTAGCGGTGGGGGCAGGAGCCAACGAGCGCCTCTCCGCGCAGATCGCGTCGATCGGGTCGAACCTCATCCTGATCCTGCCGGGGAGCACCACGTCGGGCGGCCTGCGGTCGGGATTCGGCGGGGTACCCACGCTCACGATGGGGGACGCCAAGGCGATCGGCAGGGAGCTCTCCGCGGTTCGCTACGCTTCCCCCTCGATCCGGTCCACCGCCCAGGTCGTGTACGGGAACCAGAACTGGAGCACGATCATCCAGGGGGTGACGCCGGAATTCTTCGATATCCGCGACTGGCCGGTCACCACGGGCCGCATCTTCAGCAACGACGATGTGGACGCCTCGACGAAGGTCGCGCTCGTCGGGCGGACCGCCTCCGAGAACCTCTTCGGCGGGGAGAATCCGGTCGGGAAGGTCATACGGATCAGGAAGGTCCCCTTCACCGTCATCGGCATCCTGGAGTCGAAGGGACAGTCTCCCCAGGGGCAGGACCAGGACGACATCCTCTACGTCCCCGTCACCACCGCACAGAAGAAGCTGGTCGGCACGACTCACATCGGCACTGTGGGCGTGATCCTCGCCCAGGCCGTCGACGGGGACAGCGTCGGCATGGCGCAGACCCAGATCACCGACCTTCTCCGCCAGCGCCACCGGATCAGCCGCGCCCAGGATGACGACTTTTCCGTGCGCAATCTGTCGGAGATGCTCGCCGCCGCGGAGGCATCTACCCGTATCATGAGCCTCCTCCTGGGCGCGATCGCCTCGGTTTCACTCCTTGTGGGAGGGATCGGCATCATGAACATCATGCTGGTCTCGGTCACGGAGCGGACCCGGGAAATCGGGATCCGCATGGCGGTGGGCGCCCGCGAGAAGGACATCCTGCTTCAGTTCCTGATCGAGGCGGTGGTGCTGGCCCTGACGGGCGGCGCGGCGGGCATCCTGGTGGGGATCGGCGGCTCGACGCTGATCTCGAAGTTCGCCGGATGGTCGACGATCGTCCTTCCTGGCGCCGTCCTGCTTGCTTTCGGCTTCTCGGCGGCGGTCGGAATCTTCTTCGGCTTCTATCCCGCCCGCAAGGCATCGCGCCTGGACCCGATCGAGGCGCTGCGGTACGAATAACGACCGGCCCGGCGGCACGTCACCGCTTGTGACACCGGGAGCAGATCCCCCCCGCCGACTCGTCCACAACGAACCGGCGCATCCTGCCGCCTTCGGCCCCGGACCGGGCTTCGATGTGCGGGTTGTGGCAGGTCGTGCAGGTCAGTTTGCCCTTGGCGTCCAGCCGGAAAGGCTCCGGGATCGACATTTTCGGCTGCACCATGTGATTCACGCCTATCGGGTGCGCCTCCTGCGCGTGGCAGCGCAGGCAGATCATCCTGGTGTTGGAGATGAAGGACACCCGCGCCGCCTCTTCGTTGGTAGGGTCGGTCATCGTGTCATGGCAGAACTTGCAGGAGTCCCGCTCGGACATCGCGGAGTGAGGGTTCCGCCCGATCAGGTCGGACTTGTCGTGGCACCGGAAGCAGATGGCATTGGTCGGGTCCCCCGGCTTCCGCTCCCGCATTGCGACGCCGCTCCCCACCTCGGGCATCGGGTTGTGGCAGGTGAGGCAGGTGATCTTTCCGTCCGGGGACAGGGGCAGGCCCGGGCCGGGATGCATGCCGGGGCCGAGCTTGACGAGGATGGGATGGCAGGCATCCATCGAGCCGTGGCACGACAGGCAGATCAGGAGGTCGTCCCCCCCGTAGCGTCGGTTATTCCTCATCTCCTCGCGCTTCGTCGAGACATCGGCGTGGCACCCCCTGCAGCTCGCGGAATCGCTTGCGCCATGGGGGTTCGTGTACCTTCCCTTCTCCAGGAACTCGACATAATTTTTCCGGAGGAAGTGCAACGTCGCTTCCGTCCCGTGAGGATCGTGACAGGTCCCGCAGGTGACCTCGCCCTTCTTCGTCCGCGGCAGCCTCTCCGGCAGGACGGCCAAGGGGTTCACGTTTTGGGGATGGACCTTCTCCTTCACATTGTGGCAGAAGCTGCAGATCTGGACGATCCTCTCCCGGAGCAGGACGGTGGCGGCCGTGTCGCCGGCCTTGGGCGCGGAGGCATGGCATGTGTAGCATTTCTCGCTCTGCGCCCCGGCCCGGTGAGGGTTCAGGGCGGAGAAGGTCCCGGCGTGACAGTCGAGGCACATGTCCGTCCGAACGGCATACCTCCCCGTGTCGTATCCCCGCAGGAGGGCGATCTTCGACGATTTGAGATGCACGTCGTGGCAAGTGGAGCAGATCACCTCGGCTGCCGTGCTCACCGGCAGCCCCTCCGGCAGGTTGCGGTCGGTTTTTCTCTTCACCGGGTGATGGTTCACCTCCGAGGCGCGGTGGCATTCCCGGCAAAGCTCGACCGGGTCCTTCGCCAGCCCCGACAGCACCTCTTTCCAGGCGGTCTTCCCTCGTTCAGGGACCCTCGCATGGCAATGGGAGCAGTTCATCCCCGCGTGGGGATTCTCCCTTTCTCCCGTCGGAAAGGCCGGATTTTCGCCGGCCGGCAACGCGACGGGACCCCTGAACAGGACGAGCGAAAGGATTGCGGTCGTATAAAGCGGAGCGTAGAAGGCGTGCCGGACGGCATTTCTTATTGCGCCCATACGGGGAAATACTATCATCATTCGAAGGAGTGGGACGACAGGTTCTCTCCGGCCGCAGAGACGCCTGAAGGAGGGCCGAATGTTCAGGCGAATCGTCGTCGCTGGAATTCTTGTCCTTGCCGTGCTCGCGATCCTTCTCCCTTTCCCCTGCTTCGCCGGCAAGGAGGAAGGCGAGCGGATCTACACGAGCGCCAGGGAACTTCTGTCCGCAGGCGATGCCGCCGGAGCGATACGGCTGTTCGAAAAGGCGATCGCCGAATACCCGGAACACGTGGAGGCCCGCTACCACCTGGGCGTGCTCTACTCGGGGAACATCAACACCTACGGCAAGGCGGAGGAGACGTTCTTCGAGATCCCCGATTTCGCCATGCGCGCCGGATCCGCTGTGCGGGACGACCTCTTCTTCCGCACCGGGCTTGCCCTCGGGAACCTCTACATCAAGAGCGGAAGGCACGTCATGGCCATCCAGCTCATCCGGAACTTGATCGCCTCCGCCCCGCCCAACGCCCCTCTCGACCGGGCGTTCAACGCCCTCGGCCTCTCCTACTACTACGACCGGCTCTACGACGACGCCATCTTCGAACTTCGCCGGGCGATCAAGTTCAACCCGAACAACGTCGATGCGAGGTTCAACCTGAAAACGATCCGGGCCCGCCTGGAGCATTTCCAGGCCGCCAAGATTTACTCCCGCATGGGCGAGAGGACGGAGGCCATCGCGGAATACCGCAGGGCGATCGAGATCGACCCCCGGTTCACCGAGGCCCGCCAGCGGCTGGGGGTCGAGCTCCTGCTCGTCGGGAAGCATGCCGAGGGGCTCAAGGAGCTGCGCCGGGCGGACTCGATCTCCACAGGATACCGCAGGGCCTACGAGATCTGGTACGCAGAGGGGCTGGCGCTTCAGAGCCTGGGAAGGGGCGACGACGCCCTGCACCAGTTCAACCGGGTGATCGAGTCGAGGCCGAATTTCGCCGCGGCGCACAACGAGATCGGGAAGATCCGCCTCGAGAGGAAGGAATACGACGCCGCCATCGACTGTTTTGCTCGGGCGATCGGCCTGGACCCGAAGACCGAGTATGCCCGGAACCTCGTGCTGTCCATTTCGAGGAAAGGAACGCTGGAATCCTCTACGGCCCCGGCAAGGCAAGAATAATCCATCCCTTGATGGGGCCGTTCTCCCCGGAGGGGCGCTCCGCCCGCACGATGATCCGTGTGACCGGCCCCTTCGGGTCGCGCCCGTAGGCCGCCCGGAAATCCTTCCGGAGTTCCCGCTTCGCTTGGACCTTCTTCCCTTTCTCTTCTTCGCCGGCCAGGATGAAGACCGTCTCCTCGTCATCCCCCGGACGGTACATCGAGCCCACCGGCGCGCGGTTTCCGAAGGCGTAGGTCAGGCGGATCCCTCCGGGCGGGAAGCCGCGCCAGATCCGGACGAAAAAGTCCGCCAGCCGGGTCTTGAAGGGGAGATCCATCGAGTCCTTTCCGAAGACGACGGTCACCGACACCGGGAAATGCCGGCCGAACTCCATGTAGTCTTTCGACGACGGGTTCGTCCCGTCGGACGACATTTCGAGAGAAAGGATCGCCCCCGCCGAAAGCTCCCATCCTCTTTTCTTCCCCCAGGCCACCCCCGTCCCGGGAGCAAGGACGAACTCGCCGGAGATCCCGTTATCCAGGGCCTGCACCTTCCGCTCGGGAAGGTTGTACCACCGCCCCGGGGTCGACTCCTCCCATCCGGCGGCGGCAAGCCCGGCCGCCCGGTCGTCGCCGAAGGCGTACGCAGAGGGAAACAGGAGGCAGGCAAGGAGGATCGCCCAGGCTGCCCGACGGTGCCGCTCAGATCTTTTCATCCCCTCCCCTTTCCTCCTCCCTCAACGAGATTTCCCATCCCAGATCCCGCAACTTCGCGGCGAAACGATCGGCGCATGCCTCCGCCCGCGCGAAGGCGGCGGCCCGGAATACGACCCTCACGCGGTATGTCCCTTCGAGCATCGGGTAGGACCCCACGCTCACGTCGGGGAAGGCGTCCATCGCCTCCCGCATGATCCCCGCGAAGGCGGACTCGGGCGCCTTGCTGCAAAGAGTCACACGGCTTTTCCGGGGGCCGGCGACGTAAGGCTTGAGCCAGCCGAACATCTCGTGCAACAGCTTCGGTATCCCCGGGAAGACGGCCATGCGGGCGATGAAGAAGCCCGGCGCTGCGCTCAGAGGGTTAGGGATCAGCGTCGCCCCCTGGGGTACGTGGGCCATCAGAAGCCGGTACTCGTTCATCCGGTACTTGTAGTAGTTATCGAGGGCCGCCTTCGCCTCCGGGTGGATGACCAGAGGTACTCCCGCCACGCGGGCCACCGCCTCGCGGGTGATGTCGTCCGGCGTCGGGCCGATCCCGCCGGTCAGGACCAGCAGGTCTGCCTCCTCGAGATAGAGGCGCAGATG
Organism: Deltaproteobacteria bacterium; assembly: GCA_016220005.1. Taxonomy (GTDB): domain Bacteria; phylum Desulfobacterota; class Deferrimicrobia; order Deferrimicrobiales; family Deferrimicrobiaceae; genus JACRIV01. The sequence continues at coordinate 8,980 of JACRIV010000062.1, forward strand.
TCGGACCACCACGGGGATATCGTCGGGGAGGATGGCGCACAGGGCTACCTCCGCTCCCCACTCGTTGAGGAGCGGCAGGATGTGCGCCAGGTTCGCTTCCCGGATCTCGGCCTTGAGGACCTCGTCGCCGAGGATCACGACGCCGACTTTTATCGCCAAAAAGAACCCTTCCAGCGGTTGATGGACCGGTTTATCTTACCGGATGCGGGGGGAAAAATCATTGGCATTACCGTACGAGGATAAGTTACAAGTAACAGGGTACGGGAGTTCTTCGGGAGGATTTCGCGCGTGAAGAAAACGGTGACATACGCCGCCGCGGGGGTGGATATCCACGAAGGGGACCGCATGGTTTCCCTCATCCGGCCGATGGTCCGCACCACCCGCCGGCGGGAAGTCCTGGGGGATATCGGTTCCTTCGCCGGGTTCTTCCGCTTTCCCGCCGGGCGTTACCGCGATCCCGTCCTCGTGGCGGGGACGGACGGCGTGGGCACCAAGGTCAAGGTCGCTTCCATGGCGGGGATGCTCGGAACGGTCGGGATCGACCTGGTCGCGATGTGCGTCAACGACATCCTGGTGCACGGGGCCGAGCCCCTCTTCTTCCTCGACTACTACGCCACGGGCAAGCTCTCCGCGAAGGACGGCGCGGAGATCGTCTCGGGGATCGTGGAGGGGTGCAGGCAGGCCGGGTGCGCCCTCCTGGGCGGGGAAACCGCCGAGATGCCCTCCATGTACGCCCGGGGGGAATTCGACCTGGCCGGCTTCGCCGTGGGGGCCGTCGACCGGCGCGAGATCATCGACGGAAAGAGCGTGCGGGCCGGAGACGCCGTCCTCGGCCTTTCCTCTTCCGGACTGCACAGCAACGGCTATTCTCTCGCCCGGAAGGTTGTCTTCGAGATCCTGAAGAAGAAGGTGGGCTCCCGCATGCCCGAGTGGGGCGCCACCGTGTCCGAAGAGCTGCTACGGCCGACGCGGATCTACGTCCGCCCGGTCCTTGCCCTGGCGCGGAAGGTGAGGATACATGCGATGGCCCACATCACCGGCGGAGGGATTCCGGGCAACGTCCCCCGCTCCCTGCCGAACGGCCTCTCGGCGGTCATCGAGAAAGGGACGTGGCCCGTCCCTCCCGTTTTCGGGACGCTCGTCAGGGCGGCGAAGCTTCCGAAGGCGGAAGCCTACCGGACCTTCAACATGGGGATCGGGATGGTCCTGATCGTGAGACCCGGGGAGGCCGATCGGGCGTTGCGGCATTTGCAGCGGCTGGGAGTGCCGGCGTACCGGATAGGAGACATTCGGAAGGCCCGGCGGGGATCTGCACGAGTCGAGCTCGCCTGATCGGCGGGCGGAGGGAGGATGGCCGTGAGCGAGAAGCACACCATCGCAGTATTGATATCAGGAAGCGGCTCCAACCTTCAGGCGATCATCGACGCATCGGAGCGGGGAGAGATCCCCTGCCGGGTCGGGATCGTCCTCAGCAACAAGGAGGACGCCTACGGCCTCGATCGGGCGAAGAAGCACGGGATCCCCACCGAAGTCGTAAGCCACAAGGAATTCCCTACAAGGGAAGCGTTCGACCGGCGGCTCATCGAGGTCATCCGGAAAAGCGGCGCGGCGCTCGTCTGCCTCGCGGGGTTCATGCGCGTGCTCACCCCCGTTTTCGTGCAAGCCTTCCCGCACCGGATCCTCAATATCCACCCCGCCCTTCTCCCCTCCTTCCCCGGCACGCACGGGCCGAAACAGGCGCTGGACCACGGGGTGCGGTTTTCGGGGTGCACCGTCCATTTCCTCGACGAAGGGGTGGACACCGGCCCCATCATCGTCCAGGCGATCGTCCCGGTGTACGACGACGACACGGAGGATACCCTCGCCGCCCGGATCCTCGTCCAGGAGCACAAGATCTACCCGATGGCGATCCGGCTCTTCTTCCAGGGGAAGCTCAAGATCGAGGGGAGGCGCGTCCGGGTCCTGGGAGAACCGAAGATCCCCGAATTCTTCCACCGCAACCCCGACGCCTGAGGCGCCGAAATCCGCCCCCCTGCGGGTCGTGCGAGCCGCCGAGACGGGGTGCCCCGAGCGGGGGCCTGAGCGACGAAGCGAGAGCCAGGGAAGGCGGAGCGAGGAGCGACGGAGCCGCCGCCCGTCCAGGGATGGACGGGCAAGGCGTCCCCCGGGCGGGGGGTACCCCGTGAGGCGTGACTCGCACCACCTGACGAGGACGGATTTCGGCGGATTGCGGCTGTTACTCCCAGATGAGGAAGAGGCGGTAGGTCCAGTATTTCCAGCCCTCGACGAAGAAGAGGCGCAGCGTGCGCGGGAGGGCGTTCCTGTCGTTCCAGTCCGAGCGCACGGTAATCACCGCGATGGATACGCCGGGGGGGAGCACGGTGCGCAACGCGAGGCAGGCCCGCGGCATGTGATAGTCGGCGGTGATCAGGACGATCCGCTCGAACCCCCTGTTCTTCACGACAGTCTTGGCCGAAAAGGCGTTCTCCAGCGTGTTCTCGGACCAGCCCTCGATGTGGACACGGCGGAGCTCCTCGGCGGACAGCGCGGAGTGGCCGGGCAGGACGCGCTCGATCCTGGCGCCTCCTCCCGCGCCCAGGATGTACAATTCCTTCCCCTTCCCTTCCTTCCAGGCGCGGAATCCTTCGAGAATGCGGTTCTCACCCCCGGTCAGCACCAGGATGGCGTCGGCGGGCGGCCCCGAAGGGACGGGCAGCCTCATCGCAAGCAGGTGCGGAATCGCCGCACCGGCGGCCAGGACCAGGATCAGTATGAACAAGGCGGACCGGAGGCCCTTCCTTTTCCGCCGGGCCCCTAGGAGATTTTTATCTTGCCCTATCTTCACGATACGTGATACTCATAAAAGGTTATTTTTAGGGAGGATATCATGGCCAAGTGCGCAATCTGCGGGAAGGGGCCCAATTTCGGGCATAACGTGTCCCACGCCAACAACAGGACGCCGAAGGTCTGGAAGCCCAACATCCAGCGCGTGAAGGCGGTCGACGGCGGGACCGTCCGGCACATCCGGGTCTGCACCCAGTGCATAAAGTCGGGCCGGGTGACGAAGGCCGTCTGATTCATCCGATCGCGGCAATCGCGTCGATCTCCACCAGCGCCCCCGCCGGAAGCTTCGCCACCTGAACCGTGGCCCGCGCCGGCGGGTCCTCCGGGAAAAACCTCCCGTACACGGCGTTCATCGCGGGGAAATCCCCCAGGTCGACCATGAAGACGGTGGTCTTGACCACCGTCTTCCGCGCAGCCCCTCCAGCCGAAAGCACCGCATCGAGGTTCGAAAGGACCCGCTCGGTCTGTGCCTCGATCCCCCCTTCGACCATCTTCCCCGTCGCGGGATCGAGGGGGATTTGGCCCGAGCAGAAGAGGAACCCGCCCGTCCGCACCCCCTGGGAGTAAGGCCCAATGGCCGCCGGGGCTTTTCCGGTCTTGACCGTTTCGCGCATCGCCTATCCTTTCCCTCGCTCCACCGAGTATACGTTCTTCACCTTCTCGATCGACTTGATCAGCGTCGCCAGGTGCTGGGCGTCGTTCACGGAAACCTCGAAGTTGCAGATGGCCCGCCTGTCCCGGGTGGTCATGACGACGGCGCGTCGGATGTCCACGTCGCTCGCCGTGATCGTCCGGGAGATGTCGGCCAGCAGCCCGGGCTTGTCGGCGCACACGACCTTGAGCTTTACCGGATGGACCGCCTTGGTCCCCGCCTCCCATGCCACCTCGATCGCCCGAGCCGGGTCGTTTTCCAAGGCTTTCGGGCAATCCCTGGCGTGGATCGTCACCCCCCTCCCCCGCGTTATGAACCCCACGATCGGATCTCCCGGGACGGGATGGCAGCAGTTCCCCAGCCGGATGAATATGTCGTCCATCCCCTTCACGATGACCGCGCTCGGCTTGCGCGTGGTCACGCGCTTGATGAGCGCCCCCAGCCGGGATTCCTTGACCTTCTCCTGCAGCCGTTCCGGCGGGACGATCCGCCGCAGCAGCGGGAGCAGCGAAAGCTTTCCGTACCCCAGGGCGATGCAGTAATCGTCCGCTGTCTTGAAACGGTTCTCCTGGAGGATCTCCTCGAACTCCTTCGCCTTTTGCACCTTGTTCACCGAGAGGGAGTACTTCCGCAACTCCCGCTCGAGGATCTGGCGGCCCAGCGCCAGGCTGTGCTCCTGCTGCTCCTCCCGGATGTGGGCCCGGATCTTGTTGAGGGCGCGGCTGGTCTTGGCGATCTTCAGCCAGTCCTTGCTCGGTTTGTGGGCGGGATGGGTGATGATTTCCACCACGTCCCCATTCTTGAGGGAGACTTTGAGAGGGACCATCCTGCCGTTGACTTTCGCCCCCACGCAGTGGTTCCCGACCTCGGTGTGGACGGCATATGCGAAATCGATCGGCGTCGCCCCCCTCGGAAGCTCCTTGACGTCTCCCCGGGGGGTGAACACGTAGACCTCCTCCGGGAAGAGCTCGACCTTCACCGTGTTGAGGAACTCCCGGGGATCCTTCATGTCCTGCTGGAGCTCCAGGATCTGGCGCAACCAGAGGAACATCTGTTCGCCCTTCCCTGCGACCGGCTTCCCTTCCTTGTATTTCCAGTGAGCCGCCACACCGTATTCCGCGATGGCGTGCATCTCCTCCGTGCGGATCTGGATCTCCATCATCTCGGCGTTCGGGCCGAAGACGGTAGTGTGCAGGGACTGGTAGAGGTTGGGCTTCGGCATCGCGATGTAGTCCTTGAACCGGCCGGGGACAGGTTTCCACAGGCTGTGCACGATGCCCAGCGCCTCGTAGCATTCCCGGATCGTCTTCGTGGTGATGCGGAAGCCGATGAAGTCGAAGACGTGGTCGAAGTCGATCCCCTGCCGCCCCATCTTCTGGAAGACGCCCGCGATGTGCTTCGTCCTGCCGGTGACCGCCGCCTCGATTCCCGCCTCGGTAAACTTCCCCGTAAGGAGCGTGACCACGCTCCGGATGTGGCTCTCCCGGCCGCGCCTGCGCTCGTCGGCCAGGCGGGTGAGCTCCCGGTAATCGTGGGGATGGAGCACCTCGAAGCACCGGTCTTCGAGCTCCATCTTCACCCGGGACATCCCCAGCCGGCTGGCGATGGGCGTATAGATCTCCTGCGTCTCCCGGGCGATGGCGACCTGCTTGTCCGGGGACAGGTGGCCGATGGTGCGCATGTTGTGTAGCCTGTCCGCGAGCTTGACCAGGATGACCCGGAAGTCCTTCCCCATGGCCAGGATCATCTTGCGGATGGATTCCGCCTTCTGGTCGGCCACATCGGATATCTGGACCCTGCTGATCTTCGTGACGCCGTCCACCATCTGGGCGACGGTGTCCCCGAACAGGTCCCGGATCTCCTCCTGGCTCGCCACCGTGTCCTCCACCGTGTCGTGGAGCAGGCCGGTGACGACCGTCTCCTCGTCCAGGTTCCAGTCGGCCAGGATGTACGCCACGTTCAGCGGATGAATGAGGTAGGGCTCTCCGGACTGGCGCAACTGTCCATGATGGACTTTCGCCGTGAAGACGTAGGCCTTGTGGATGAGCTCGATGTTGGCGGCCGGCCGGGCGGCCTGGATCCGCTCAACGATGTCGTTCAGTCGGAGCATGAAACGCTCCGGGATCAGTGTTGGACCCGCACCTTCCCCTGTGCGATCTCCCGGAGGGCCACCACGGTCGGCTTGTCTCTCCGCTGGGACGTGTCGATCGACGCACCCACCCCGCCCAGGAGCTGCTTGGCCCGCTTTGCCGCCACGACGGTCAACTCGAAGTGGCTGTTCACGTGTCGCAGACAATCTTCCACCGTTACTCGCGCCATCTCTTTCCCTTTCCTAACGCATTAGGATCTTCTGCGCCCGTCCTAGCATGCGGTCCCTCCGCAGCCGGTGCGCCCGCACGATCCATTCCACCTGGGTGACCGCCTTCTCCAGTTCCTCGTTCACGACCAGGTAATCGTACGACAGCAGCTCCCGCATCTCGGCCCCCGCCGCATTGAGACGGGCCTCCATTTCTTCCATGCTGTCCCGCCCTCTCCCGACCAGGCGACGGGTGAGCGTTCCCCAGTCAGGCGGGAAAATCCCCACCAGCACCGCTTCGGGAAGGGCTTCCTTCACTTTTCGCCCTCCCTGGATATCGATCTCCAGCACGGCGTCCAGTCCGCGGGAAACGATGGATCGCACCATCTCGCGTGAGGTGCCGTACCGGTTCCCGTAGACAGAGGCGAATTCCACAAACTCTTTCAAATCTACCATTTTATCAAATTTCTCAGCATCGATGAAGTAATAATCCTTCCCGTCGACCTCCCCCGGCTTCATCTCCCGCGTCGTGTAGGAGATGGAAAGCTCGAGGTCCTCCACCCGATCGAGGAGCCGTCGGCAGATAGTCGTCTTCCCCGATCCCGACGGCGCCGATATGACGAACACGTCTCCTCGCCCCATGGCTACTCCACGTTTTGGATCTGCTCCCGGATCTTTTCCAGCTCGGTCTTCGCGGAAACCGCCAGCTCCGAGATCCCTGCATGGGCCGACTTGTTGGACGCGGTGGTCAGCTCCCGGAAGATCTCCTGCACGAGGAAATCGAACCGCTTCCCCACCGCCTCCGCAGGATTGTTCAACAAGGCCTCCAGCCCGGCGAGGTGGGAGCGGAGGCGATCGCATTCCTCAGTGATATCGAGCCGGTCGAGCAGGAACGCAGCCTCCTGGTGGATCCGGGCCGCGTCCACCCCGGTCTCTCCCGAGAGGGACTCGATCCTGTCCCGGAAACGGACGGCGGCCAGCTCCTTGTTCTCCTGCGAAAGGAAGGCGATCCGGTCCGCTATCCGGTGCAGCCCCTTCGCGGCATCCCCGATGACCGTCTGGAGGCGCTCCCCCTCTTCCCGTCGCGACGTCCGAAGCATGGAGAGGGCGCGCCGCACCGCGTCCTCGGCGATCTCCCAGTGCTCCTCGGCCGGGTCCGCCCCCTCCTGGGCGAACACGAACAGGTCCGGGACGCCCAGGAGGTCCCGGAACGTCAGATCCAGGGGGAGGCCGCACTCCTCCTTCACGCGGGAAGCCTCCGCCAGGAACGACGAGAGGATGGGGCGATTCACCCGAATGGTCATCCCGGTCTTCCCCCACTCCCGCACGTTGAGGAAGACGTCCACCTTCCCCCGCGAAACCGACTCCCGGACCATGCCGCGGATCCGCGTCTCCCAGGAAAGGAACTTCGCGGGACAGCGGACGTGGACGTCGAGGTACCGGTGGTTCACCGAGCGGATGTCCGCGGTGACGGCAACCTCCTCCCTGTGCGCCTCGCCCCGCCCGTATCCGGTCATGCTCATCCACATCGCTCTTCCCTCGTCTTCTGCTTCCCGGCCTCCCGGAAAGCGGCGCGCACCTCCACGAGGAATGCGCGGATCCCGTCGGAGGCGAAATCCGGGTACGTCCACGGCAGCGGCCGGTACTCCCCCCTGCTGTACGTGAGGGTCAGGTCGGCGAACACCCCGTCCCCGAGGTACACCCGGTGGCTGTAGTTCTTCCCCGTGGCGAGGATGAAGTTCTCCTCGGTCAGCAGCCCCGGATCCAGGTTCACCGTGCGCCTGCCGTCCACGGAGAACTCCTTCTCCAGTTCTTCCATGCGGACCTTCGCCAGCGCGAGCGCGTCGCGACGCACGGGTTTTCCCATCACGGCGAACCGCCGGTGGAGCGGAGCGCCCATCTCCCGTTCATAATAATCCGTCCGGTCGAACGGGAACGGAACGCTCGTCCGCTCGACCTCTCCCAGCAGCGCCTCGATTCGATGGAGGACCTCCCTGAACCGGCCCTCTTCCAGGTAGATCACCGAGACGAGCAGCTTGGCGGGAGAAGGGATCGTCCTGCGGCTCATCGGTCGGGGTTTACCTGCCCGCGCGGGATGTCCCCGGGCGCTCCTCCTGCGCGACATCCCGCTCCCTCTCCCTGATCCGCAGAGCCCGGGAAAGCTTATCGATGGTGATGGGAACCGTTCCGACCTCGCCCACCACGACGCCGGCGGCGATGTTGGCGAGCAGGGCAGCGTCCCGCAAGGGGGCGCCCGCCCCCATTCCGACCGCGAGGGTTCCGATGACGGTGTCCCCCGCGCCGGTGACGTCGAAGACCTGCCGCGCCAGCGCCGGGATGTGGAAGAAGGACCTGCTCCTTCGCTCCACCAGGCTCATCCCCTCCTCCCCCCTCGTGATGAGGATGGCCTTCGCGTCGCATTTCCTCAGGAGCGCCTTCCCCCCCTCCCAGATCTCGGCGTCCCCGGACAGATCCCGGCCTCCCAGGGCCGCCTCCGTTTCCGACTTGTTCGGCGTGATGAGGGTGACGCCGCGGTAGAAGGAGAAGTCGGTCCGCTTCGGATCGACGGCGATGAAAACGCCGTTCCGCCTCGCCGCGGCGACCACGTCCTCGACAAGCTCCCGGGACAGGACCCCCTTCCGGTAGTCGGAGAGCACCACGCCGTCCGCCTCCCGGATGGCGGCCCGCACCTCTTTCCGCAGGTCTTCGCGCGCCCGCTCGTCCGGCGGCTCCTTCTTTTCCCGGTCGACGCGCACCACTTGCTGGTTATGGGCGATCACCCGCGTCTTGACGGTCGTGGGGCGATTCCGATCCGCGACGATCCCGGAGACTCCGATGCGGCTTTTCGAAAGCATCCGCACGATCTCCCTCCCGGGGGAATCGGCGCCCACGAGCCCCGCAAGCCGGACCTTCGCCCGGAGCGCGGCAATGTTTACGGCGACGTTCGCGGCCCCCCCGAGCGCCCGTGTGTCCCTCGTAACCGCGACCACCGGAACGGGAGCTTCGGGGGAGATCCGTCCCACGTTCCCCCAGACGTACTCGTCCAGCATGATGTCGCCCACTACGAGGATCCTGCAGGACGCGAACCTCTCGAGGTAGCCGAAGGCGCGGGCGGTGAACCCAGCTTCATTCAATGGGAGTCGCCTCTTCGGCCAGGAGAATGGGAATCCCGTCGTCGATCCGGTAACTCAACCGGCATTTTTCGCAGCGAAGCTCCGTCTCATCGGGGGTCATCTCAAGCTCCCCCTTGCATTTCGGGCATGCCAGGATCTCCAGGAGCTCATTGTCCATGGCTCATCCCCCTTCCTGTTGCGGCATCAGTTCGCCCACCAGCGTCCAGATCCTTATCTTCTTGAACTTGGCGTAGATCCTCACGGGCACGTGCCGCGCGTCGTTGGTCATCCACATGCGCAGGTCCCCCTTGTCCTCCAGCTTTCCCTCGCGTTTGATGACCGGCTGGATGATGACGGTCTCGACCGGCCCCCGGGAAGTATTGAGCCTCTCGACGCCGAGGTTTCGCGCGGAGATCTGCCACAGCTTGCGTCCGGCGTAGACGTTGCGGGGCCGGTCTTCCGATCCCAGGTCGCGCGCACGGAAATAGTAAGCCGCGGACACGGGGTCGTAGACGTTGGGAGTCGCGTCCACCTTCTTGCGGATCTCCCCGGTGTGCTTGTAGCGGTAAACGATCCTGCCGGTTTCCTGGTCGTATATCGCCACGTCGTCCTTCTTCCGCTCCCGGTTGCTGAACTCCTGCCGGAGGGGCGCTAGCGTCTTCTCGTCCAGGTAGTAGTCGATCGTCTCGTTGACCGGATAAACTACGGATAGCAAGCCCGACGTCCACGCCCGGACGTTCAGGTGATACGTCCTCCTGCCGCGCAGAATCGCCTTCCCCTTGTAGGTAAAGCGGGCGTAACCCATCGTTATCCCAAGGAAGTCGATCCGGTAGACGAGTTCCTCCCTGCCGTTTGCCCAGGCCGGCTCTACCCCGGGCGCCTGCGGCTGTACCGAGCGTCCCGCGCCGGTGGAAGGGACCGCCGCGAGAGGCCTGTGATTGTTCGCCGTCTCGGCGGAAGGCGGCATCTCAGCGGGCTTCGCCGCTTCCGGGAATTCCGCCGGAGCGGCTCCGGTGGTCGCTTCCGGCGCCTCCGTCGGTCTCTCCTGCGTAGCCGCCCCGTCTGCCGGCTCCTTCCCGCCCTCGGGAACGCCGGACGGCGTTCCCACGCCTTCCGGCCTTTCCGGGGAGACGGAAGGTTCGGGGCCAGGCGCCGCGGTCCCGCGCGCCGGAGAGCTCGCTGCGGCCGGTTCCGCCGGCCCCCCCGGCGCCTGGGCGGGCCCCCGCGTTTTTTCGGCCGGGGAAGCGGTTTCCTGCCTTCCCCAATGGCATCCCTGCCCCGCAAAAAGCAGCACCGCCACGGTGAAGGCTAGAATACCCCGGGATACAAGGGCTTTGTGATCTTCTCTCCCGATCACCTCGCCTTCCCCCCGGACAGGATCCACTCGGTCGCCTCCCTTATGCTGGGAAGGAAGATATCGGGGCGCTCCCCGCGTCGTTCGCCTTCCCGGCGCTCCGTTTCTCCGTATCCGGTGGCGACGAGGATCGTTTCCGCTTGCACCCGCTTACCCATCAATATATCCGACATTTTATCACCTACCACCCATATTCTGCACGAGGCGGGGACTCCCAGCCTGCGGAGGATCTTTTCGGCCATCCCCGGGGCGGGTTTCCGGCAGCCGCACGCCATTCGGTAGCGTTCCACCACCCCCTCCGGATGGTGGGGACAGTACTCCACCCCGTCGAATTCGACGCCCCGGCGCCGGAAATGTTCCACGAAGGCCCAGTGGACCGCCTCCATCTGGTCCTCTCGGAACTTGCCCCTTGCCAGCCCCGCCTGATTGGAGATCACCGCCAGAGCATATCCCTCTTCTGACAGCTTCTTCAGAGACTCCGCGGCCCCGGGGATCTCCCGAAGCCTGGCCGGATCGGAAAGATACCCCTCCTCCTCGATCAAGGTGCCGTCCCTGTCAAGGAACACGACGCCCTTCACCTAGTGTCCCGTCTCGTAAATATCGGGCTCTCCGGGGGGACGGGTCTTCCATCGCCGGTGGAACCAGAGCCACTGTGTGGGGTCCTCCCGGATCGCCATCTCCAGCTGCTCGTTGCATCCTCGCGTGAGGCGGAGCACCTCCTCTTCCCGCGGAGCGTCGGGGTCCATCGGCAAGGGAGGACCGAACCGGAGTGTGTGGTGGAACTTCCGACGCGGGTCCCGGAAGATGAACCCGGCGTGAATCGCCGTCCGCATCGCAAGGGCGAGCCGGGCGATTCCGAAGGTCGTGTACGCCTTCCGCCCGAAGAAATCGACGAGGACCCCTTTGTAGGTGTCCACGTTCTGATCTATCAGGATGCCGACCAGGGTCTTCCCCCGGATCTCCCGCATCACCGCTTTTGCCGAATCCACCTTCCGGATCGGCCGGTTTCCGCCCCACTCTCTCCGTTCGGTCACGATCCGGTCGAGGACGGGACTTTTTAGAGGCCGGACGATGAAGGCGGCCGGGGCGTGGACCGCTCCGTATACGTGAGCCAGGAGCTCCCAGTTTCCGAAATGCCCGGTCATCGCGAGGGCCGCAAGCCCTCGCTCCTTCTCCGTGCGCTGCAGGTGCTCCATCCCTTCGATCCGGAAATGCTCCGCGATGTACCGGGCGTCCATCTTCGGGATGTGGATGAACTCGGCCGCGGAAGTCCCCATCCGGACGTAGCACAGCCGGATGATCCGCGACGCCGCCCGGTCCTCCATCTCCGGAAAGGCGATACGGAGATTGATCCGGCCGATCCGCCGGTGCCGGGCGTCCACCGCCCAGACCACGAGCATCACCGCCTCAAAGAGGGCGGCCCGCAAGGGAAGAGGAATCGCTTCGGCGATCTTGAGGATGGCGCGGAACAGCCTTTCCTTCATTTCTTCCCGAAGCTCCCGATACGTTCCAGGATCAGTCGGGACAGGCCCTCCCACCCCGACAGGAACTCCACCTCCACCCGAAGCGCCAGGACGCGAAACGGCAACGCGCCAGTCAGGCGCACAAGGTCCTTTTCCGTCGTCACCACCGGCATCCCTTCGGCGGCCGAAGCGATCTTTTCGATGTCTCCCGGCCCGTACGGATGGTGGTCTCGGAAAGCAAGGAACCGCCGGACGACGAACCCCGCCTCCCGGAGAGTCGCGGCAAACTGTTCGTTTCGAGCCAGCCCGCTGAACGCAGCCACCTCCTCCCCCGGGGACGGGAGGGGGGATTCTCCTCCATCCCGGTCGACGAGGGTCCGCGGAACCAGCCTGGAACAGGCGCGGGGGCGGTCCGGCGGGAAAGAGACCGACCCGGCAAGATCTTCGCATCGTGCCTCGTCCGCACACCGTGTAACCACAAGGGCGTCGGCGAACCGGGCGCAATCCGGAGGTTCCCGTAGGGGCCCCAGAGGAAGTGTCCGCCGGTTGCAGAGCCCCCGGCCCGCGTCGAGAAGAAGGAGGTCCGCGTCCCGCCGCAGGGAGAGATGCTGGAACCCGTCGTCCAGGAGGAAGGCGTCGATCTCCCTCCGCCTTAAGGCTTCCCTCCCCGCTTCCGCGCGCGATTCTCCCACAAGCACCGGGACGCCGGGTAGAGAGGCCGCAAGGAGGACCGGCTCGTCTCCTCCCGCTGAAGCGGGGACGGCCGGCCCGTCGCCGTAGGAAACCCAGACCACTCGCTTGGTTTCGCGGCCGTATCCGCGTGACAGGACGGCCACCCTCATCCCCGTGTTTTTCATCCAGGACGCAAGGAATTTCACGTGGGGCGTTTTCCCGGACCCGCCGACGGTGAGGTTCCCCACGCTGATCACCGGCCGGGGAAGAGCTTCCGACCGAAGTATCCCCGACCGGTAGAGCGCCCTCCTCCACCTGGCGAACGGTCCGATCATCCTTGCCTTCCCCTCCCGCGTTTCAGCTCCCATTCGACGATACCGGCGTTCCTTTCCGTGGCCCCGCGAAAGGCGGCAAGCAGCTCGCGGGCGCGTCTGCCCATCTCCTCCTCGCGTGCGGGGTCCGCCGCCCATTGCGCGACGCGCTCCGAAAGCTCCGCGCCGTCCCGTACCCGGCCTACCGCACCCGCATCGCCGAAGATCTCTGCGATCTCCTGGAAGTTCTCCATGTGGGGCCCGATCAGGGTGGGGACTCCGTAGAGGGCGGGCTCCAGGATGTTGTGCCCCCCTTTCGCCGCGAGGCTCCCGCCGACGAAGGCGATGTCCGCGGCCGCATAGGCCGACAGGAGCTCGCCCACCGTGTCTAGCAGGACCACGGAGGGAACCTCCGCGCCGGGTTCGTCGAACAGCCGGGTCTTCCGCGTTACCTCGAAGCCTTCCCGCACGCACAGATCCTCTACCGGGGCGAACCGCTCGGGGTGCCGGGGAGCAAGGAGCAGCTTGATCGAACCGTTCACTTCCCTGCCCTTCCGGAAGGCCCGCAGGACCGCCGCCTCCTCTCCTTCATGGGTCGATCCCGCGACGAACCACGAGGCGCCGTTCCTCTTTTCCCGGAGCAGCAGGGCATGGAGGGGAGACATATCTTCCGGAGGGGGGGCAACATCGAATTTCATGTTGCCGGTGACCGTGACCTTCGCCGGGTCCGCCCCGAGGCAACGGAATCGCCTTGCATCCTCCGCGGTCTGGGTCGTGATCGCCGCAAGGCAACGGAGCACCCGGGAGAACAGCACCCGCAGCCGCCCGTACCCCCGGAACGAACGTTCCGAGATCCTCCCGTTGACGATCACCGCCGGGATCCCGTTCGCAGCGCATTCCGCGAGAAAGTTCGGCCAGATCTCGGTTTCGAGGACGACCACGAGGTCGGGCCGGACGCGGGCGAGGAAGTTGCGGACGATTCCCGGAAGGTCGAAAGGAAAGTAGAACCGGGCGTCGGTCTCCGCTCCCAGGACCTTCTCCGCCGTCTCCTGCCCCGTAAGGGTGACCGTGGACAGCAGGATCTCGGCGTCGGGCAGCCGGCTGCGCAGCCGGCGAACGAGCGGCGCCGCGGAAAGGGTTTCGCCGACCGAGACGGCGTGGATCCAGATCCTTCCCTTTCCCGACGGGGAAGGTACCCGGGTAAGCCCGATCCCAAGCCGATCGAGGAAATTCCTCCTCCTTCTCCTCGACAGCAGCGTCCAGGGGATCCACACGGGGCCGGCGACGAGCAGAGCGCCCGAAAGCGCCAGGTTGTAAAGAAGGTGCACCCCGGTTCGGGGGAGGAACGCTTTCATCGAAGATCAGGCCGGCCCGGCGCCGGGGACGGCGCCGGGCTTCCTCTCCTCGAACTGTTTCAGGTAGAACGAGCGGTACCTCGTGTCGCGGGAGAGCAGCTCTTCGTGACGGCCCCGTTCCACGATACGTCCTTCCTCCACGACAAGGATCACATCGGCGTTCTTTACGGTGGACAGCCGGTGGGCGATGACGAAGGTCGTCCGGCCGCGCATCAGCGTGTCGAGGGCCTCCTGCACGACGCTCTCGGACTCGGAGTCGAGGGCCGACGTGGCTTCGTCCAGGACGAGGATGCGTGCGTCCTTGAGGAGCGCGCGGGCGATCGCGATGCGCTGTCGCTCTCCGCCGGACAGCTTGAGGCCCTGCTCTCCCACGACCGTATCGTACCCGTCGCGCAGCCGGGAAATGAACCCGTGGGCGTTCGCCATCCGCGCGGCCTCCTCGATCTTCGACTGGAGCGTGTCCGGCGTGCCGTACCCGATGTTGCTGCGGACCGAGTCGTTGAAGAGGATCGTGTGCTGGCTGACGATGCCGATCTGCGCGCGGAGAGAAGAGAGCGAGACGTCGCGGATGTCGATGCCGTCGACGCGGATCGCGCCGTTCTGCGGGTCGTAGAAGCGCGGCAGGAGGTCGACGAGGGTGGTCTTTCCCGCCCCGCTGGAGCCCACAATGGCCACCATCGTCCCGGCGGGAACCCGTATCGTGACGTCCTTAAGGATGTAATCCCCCTCTCCGTGGTACCGGAAATCCACATGGTCGAACTCGATCTCCCGCCGGATCGGGGGGAGCGGCGGGGCGGATGCCTTCTCCTCCACCTCCGGGAGGGTGTCCAGCACCTCGAAGACCCGCGAAGCCGCCGCGATCCCCTGCTGGATGACGTTGTTGACCCGCGAGAGCCGCTTGACCGGCTCGTACAGCATGAACAGGGCCGTCATGAAGGAAAAGAAGTTTCCGGGCGTGCTGTAGCCGTTGACCACGCTGTAGCCGCCGTAGAAGATGACCGCCGCGGCTCCGATTCCCGCGAAGGTTTCGGAGAGCGGGGAAGTGAGCGCCTGGACCTTCACGATCTTCATGCTGAGCCGGAAAAGGTCGGCGTTCCGGGCGGCGAACCGGTCCACTTCGTACTCCTCGGCGCCGAAGGACTTGACGAGCTTGGCGCCGCTGATCGTCTCCTGGAGATGGGAGGTAAGGCCTCCCACGACCTCCTGGGTCTTGATGCTCGTCCGGCGCAGCTTTCTGCCGAAACGCGCGATCGGCCAGAAGGCCAGGGGAAACGCCACCAGGGCGACAAGGGCAAGCTGCCAGTCGCGGTAGAAGACCACGCCGATCAGGAACATGCCCGAGAACGCGTCCTTGATCAGCCCCGTGACGGCGTCGGTGACCGCGCCCTGCATCAGGGCTACGTCGTTCAGGACGCGGGACATGAGGGAGCCTGTGGGGTGCCGCATGTAGAAGGACAGGGACAGGGACTGCATGTGCCGGTACAGGTGCTCGCGGATGTCCCGGATCACCCGCTGGCCCACCCCGCTCATGAGGTACCCCTGCGCGAACTCGAAGACCGCCTTCAGCAGGTAGACGCCCAGAACCAGGAAGGGGATGAGCGTAAGCCGGGAGGCGTCCTTCTTGATGAAGATGTCGTCCAGCGCCGGCTTGACCAGGAAGGCGATCGACCCATGAAAGGCGGAGACGATCACCATGAAGAGCATGGCGAGGAGCAGCCGCGGCACATAAGGCCGGGCGTAGTCGAGCATACGGCGGTAGATCGTCATTCCCATGCATCCCCCGCTGCCCGGGCCAGCATCCCGACCACGGCTTCCGACGGCCCCGTCCCCTTGAGCTTTTCCCGCAGGGCCGCACATCGCGACGCCATCGCTTCCCTGCGCGCCGCATCGCTCAGGAGGACGCCGATCTCTTCGGCGATCCGTTCGGGGCGGCATTCCGCCTGGATCAGCTCGGGCAGGAACGGATCGCCGGCCACGATGTTCGGCAGCCCGATGGAGGAGACCCGTGCCAGGCGCTTCCCGAGCCAGTAGGTAAGCGCCGACGTGCGGTAAACGACGACGGAGGGGACCCCGAGCAGCGCGAGCTCGAGCGTCGCGGTGCCGGAGGCGGCCACCGCCGCCGTCATCCCGCGGTACAGGCGATAGCGGTCGTCCTCGACGATCGTCACAGGAACCTCTCCTCCTCTCAATTCGCGTTCCATCGCATCGCGAAACCGGGGGGAAGCCAGGGGGACGGCGAAGTGGACGTCGCCGAACCTCGCCGCGATCCGGCGCGCCGCCGCGGCCATGACCGGAAGGTGGGCGCGGATCTCCCCGATCCGGCTCCCGGGCAGAAGCCCGACGATCCTCTTCCCTGCGGGGATCCCGAACCGATTCGGGTCCGGAGCGGCGTCGAGATAGGGGGAAAGCTCGTCCAGCAGGGGATGGCCGGCGAACTGGACGTTTACTCCCCGTGCCTTGAGGATCGGCTCCTCGAATGGAAAGGGGACCACGACCCCGCTCGTGAACGCCGCAAGCTCCCGGGCCCGCTCGCGCCTCCATGCCCACAACTGCGGCGGAATGTAGTAGACCACCGGGATCCCCTTCCCGCGCGCCCGCCTCCCGACCCGGAAATTGAAATCCGGGAAATCGACGAGAAGCACCGCGCCCACGTCGGGACGCGTGGCGCGCCGCACCGCCGCCTTGAGGGCCGACAGGATCGCCGGCAAGTGGCGCGCAACCTCCGTTATCCCCACCACGGAGATCCTGCCGTAGTCGAGCAGAAGCCTCACCCCCTCCGCGGCCAGACGGGCGCTTCCGATCCCTTCCATGGGCGCAAGGGGGTACTTGCGGCGGAAGGCCCGCGCGACGCTTGCGGCGTACGTCTCCCCCGAAGGCTCCCCGCAGATCATGAAGAGTGTCTTCGGCGCGGAGCTCAACGTCTCCTCATCCGTCGCAGGATGCGGAAGGCCGCTTCCAGCGCCGCCAGGCCGTCGGACCCGGACACCCGGGGCGTCCCTCGCTCCCTCACACAGTCGAGGAACGACCGGATCTCGTCCCGCAACGAATCGCCTTTCTGCGTCTCGAGGATCTCCCCGGAGATCTCCGGCGGATTCCCGGGGCCCCGCGGGTAGGTCCTCCTGAAGATCTGGATCGTGTGCTCGACGAAGTCCATGGAAACGTAGGTGTCTTCCTGGAAGATCCGGATCTTCCGCTGCTTGCGCGCCGACACCCGGCTCGCGGTCACGTTGGCCACGCAGCCGTTGGCGAAGGTCAGACGGGCGTTGGCGATGTCGACGTTCGGGGAGATCACGGGGACGCCCACCGCATGGATGCGCAACACCGGAGAGCGGACGAACGATAGAATCAGGTCCAGATCGTGGATCATCAGGTCGAGCACCACGTCCACGTCGGTCCCCCGCCCGCCGAAAGGCCCCAGGCGGTGGCACTCGATGAACCTCGGCTCCGTCAGGAGGGAGGCCGCCGCAAGGACCGCCGGGTTGAACCGCTCCACATGGCCGATCTGGAAGACCAACCGCCGTTTCTCCGCCTCCCGCACCAGTGTGCGCGCCTCCCGCAGTCTCGCGGTGATCGGCTTCTCGAGGAGGACGTGGACGTCGGCGCGCATCGCGTCGATCGCCACACGGTAATGCTCGGTCGTGGGCACCGCGATGGAAACGGCGTCCACTTCCGAGAGGAGGCGCCTGTGGCTGTCGAAGAATGCGGTCCCGCACTCCTCCGCGACCGCCTTGCCCCGCGCCGGGTTGACGTCGCACACCCCGACGAACCGGAGGCCGGTGAACGAAGCCATCTTCTGCGCGTGGAGCCGTCCCAGGTAGCCGACCCCTATGACGCCGACCCTCATCATGGACACTATCGGTGCACTCCCCGCTTGCTCGATCTGATGAATTCCATGAGGTTGAGGACCTCCGGGAGAGGCGCCACCTCCACCGCAGCCTTCTCCAGGGCCTGGCTCATGGGGATACCCGAACGGAAGAGGATCCTGTAGGCGTCCTTGAGCGTGGATATCGTCTCTTCCGGGAAATTGTTCCGCTTGAGCCCGATGAGGTTGAGGCCGTGCAGGTCGCGCCCGTCCGTCCCGCGTCCCACCGCAGCCGTCACATACGGAGGAATGTCCTGCGAGACCCCCGACAAGCCTCCGATCATCGCGTATTCTCCGATCCGCACGAACTGGTGCACGGCCACCAGTCCTCCTATGAAAGCATGATGCCGGATCTCGATGTGACCGCCCAGGGTCGCCCCATTGGCCATGACGACCTTGTCCCCGATCCGGCAGTCGTGGGCGACGTGGCAATAGGCCATCAGGAGGATGCCGCTCCCAAGCCGCGTCACTCCCCCGCCGCCGACGGTCCCCCGGTTGACGGTCACGTATTCCCGGATGGTGTTGCCGTCCCCCATCTCCACCCAGGTTTCCTCGTCCCGGTACTTGAGGTCCTGCGGAGGCGCCCCGATGGAGGCGAACGGGGAGATGCGGTTTTCCCTCCCCATCCGGACATGGGACTCGATGGCGGCGTGGGAGCCGATCGCGCACCCGTCCCCGATCGTCACGTGCGGACCGATGACCGCGTACGGCCCGACCGCGACCCCCCCTCCCAGGCGCGCGCTCGGATCGATGATCGCCGTCGGATGGATCATTTCCCCGCTCCTTCCCGGGGGCGGTCATCGAACGCCTCGCGTACCGTGGCGGTCAAGTCGGCTTCGGCCGCCACCGCGTCGCCCACGCGGGCGACCCCGCGCATCTTCCACACCGGTCCTTTGTGGGCCGTCACCGTCACATCGAGGAGGAGCTGGTCTCCGGGCAGCACCGGCCTCCGGAACCGGCACTTGTCGATCCCGGCGAAATAGGCGAGCTTCTTCTCGCCGCCGAGCGCCTTCAAGGCGGCGATCCCGCCCGTCTGGGCGAGGGCCTCGATGATCAGGACGCCGGGCATGATCGGATGGCCGGGGAAATGACCGATGAAGAAGGGCTCGTTGATGGAGACGTTCTTGATCCCCACGATGCGCCTCCCCGGGTCCCACTCGACGACCCGATCCACCAGAAGGAAGGGGTAGCGGTGCGGGAGAAGATCCATGATTTCCTGGATGGAAAACATTTCATTCCTCTCCTTTCGGATTTTTGCCTTCCTCGAGGCGTTTCACCCGACGGAAGAGCTCCGGCAGCTTGGGGAGCAGCGTCACCATCCGAAGCCACGTGGGGTGGGGAATCGCGGGTATCCCCGACCAGGCCTTGGCCTCCGACGCGCGAAGGGTGTCCGCCACGCCGCACTTGGCGCCCAGCATGATCCCGTCCTCCACCTCGAGGTGCCCCGCCAGGCCCGCCTGGCCGCCGATCATCACCCGGCTCCCGATGCGGCAGCTTCCGGCGATCCCGGTCAGCGCCGCGATCACGGTGTCCGACCCGATCGCCACGTTGTGGCCCACCTGCACGAGGTTGTCGAGCTTGCTGCCGCGCCCGATCCGCGTCACCCCGAGGGCCGCCCGGTCCACCGTTGCGTTCGCCCCGATCTCGACGTCGTCCCCGATCTCGACCGTCCCCACCTGGGGGATCTTCTTATAGCCCTCCCTGGACGGGGCGAACCCGAACCCGTCGCTGCCGATCACGCACCCGGCGTGGAGGATGACCCTCGCCCCCACCCTGACCCCGTGATAGAGAACCACGTGGGGGTAGAACAGGCAATCCTCCCCGACGGAGGCGCCTTCACCGATCACGACTCCGGGATAGAGCACGGTCCGGTCGCCGACGACGGCCCCGTCCTCGATGACCACAAACGAGGAGACGGTCACGTCCTTCCCCAGGCGCGCCCCGGGATGCACCTGCGAGGCGGGGGACACCCCTGCCTTCGGCCGCATCGGGCGATGGAACAGCTCGACGGCGCACGCAAAGGCGTAATACGGATTTTCGGAGAGGAGGAAGGCGGCCCTCGAGCCCTCCACCCTCCCCTTGGCGATGATAGCCGATGCCGCAGACGTGCGGGCGAAGCCGGAGTATTTGGGATTGGCGAGGAACGTCACCTGCCCGGCCGTCGCCTCCTCGATGGGGGCGACCCCCTTTACGACGATGCCCCCGTCACCATCGAGCCGCGCCCCTATCCGCGCCGCCAGGTCAACGAGGCGGATCTCATTTCCCACCGATCTTCTCCTTGTTCATCATCTCCTGCACCTTGCCGGTGATGTCCAGGGCGGGGTTGGAATGGACCACGCCGCCCTGCGTCCTGTCCAGGACCAAGTCGATCTTCTCCGCAGCCACCACCTTATCCAACCGGGCCTCGATGAGCTTCAGCACCTCCCGCGTGAGCTCTCCCTGGCGGGTCTGCATCTCCTTCTCCGCTTCCTGGGTGAGCTGGCGCAGCTCGTTGACCCTGGCGGCGAGCGCGTCCTCCTTCTCCTTCAGCTTTTCCTTTCCGAGGAGGATCTTCTGCTTGTCGATCTCGTCCTTCAGCTTGCGCGCGTCCTCCTGCTTCGCCTCGACCCTCTTCTTCAGCTCTTCATACCTGTCCTCGATCTTCTTCTTCGCGGCCTTCCCGGCCTCGGACTCGTTGAGGATCTTGTTGACGTCGATCACCGCCACCTTGATCCCGTCCGCGTACGCGGTCCCGGTAAGGACCATTGTCGCGGCGACGAACGCCGCCACCCACCACGCCTTTCCGTAGCTCATGCGTGTCCCCCTTGCGTTAGAATGCGGTTCCGATCGTGAACTCCGCCACCCTCTTCGCCTCGCCCGGCTCGGGGCGCAGGTTCCATCCCCACTCAAAGCGGAGCGGTCCCATCGGCGAGTACCACCGGACTCCCAACCCTGCCGCGTATTTCAACGACGGTCCGTTCCAGGGCCAAACGCCCTGCCGGTAAGTGTTCCCCGCGTCGAAGAACACGACCCCCTTGAATCCGATCTCGTTGAACAGGGGGAAGACATATTCCAGGTTCAGCATCAGCTCCTTGTTCCCGCCGATCGCCTCCCCCGTGTTGGGATCTTTCGGGGAGATACTCCGGGACCGGAAACCCCGTATGCTGTATGGGCCTCCCAGGAAGAACCGCTCGAAGATCGGGACCCTCCCTCCCTCGGTGCTGATCGTATGGCCCCACAGGATGTTTCCGCTCAGCACGGTGGACGGGGTGACCGGGTAATACGCCTTCGCGTTCAGAAAATACTTCACGAACTGGCTGTCCCCCCCGAACGGCCCGCCGGCGTACTCCGCCGTCGCGGATTGGACGGCGCCCCGGGAGGGGTCGATGAACCTGTCCGTCGTGTTCCGGGTGAGGCTCAGGGAAACGCTCCGCGTCTGCTGCTTCCCCTTGCTGAACTCCTCCTTCAGGATCTCCGAGACCGCTGCCCCCGGGTCCTTGATCTCGGTCTCCTCCATGCGGAACGAAAGGCTCGCGGAGGCGTCCCGGTCGAACGAGTAGCCGATCCCCGCCTTGCCGCCGGCCGACTTGCGCTCGAAATCGGTGTACTTCGTGTCGGTCTTGTAAGCGTTCAGGAGAAGGCTGTAATCCGTGTCCAGGAAAAAGGGATCCCGGAAGTCAAGGCTGAAGACGGTCCTTCTTGCCCCGAACTGGGAATTGAGGGACGCCTTCCAGCCCCGCCCGAAAAGGTTGTTCTCGGTCAGTTGTATGACGCCGAAGATCTTGTCGAGCGAACTGTATCCGGCCCCCCCCGACAAGGTGCCGGTCGGGCCCTCCTGCACGTCCACCTTGACGTCCATCTCTCCCGGAGTCGCCGAGGGCGCGGTGGCGATCTTGACGTCCTTGAAGTAGGAGGTCCGGGTCAGGTTTTCCTTGCTGCGCTTGAGTCCCGTCGCGGTGTAGGTCCGGCCGTCGGCAACGTCCAGGTGCCGGCGGACGATGCGGTCGAGCGTCTTGGTGTTCCCCGCGACATCCACCTTCCCGAACCGGAACTTTCCTCCTCGCTCCGTCCTGAAGGTCACGTCCGCGAGCGGATAGTCCTTGCGCTTCTCCACGATCGGCGAGACGATCGCCTGGGCATAGCCCTTGTCGTTCAGGAGCGTCGTCAGGGCGAGGAGGTCCCCGAGCAGCGCCTCCCGGCTCAGTACGTCGCCCCGCTTGAGCTTGATCGCCTTCCGAAGATCCGCCTCGGGGATCTCGCTCTCCCCGGAGAAACGGATCTCCCCCGCCCGGTACTGCTTTCCCTCGAACACGTGGATCGTGATGTCCAGCCCCTCGGGGCCGCGCTTGATCTCCGGGTCGGAAACCTTCGAATCGAGAAAACCGTCGTTCTGGTACAGCGCCTCGATCTTGTGGATGTCGTTCTCGAGCACGTCCTTCTTGAAGGTCCCCGAGTCGGTGATGAAGGAGAAGAACCCCTTCTCGCTCGTATCCATCGCTTTCCGCACTTTTTTTGCCGCGTGGTAGACGTTTCCGGTGATGCGGATCTTCTCGACCTTCAGCTTCTCCCGCTCCGTCACCCGGAACCCGATCCGGATCGAGCCGTCGGGTTCTTCCTCCACCTTCGGTTCGACCGTGGCGTCGAAGTACCCCTTGTTCTGGTACAGCTCAAGGATCTTGCGGGCGGATTCCTTCACCTTCTCTTCCTGGAACAGCGACCGTTCCTTGAGTGTGATCGCCTGCCTAATGTCGGAGGCGTCGACCTCCTTGTTCCCCTCGATCCGGACCGCGGAGACGATGGGCTTTTCCGCGACGATCACCGTGAGCCGGTACCCTCCGGGCGCCTCCTCCGCGTCGAACTTGACGTCGGTGAAATAGCCCATCCGGTAGATCGCCTTGACGTCCTCCCGGATCCGCGAGAGGTCGAATTCCCCTCCTGCCTTGGTGCTCATCACCTGCCGGATGGCGTCGGGGCCGACGCGTTTGGCTCCCTGCACCTCGATCGCGACCACGCGGAATTCCGCGGACGACGCCGCCCCGGCAAACAGCATGGCGAGCAGCCAGGCGACCGCCGCGGCGGCCGACGCCTTCGTCCTCGCCGTCAACGGACGATCCGTCCGTCATCGATCTTGATCACACGGTGGAGTCGCCCCGCCAGTTCCTCGTTGTGCGTCACCATCACCAGCGTCAGTCCCCGTTTCCTGTTCAGGTCCAGCAGCAGCTCCATGACGCCGCCGGCCGTCTCGCGGTCCAGGTTCCCCGTCGGCTCGTCGGCCAGGAGCACGGCGGGTTCCATCGCCAGGGCCCGGCAGATGGCGACGCGCTGCTGCTCCCCTCCCGAGAGCTCCCCGATGCGATGGGTGAGCCGCTCCGAGAGTCCCACTTCCCCCAGGAGGGCGTCCGCCCTCTTCGCCGCCGCGGCGCGGTACGTCCCCGCGATGAGGCAGGGAAGCATCACGTTTTCGCGGGCGTCGAACTCCGGCAGGAGGTGGTGAAACTGGAAGATGAAGCCGATGGTGCGGTTCCGGAACGCCGCCAGCGCCTCCTCCGGCAGGGACGTCAGGTCGCGCCCCTCGTAGGAAACCGTTCCGGAGGTCGCCCGGTCCAGCGTCCCGATGATCTGCAGGAGAGTGGTCTTCCCCGCCCCCGAAACCCCCACAACGCCCAGCGTCTCCCCCCGGCGAACGGACAGGGTGATCCCCTTGATGACCTCCAGCGCTCCGCCTCGCTTCCGGAAGGCCTTTCGCAGGTCTTCGACGCGGATCAGCCCGGCGCTATTCATACCGGATCGCCTCCGCCGGCTCGATGCGCGCCGCCTGCATCGACGGATAAAGGGTCGCAACGAAGCATATCAATACCGAACTCCCGCTTACCAGGAGAATGTTCCAGGGCTCCAGGGACACGGGGAGGGTGGAGATGTAGTAGACATCGCTCGGAAGCCGGATGAACTGGTACCTCCGCAGCAGGTGGCAAAGGATCCCGCCGAGGGAGGTCCCGAGGGCCGTCCCGGCGACCCCGATCAGCAGCCCTTCCAGGGCGAACACCCTGCGGATCGTCTTTTTCGTCGCCCCCATGGTCATCAGGACGGCGATGTCCCGGGTCTTCTCCATCACGACCATGATGAGCGTGCTGATGATGTTGAAGGCGGCGACCATCACGATCAGGACGAGGATGATGAACATGACCACCTTCTCGAGCCGAAGCGCCGCGAAAAGGTTGCGGTTGGTCTGCATCCAGTCCTTGGCCCAATAGGGGTACCCCAGCTCGGACCGGATCAGGGCCGCCATCCGGGCGGCGGCGTACACGTCGTCGACCTTCACCTCGATCCCGGTGGCCCTCCCGTCCATCCCCAGCATCCCGCCCGCCTCCTCCATGGAGACGTAGGCGAACGTGGCGTCGTATTCGTACATCCCCGACTCGGAGATCCCGCCGACGCGGAACCGCTTCACGCGCGGGAACGAGCCGAGGGGGGTCACGTTCCCGCCCGGCACCAGGATTTCCACCACATCACCGATAGACACCCCGAGGTTCCCCGCCAGTTCCTTCCCGAGCACCGCCCCGGGGAGGACCGAGTCCGATTTCGGCGAAAGCGCCTCGAGGCTGCCGCTCCGGATGTCCCGGGGGAGCCTTGTCACGTCCCCTACGGTGGCCGCATCCACGCCGCGGAGGACGCCTCCTGCGGAAGCGGTCCCCGAGGAGATCATCATCTGCGAGAATACGTAGGGGCTGGTCCCGGCCACGCCCTGTATCGCCTTGATCCGCCGGGCCAGGGGAAACGGGTCGGAAATGCTCCCTTCGAGGCTCGTCACGTGGACGTGCGCGGTGGCGCCCAGGATCCGGTCCTTCAGCTCCTTCTCGAACCCGCTCATCACCGCGAGGACGATGATGAGGGCCATGACGCCGACCGTCACCCCCGCCACCGAGATGATCGTGATGATGGAGATGAACGTCTGCTTCCGCTTGGCGAGAAGGTATTTCAGGGCGATGTAATACTCGACGGGGAGCCTCAAACCGCCGCTACCCCTCTTTCCGCAGCTGCGGGAACAGGATCACGTCCCGGATGGAGGGAGAGTCGGTGAAGAGCATCACCAGACGGTCGATCCCGATCCCTTCCCCCGCGGCGGGCGGCATGCCGTGCTCCAGCGCGCGCAGGAAATCCTCGTCCATGTAGTGCGCCTCCTCGTCTCCCCGCTCCCGCAGGCGCAGCTGCTCCTCGAACCGGCGTCTCTGGTCCAGGGGATCGTTCAGCTCCGAGAAGGCGTTGGCGATCTCCCTTCCCAGGACGATCAGCTCGAACCGGTCGGCGATTCCCGGCCGGGCGTCGTTCCTGCGGGAGAGCGGCGAGACCTCGACCGGATACTCGGTGACGAAGGCGGGCCCCTCGATCCTCCTCTCGGCGACCTCCTCGAAGATATCGACGAGGAGCCTTCCCGGGGCCGCGTCCCCCTTGACCGGAAGTCCGAGCCCCTCCGCCGTCTTGCGGAGGAACTCCGGGTCGGAGAGCCTCTCTTCCGGGACGCCGCCGTAGCGGGCCACCGCGCCGGCAACCGTGATCCGCTCCCACGGCGGCGCGAAGTCGATCGTCTCTCCCTGGACGGTCACGACCGTCGTCCCGAAAAGGGTGAGGGCGAGACCGGAGAGCATCTCCTCCGTCAGCTTCATCAGGTCCTCGTGGGTCGCGTAGGCCTGGTAGAACTCGAGCATCGTGAACTCGGGGTTGTGCTGCGTGGAGATCCCCTCGTTCCGGAAGTTCCGGTTGATCTCGAAGACCCGCTCGAACCCCCCCACGAGGAGCCGTTTCAGGTACAGTTCGGGGGCGATCCGTAAGAAGAGGTCCATGCCCAGCGCGTTGTGGCGGGTCACGAACGGCTTCGCCGCGGCCCCCCCGGCGACCGGCTGCATCATCGGGGTCTCGACCTCGAGGAAGTCCCGCTCCGTGAGGAAGGAGCGTATCCAGGCGATGATCCGGGCGCGGCGGCGGAACACCTCCTTCACCTTCTCGTTGACGATGAGGTCGACGTAGCGCTGGCGGTACCGCGTCTCCACGTCGACGAGCCCGTGCCATTTCTCGGGGAGGGGGCGGATCGCCTTGGTGAGGAGCCGGTACCGATCCGCCTGCACCGTCAGCTCTCCGGTCCTGGTGATGAACAGCGGCCCCTCGACCCACACGATGTCGCCGACGTCCGTCGTCTTCAGGAAGAGATCGTACTCCCGGTCCCCGACCTTGTCCTTCCTGATGTAGGCCTGGAGCCGGCCGGTCCGGTCGGCGAGGACGACGAAGGCCGCCTTCCCGAAGTTTCGCGAGGCGACGATCCGACCCGCGATGTCGACCCGGATCTCCTCCCGGGACAGCTCCTCGGGGCTCTTGTCCCCGGCCGCCCGGCGGGCCATCTCCGTCGTCCACCCGACTTTCCGGTCGTTGGGATACGGGGTCCCCCCGTTCCTGCGGATCTCGTCGGCCTTGCGGATCCTCTCCCGGATCAGTTCGTTCCAGTCCTCCGTCACGCCGCTCCTCCCCTGGCCTCTTCCGCTCCTCCCGCAAGGAGATACCTCCGGATGAATTCCATCAGGTCTCCGTCCAGGACGGCGTCCACGTTCCCCGTCTCGTGGCCCGTCCGGTGGTCCTTCACAAGCCGGTACGGCGCGAGCACGTACGAGCGGATCTGGGACCCCCAGGCGATATCCTTCTTCGACTTGTGCGCCTCGGCGGCCTTCTCCGCGCGCTGGCGCATCTCGAGCTCGTAGAGCTTCGAACGCAGGATCTTCATCGCCATCGCCTTGTTCTTGTGCTGGGACCGCTCCTGCTGGCACAGGACGGTGATCCCCGACGGCACATGGCTGATCCGAACGGCCGATTCGACCTTGTTCACGTGCTGGCCCCCGGCCCCTCCGGACCGGAGGGTGTCGATCTTAAGGTCCGACTCGTTGATCTGGATCTGCACGTCGTCGTCGATCTCGGGCGAGACGAACACCGAGGCGAAGGAGGTGTGCCTCCGCTTGTTGGCGTCGAAGGGGGAGATCCGGACGAGACGGTGGACTCCTCGTTCCGCCTTCAGGTATCCGTACGGGTGGTCCCCCGACAGGAGGATCGTGGCGCTCTTGATCCCCGCCTCCTCTCCTTCCTGCCGTTCGATGAGCTCCACTTCGAACCCCGCCCGGTCGGCGAAGCGCATGTACATACGGAGGAGCATCTCCGCCCAATCCTGGGACTCGGTCCCGCCGGCGCCCGCGTGGATGGTGAGGATCGCATTGCGCTCGTCGTCGTCCCCGGAGAGCATCCGTTCCAGCTCGATCTCGTCGAGGTCCCGGAACACCTTTTCGACGTGAAGATCGATCTCCGCTTCGAGGGACGGGTCCCCCGACTCGTCGTAGAGGTCGAGATACGCCCGCAGGTCCAAAAGCGATCTCTCCAGGCCGGACCATTTCGACAGGAAGGTTTCGAGGGTCTTTCGCTCCTTGAGCAACGCTTCCGCGCTCTCGGGGGATTTCCAGAACCCCTCCTTCGCGGCCGCGGCTTCGAGCTCGGGCAGGCGGGCTTTTTTGGCCTCTACTTCAAAGGTAACCCCGGAGCGCGCGGCAACGGGATTCAAGCGCGGCGAATTTTTCTTCCAGAAGTCCTGATGCCATCGGAGCCTCTCAGAAAGGTACACAGAGTTAAAAAAGTAATTATAATACATGATATTGCGAATAAATCACCCATTTTTGCATAAACCGTCATCCGCGTATCCGGGGCGATCTCACCCGACAAGGTCCCCCTGCGGGACAGCCCGAGACGGGCCACGACCTCTCCCCGGGCGTCGATCAGGGCGCTGATCCCCGCGTTGGCCGCCCGAACCATGGGCCGCCGGAACTCCACCGAACGCATCCGGGCCATCGCCAGGTGCTGGTGCGGGGCCACGGTGTCCCCGAACCAGGCGTCGTTCGTGACGTTGACGAGCCATCGCGCCCCCCCGAGGACGCTGTCCCGGATGATTTCCGGGAAAACGGCTTCGTAACAGACCGAGGCTCCGGCCGGGCCGCCGGAGACCGGGAAGAGCGCCGTCCCCGTCCCGGACGCGAAGTCCTCCCCGCCCTCCGTCAGTTTCTTCATGAAAAACAAGACGGTCCGAAGAGGGATATATTCACCGAACGGGACGAGGTGCCTCTTGTCGTACCGTCCCGCCGGCACCCCCCGGCGGTCGAGGAGGAACACGCTGTTGTAGTATTTTCCCCCCTCCGAAGGACTGAACCAGGGAGCGCCGAAAATCAACGGCGCCCGCGCTTCCGACGCGATCCTGTCGACCTCCCGGCTCATCTCCGCTTCCCACCCGTAGAAGAACGGCGCGGCGGTCTCGGGCCAGACGATCACCTCGGCGCCTTTCGCCCTGGCCTCCCGCGAAAGGGCTTCGTAGATCTCCAGGGTCTCGCGCTGGAAAGCAGGGGCCCACTTTATGGCCTGGTCGATCCCGCCCTGGGCTATCACTACACGCACGCCGGGGTTATCGGGGGCGGCGCGCCGCTCACTCATCCGGTAGGACCCGTACGAGAAAAGAAAGACCAGGATCGCCGCGGGTCCGGCGAGCGCGGCCAAAGCTCTCCGGCGTTCCCCCTCCGCCAGGCGCTTCCCCGCCATGTAGAGGCACACGTTCGACGCGGCGAGAAGGAACCCCAGCCCGAAAACTCCCGCCAGGTCGGCCGCCTGCATCAGGACGGTGCTGCCCGTAAGGGCATAGCCCGAAAGCATCCACGGGAACCCTGTGAGCAGGACGGACCTCGCATACTCGAGACCGGTCCAGACGATCGGGAAAACCCACAGGCCCCTTTGGCCGTATCTGCCCTGCAATTTATGGATGAAGAATCCCGCGGCGGAGATGTACGCCCCCATGTAGGCGGACACCAGGAACGCGGCCAGGCAGCCAAGCGGCCAGCCCAGTTTCCCCTGCACCGCGACCGTGTAGACGATCCAGTAGAAAAGCGGGAGGTTTGCGGCGGCGCCCGCGAGGGCGGCCCGGGCCGCCGCCTTCTTGGCATCCCCCGCGGAGACGGAAAGGGCGATGAGAGGCACCAGGCTTGCGAAGGAAATCCAGTACTGGTCGTACCCCGGCGTCCCGAGGGGATACAGAACGGCGAAGAGGGCGCCTAATATCCACGGGGAGGCTCCGCCGAGCCATTTCATCGGCCCTTGCTCCCGACGACCGACAGGTACACCTCCATCTCGGCCTTCCTCATCCCGCGGGCTTCCGCTCTCCCTCTCTCGTGGTCGTACCCCAGGAGGTGGAGCAGACCGTGGACGATGAAAAAAAAGACCCGTTCCTCCGCCGAGCCCGGCCAGCCCTCGGTCTGCCTGAGA
>JACRIV010000066.1 GCA_016220005.1 Deltaproteobacteria bacterium
CCAGCTGAAGGAGGCGTTCCACACGCAGTGCAAGAACTGCCATAAGAAGGAGGCCAAGGGGCCGCAGAAGTGCGACGAGTGCCACCCCAAGAAATAGGGATCGCCTGCTTCGTTTTAGAAGCTTGAACGAAAAAGGCCCGGCGGAAAAACCCCGCCGGGCCTCATGGGGGACACTACTCCGGGGACATTCCTTAACTCGAGTACCACGTTGAAGGAGTGTCCCCCCTCGATTACGCCTTGGTCCTCTCGATCTCCCTCTGGCGCAGGATGCGGCGCAGGAGCTTGCCCACCGCCGTCCGGGGCATCGCGTCGATGAACTCGATTTCGCGGGGCAGCTTGTAGACGGCGATCTTTCCCTTGCAGTGCTCGATCAGCTCCTTCTTCAGCGCCTCCGAAGGAGCGACGCCGGCCTTGAGGACGACGAACGCCTTGGTCCGCTGTCCCATGACGGGGTCGGGGACTCCGACCACGCCCGCATCGGCGACCGACGGGTGGGTGACCAGCGCCTCCTCGATCTCCTCGGGCCCGATCCGGTAGCCGGAGGACTTGATGAGGTCGTCCTCGCGGGAGAGGAACTGCACGTTGCCCAGCTCGTCCATCGTGACGACGTCGCCCGCCAGGCACCAGCCGTCGCGGACCGCCGACTTCTGCTTGTCGTTGTCCCGCCAGTAGATCGTCCCCGTGGGCCCCTGGACGATCATCTTTCCGACCTCGCCCGGCTTGACCTGCTCGAAGCTCTCGTTCACCACCCGCACGTCGTACCCCGGGCAGGCGGTTCCGATCCAGCCCGGCTTGACCTTCTTGGTCACGGCCGCGGAGATGAAGACGAACATCATCTCTGTCGTGCCCAGGCCCTCGTAGATCTCCAGCCCGAACTTCTCCTTCCAGTCGAGGTACGTCTTCGCCGTGAGCGCCTCGCCGCCCCCCGTGCAGAACCGCATCGAGGAGTAGTCCCAGTCCTTCGGGTTGATGTCGACGAGCATCTTCCGGTAGGCGGTGGGCAGGGCCGACATGATCGTGATCTTGTGGTTCTGGATGTTCTTGAACATCGCGACGGGGTCGAACCGCGGAATCAGCGACACGGCCGCGCCGTACCGGAAGGGGATGACCGCCACGGTGGAGTAGCCCGCCGCCATGGCGAGCGGCGCGGGGCCGCCGATCACGTCCCTGTCGGACACCTCCCAGCAGTACTTGCCGAACCCGTCGGCGACGATCAGCGACTCCTCCATGAAGTGCGCCGTCCCCTTGGGAAGGCCCGTCGTCCCGGAGGTGAACAGCAGGACGGAGACGTCCATCCGGTCGCGCCGGACCGCCTCGCACTGGTCGGGGTTCTTCATGAGGTCGGCATAGGGGACATACCCCTTGGCGCGCACCTCGTTCTCGTCGCCGCCGACCACGACGATATGCTGCACGGTCTTGAGATCGGGCTTGGCCGCCTCCACCTCGCCCAGCATCGCCGCGGCCACCATGAGCACCTTGGCCTCGGCAAGATTGGCCACGTGGGCGATCTCGGTGCGTGCGAACAGGACCGAGGTGGGCAGGGAGACCGCCCCGATCTTGATGATGGCGAAGTTGGAGACGATGATCGGCGGGATGTTGGGCATCCGCATCATCACCCGGTCGCCCTCTTCCACGCCGAGCTTCTTGAGCCCGTTGGCGACGCGGTTGACGCTCGCCTGGAGCTGCTTGTAGGTGATCCTCTGGTCGTCGAAATAGACCGCGACCTTGTCGCCGTACCTGGCGACGTTCTGGTCGACCAGCACTTCCGTGGAATTGAACTTCTGCGGGATGTTCTTGAACTCGTCAAGCGGGTAGATCCGCTTGGGCCGCAACTCAGCGGGCGGCAAGTAGCTCTCCGGTATTTTCCCCATCGGTCCCCTCCTCATGGTATGGCGCGCCGGGCGAAAAGGGGGCCGGCGCCGCCTGACTGGTTAGCCTATCAGACCTTCTGCAGCAATAGCTCGAGCGCTTCCACGCAACCCAGTGTCCGCTGCAGCTCCTTGTCGGACCGGGGGAAGGCTTCCGTCGGATAGCGGTCGGCATCTTTCTCGAACACCAGGAGGGCCGGCACGGTCTTCCCGAAGTCTTCCTGGAGGGCGCCCTTCGCGCCGAACACCGCGCGCACCTGCGCCTTCGGCCCGGTCAGCGCCGCGTTGTACGTCATGAAGGCGACCTGCTGGCCCTTCAGGTCGGATGCCTTCGCGTTCACGCCCTTCGCCGCCAGCTGGTTGACCAGCTCGGCCGCCTTGGCGTTGTCGCAGGAGAACGTCGCTCCGGGAGTCACCGTGCTGTCGTAGTAGAATTCCACTTTCATCGCCCCTGACCCTCCTTCAAGTAGAATGGTGTTTGGATAGATTTTGCCCGAAAAAACGCAAGATCCACGGCCGCACCAGGACTTCTTGCCGCGGGCGGCCGTGGATCTGCGGCGTCGCTAATCTATCAGACCGGCGACGGTCGGTTCAAGACATTATTTACTTCTGCAACGTTGCCGGTCCCGATCCCTCGTAGTAGCCGCACTCTCCCTCGATCCCGTCTACCTTCGGGATGTTCATGTTGTAGGGCCATTCGAGCTTCATGCACTGCCCCATGTACGCCTTGGAGGTCTGGGGATCGGTCGCCTTCAGGAAGTTCTTGCAGGCGGTGCAGTTCGGTACGATTTTCGCCACGGTATCCCCTCCTATCTCAAAATTGTCGTTTCGTTTCGCGCCGTTCGGTCCCTAGATGCCGGTGTAGAACATCTTCGGGACGCTCCCGATCAGGTCGTCGGCCGTGAGCGGCTTTCCGGACACCGGCTTGCCGCGCTTGCTCTTCGCGATCGGGATCGGCTTGCCCTGGAAGTCCTCCCGCGCCTGCGGGGCCGAGGAGACTTTCCCCGGGGTCGTGATCGGCTTCCAGTCCTTGGTCTGCGCGAATCCCGGGACCTTGTCGTGCGGCCCCTTGGCGTCGACGGGCGGCCCCAGGCGCTTGCCGTTTTCCAGCGCGTACTGGAACACCGCGTCGCAGCCCGCGCACTTGACCTTCCCCTTGAAGTTCCAGAAGGTGAAGGGGTCGAGGTAGTTGATCACCTCGCACTTCGGGCACTCAAGTATAAGCGAAGCTTCCTTAAATGACATCGTTACCCCCTTTTCGGTTCGTTATCATCTTCCTAGATGATCTCTTTCGCCTCGAGCTCCGCGATCTTGGAGCCGCTGTAGCCGCACAGCTTGGACAGGATGTACTCGTTGTCCGCGCCGACCGGCTTGAACGCCCAACGGACCCTGGGCGGGGTGTGGGAGAGCAGGTACGCCGGCCCCTGGGTCTGGACGTCGCCGAAGGTCGGGTCGTCGATCCACGCAAGGGTCCCGCGGAGGTGGAAATGCTCCTGCTCGGAGACCTCCTTGGAGTTCCACACGGGCTGGGAGAGGATCCCGGCCGCCTTGCACTGCTTGTCGACCTCTTCCTTGGTCTTGTCCGCCGCCCATTTTTCGAGCTCGGGGTAGATGGCCACCTGCGCATCGGCCCCCACCCGGTCGGCGTGGGTCGGGTACTGCTTGGCCAGGTCCGGCCGGTTGATGAGCTTGCAGAGCTTGGCGAAGTCCTCGTCCTTGTACGCCGAGACGAGGCAGAAGCCGACTTCCTGCTCCTGCGGGTTCTTCGAGTTCGGGTAGGACGACTTCCCGCACTTGAGGATCCCGTGCACGCAGAGCAGCGGTTCCCAGTTCCCCCACCGCTGGGCGACGACGCCGGTCTTCCCGTACAGGGCGATGAAGTCGGTCAGGTGTCTCTGGGCGCCGTGGACCTGGGAGTATTCCAGGAAGTTCCCCTTGCCCGAGACGTTGTCCCGCCAATAGAGGCTGGCGATGATGTTGAAGGCGGAGATGGCGCCGCCCCAGTAGTCCATGATCCAGATCGTCTGCTTGGAGGGCAGCCCGCCGTATTCCTTCGACCAGCCGGTGATCGAGAAGCATCCGCCCTGGGCCTGGCCGAGGATGTCGTAGGAGGCGCGGTTACGCCCCGGGCCCCATCCGCCGAACCCGCCCATCCACTGGTAGATGACCCGGGGGTTGACCTGGAGGTGCTGCCTGGCGCCGATCCCCCACCGGTCGAACGTGCCCGCCCGGTAGTTCTCGCAGAAGACGTCGGTCTTGGCCGCCAGCCGCTTCATGATCTGGATCGCTTCCGGCTTGTGGAAGTCGAGCGACAGAAAGTACTCGTTGGGGTTGGCGCCGAAGAAGCCCAGGCCCGTCCCCTTGTCCGGCATCCAGCGGGACAGCGGATAGAGGAACGGCTCGTTGAAGGGCGTCGTGTGCCGCATCGGCTCGCCCCGTTTGGGCAGCTCGATCTTGATCGTCTCGGCGCCCAGCTCGGAGAGGTACGCCGCACTGGCAGGGCCGAGGATGTATTGCGTCGTGGAGACGACCCGGATCCCTTTCAGGGTCTCGGGCTTGTCGAACCGCTTCGTCGTGTTGAAAATGGTTCGACAGAAATCCTCAAACGTCATGTCCTTGAGTTCTTTTCCGACTGGCATCAGATCACCCCTCCCTTCTTCAGCGCGTTCAACTCCTCGCGGTTCAGGCCGGCGAGACGGCGGAACACATCCTCATTGTCCTGCCCCACCGGGCGGCCGATCCACTTGATCCGGCCCGGGGTGTTCATCCCGATGAACCCGGAGCCGCCGAGGAGCACCTTGCCGTAGTTCAGATCGTCCACCTGCTCGAGGTGCCCGCGGTACTTGTAGTGCGGGAACTCGCACACCTCGTCGAGGAAGGAGACGCCGCCAGAGGCCACTTCCTCTTCCTGCAGCGCGGTTTCGGCCTCGAATCGGGTCTTGTCCTTCATCCATTCGCATAGCGTCGTGTAGGTCTCGACCTGCATGTAGTGCGGAAGCCGGTCGGTCACCACGCGGAGCTTGGGGTCTTCGCAGATGTGCTGCTCGAGTTCCGGCTTGTCCTTGCCCACGGTCCGCCAGATGCGGAACCAGAGGCGGTCGTGCCCGCCGCCGACCATCATCTGCCCGTCGGAGCAAGGGTTGACGGCGTAGATGTTGATGGCGAGGTCCCAGTTCCCATAGCGGGGGCGGATGGAGCCGTCCATCCCGTGCCACGCCCAGTTGTAGTCGATGATCCGGATGACCCCCTCGGCCGCCGTGCACTCCACGAACTGGCCGTGCCCGACGAAACGCTCCCTGGCGTAAAGCGCCGCCATCGCGCCGATCGCCGCGAAGGTGCCGCCGACCTGGTCGCACAGCCACCAGCCGGAGCGGGTCGGCGTGCCGCCGAACGACACCGGCGCGCCGGTCCCGTGGGTGAAGCCCATGGCGCACTGCGCCGTCGGATCGAGGTTGCCCGGGTTGTCCTTGAGCGGGCCCCACTGGCCGCGCTGGCCGACCCAGAGGTAGACGATCCGGGGGTTGAGCTCGGAGAGCTGGCGATAGCCGATCCCCAGGCTGTCGTAATGCCCCGGAGGGGCGTTCTCGATGAGGATGTCGACCTGGGGGATGATCTTCTTGAGCAGGTCCCGTCCCTCGTCCGTCTCGAGGTTGAGCGTAATGGAGAACTTGTTGCGGGCTTCGGCGATGAACCGCGCGCCGACCTTCTCGCCCTTCTTGTCCGTGAACATGTACTCTTCGCGCCCAAATGGGGTCAATTTCCGCGTGGGGTCGCCGCCCGGCGGCTCGACCATGATCACCTCGGCGCCGAGCTCCGAGAAGTGCGAGGAGCACCAGCGCCCGATCTGCATGTTGGTCGTGCAGTCCAGGATGCGGACGCCGTCCAGGGACTCCGGCTTGTCCGCGTTGAACTGCTGCCGGACCGCGGACTCGACCCAGAGGGAATACTCCTTCCGCTTCTCGTCGACCCCTGCGTAGACCTCGTCGACCGTCGGCGTCGGAACCGCGGGCCATGGGAGGACCTTGATCGTCGGCCGTTTTTTCTCTGTACGCCACTTTTCAGCCATTCTTCCCCTCCTCGTAGATTTTGCGGGCTAATGCGTCTGCAACCCTACGGCAAAACCCAGAAACCGGATCGCGTTTTCCTGCTTCCTCTCATCCCCCCTTTCCGTTTCCCCCGAAATGGAAAGCCCCAGCGACAAAGACGCCATCGGCAGCAACCAAGGGAAAACCGCATTAAAATCAGGAAGATCCACCGGAACTGCGGGTGGATTTATAGAAACACGTTTTATTTTATATCCTGTCCGGCTTGCGGATGTCAAGTCCAAATTTCGTTATAAAACCTTTTTTTGCCGTTTGAGGATCATCTGGCTTCCCACCGTGCCGTAGGCGATCCCGTCCCGGTTGGGGGCGATGAGCGGGACGGCCGCCGCCAGCTCCCACCCATCCTTGCCCGCATCGTGCAGCCAGTCCAGCTCCGCGACAAGCCCTTCCGGGGTCTCCTTGAACATGACGATTTTTTCCATATACTCATAGGTCATTTCCTACGATCCTCCCTCCGTGATTTTGCGGGGAACCGGCAGCCCCGCGGCATAGGCGATCTTTTCCCGGATCTCCTGGAACATTTCCTGCTTTTCCCCGTCCTGCAGGGACGCCATGCGGAGGGAGAGCGCGGTCACGTCGTCATAAAGCCGTTTGACGCCCTCCTCCGCGGAAAGGTTCCCGGCTCTTTTCAGTATCGAACCGTGGTTGGAAGAAAATTGCGGATCCGTCAGCAGCGAAATCTGTATCCCCACGTTGGAAAGCTCCGCGGGGGAGTCGGACTGGAGATACCGCGCGAGGTGCCGGGCCATCATCGCCTGGTCCATCTTCGCGTTGTCCTCGCGAAGGCGCTGGAGCTTCTCCGACTCCGGCATGAGTTTCCAGACCAGGAAGGAAACGGGCGCCGTCATCGCCATCCGGCCCCCTCCGTATCGCTCGAAGAAGAACGTGATCGCCCGGTCGCCCGTCTCCTCCGCGATCGCCAGGATCAGCTCGCGGAGCCCGTCGGCGGGTATCTCATAGAAGGACGGGTGGCGCGAGATGAAGGGGGAGACGATTGCGTGCGTCTCCTCGGTGGTCAGCAGGTCCAGATGGACAAGGGCCGACAGGCGCAGGTCCTTCAGGTTCATCGTCTTCAAGGTCTTGCGCAGCTCGCGCAGCTTCCACCAGGACGGAGCCTCCCGGGGGTAGCGCTCCATCTCGGGACCGAGCAGTATTTCCGGGTCCGCCTGGATCCCCGCCGCGGCGGCGACCTGTTCCCGGATCCCCCGCAGGACCCTCTCGCCCTCTTCCATACTTGTTGCCGTGAGCGCCCGGTCCACCATCCCGGCGATCTCTCCCGCGACCTCGCGCAGCGACTCCGGCGAGAGCCCGCCCAGCCGATCGAGCAGGTCGAAGTAGAGGGCGAATTCGAGCGCTCCCTCGTTGAACCCGGGGTCCGAGAGCATGTACGGCCGGAAGAGCAGTCCCGCCTTCGCGATCTCCCGGCGAAGCTGCAAAGGGGTGACGAGCGTAAGGTGCTTCCCGATTTTCGGCCACTTCTCCCGGACCGCCATCTCCTGGTATTCTTCCTGGGTCAGATAGGGCGGGTCGAAGAGCTCCCCTTCCTTCTTCTTCTCGACCAGCTCGGCGATCGCGTAGTCGGCGTACGCCGGAAGGAAGTTCCTCACGAACTCCCGCAGCTCCGATTCGGTCCAATACTCGGTATAGCTGCCGAGCAGCTCCTTGCACCTCTCCTCGTCGAGGCAGTCGCCGAAGATCCGCACCGTGAACCGCAGGTGCGGATCGGAG
>JACRIV010000065.1 GCA_016220005.1 Deltaproteobacteria bacterium
AGATGGCCGCCATCGCGCCCACGTCGGTCAAGATGAAGTCCCGGATCCCCGCGGCGGCGAACTTCTCCACCTTGGCCAGAAGGAGCGGGAATTCGTGGGAGGCCGGCAGGGTGTTGAACGCCACCCGCAGCACTTTCCCCAGGGAGTGGGCATATCTCGCGGAGGCGAGGATCGCGTCGTCGTCCATCTCGTACTGCGCCCGGCGGCGGCTCCACCCCTTGGCGCCCACGTAGACCGCGTCCGCGCCGTTGTCGAGGACAGCCCGGACCATCTCGGGCGTCCCGCCGGATGCCAGAAGCTCTGCCATTCCCGATACCCTCCTCCTGGTGCAGCGTCTCGCAAATAACCTGGCATGCGTCAGCCTATTTGCGAGACGCTACACTCGCTGCCGTCAGGGGAACAGTCCGGCATTATACATCGGTCTTTTTATACTGTAAAACAGTCCCCACGTAAAGTCGTCCCGTTTTTCCGAAGTAGTATCCGTTGCATAGCCCCACATGGGAATGTTTCCGCACTGCTTCGGCCCATTCCGGCCGCACCTCGTACGCCCCCCCCGACGCGGCCAGGGCGAGCGCCTCCCGGTACACCCTGCCGATCTCCGACCGGTAGGCGGCCGTCTCGTAGAGCCCCTCGACCTTGAAGACGGTGAATCCCGCCGAGAGGAGCAGGGGGAGGTGCTCCAGCATGCACATGTCCCGGCCGCTCAAGACCCCCTTCCCCACCGTCTTGAGGACCCATGCCCCTTCGCAGCCCGCTCTCCCCGGGGGCGGACCGCTCCGGCGCGCGGGCAGGCGGGTGGTCAGCCACCGCTCCTCCAGGCAGGCCGCGGGACATTTCGGGTCGAGTCCTTCCGCCTCGGTCAGGAGGGAGCACCGGTCGGTGACGCCCAAGGGGATCTTCCCGTGGACGAGGACCTCCACCTCCACGCCTCCCTCCTTCGCGATCGTTTCCATCTCGCCGAGGCTCACCTCGGCGTTCGGGCGCACCCGAACCGCGCCGTACTCCCGCATCACCCGGGCCCCCATGTGGGTGTACACGTTGGCGAACGCCCCCATGTGGGCCGGCAGCGGGTTCCCCTTCTCGCGGAGGATCCTCAAAACCCCCATGTTGTGGACCTCGAGCGCCTGGGCGCCGGCTTCCCCTGCGGCCTCGATGATCCGCTCCACCTGGGGGAGGTCGCCCCCCCGCGGCGCGGCGGGGGTGGTCACGTACCCCTTCTTCCCGGCGGCGCGAAGCGCGGAGACCGCCTCCGGCAGGAGCGCAAGCCGCTCGGCGAAGTTCCCTTCGAACCTCCGGCAGTAGGGATTTCCCAGGCACACCGCGTCGTAGGGGCGAAGGTCGGTCCCGTCAAGCTCGCGGGGCGATGAGACGGTCACAATCAGTTCGATTTCCGACAAGGCGACTCCGGGGCCAGATCTTCCGGGCGGGCGTTACCTTCCGCCCTTCTTGAGGTCCACGAGGATGAGCTTGATGATGGATTTGAGCGTCTCGAAGACCCCCACCCCCGTCGGGGCCACCGCCTCGAACTCGGGGACGTTCCGGTAATTGAGAAGAGCGTGCAGCTCCGTGACGGAGGCGATCGGGTTCAGGTCCCGTTTGTTGTACTGCAGGATCAGCGGGATCCGGTCGGGATCGTACCCCTGCTCGCGCAGGTTGACCCGGAGGTTCTCGAGGGACTCCGCGTTGGCGTCCATCCGGGTGAGCTGCGAATCGGCGCAGAACACCACGCCGTCCACCCCACGGAGGATCAGCCTGCGGCTGGCGTCGTAGAACACCTGGCCCGGCACCGTGTACAGGTGGAAGCGGGTCTTGAAGCCCCGGATCTCGCCCAGGGACAGGGGGAGGAAATCGAAGAAGAGCGTCCGCTCCGTCTCCGTGGCGAGGGAGATCATCTTCCCGCGCGACTCCGGGTTCATCCGCTTGTAGATGTACTGGAGGTTGGTCGTCTTCCCGCACAGGCCGGGCCCGTAGTACACGATCTTGCAGTTGATTTCCCTTGAGGAATAGTTGATGAAGGACATTATTTGAACAGGCTCTCGATGTCGGCCTCGGTCAGATCCTCGATGCCTCCTTCCCCTTCCTTCTCGGCCTTGGCATCGACCTCATGGAGGATCCTTTCCAGATCCGCCCCGGCCCTGCGGACGCGCAGCCGCACGAGCCCGACGGAGGAGCGCCGGTCGAAGATCACCACCAGGATCAAACGGTTGGCCACGACGGAGAGATGCATGTTGTCCTTCTCCCCCTCGTGGAAGAGGATCGTGAACTCCTTCTCCCCGATGAGGGAGGCCAGCCCGCCGGTGGCGGCGATGTTCCCCGCGGCCAGCGAAGCGAGGGAAGTGGTATCGAAGTCCTCGGTCTCCCCGGCGGAGGCCAGGAGAGAGCCGTTCTTGTCGACGAGGAAGACGACCTTGGCATAGGCGTCCGCGAGGAGCCTCTTCAGGACGGCCTGGAATTCCTGGTATTCCTTCTCGTGGAGGATGAAATGTCCACGCGCCATAGGCGAAAAGATACCACACGGGCCGGCAAAGCGAAAGTCGGAGACTTCCTCCTGGCGTGTTTCCCAT
>JACRIV010000063.1 GCA_016220005.1 Deltaproteobacteria bacterium
GCTTTCAGCCCCCGTTTCAGCAGCCGAAGCCATGTCCGGTCGCTGATCCGGCGGGCCAGGGCCCGCATCAAGGCCGCGTGCGGCATCGTGTCAAAGGACTGCGACACATCCGCATCCACCACCTGCGTCTGCCCGGCACACAGCGCCCGATGGACGGCTTTGACCGCCTCGTGCGCCGTGCGCCCCGGCCGGTACCCATAGGCCGTGGGGTCCCTGTCTGCCTCGACGATCGGTTGCAGGATCAGCCGGACCGCCGGCTGCACCACCCGATCCCAAATCGTCGGAATCCCACGTGGCCGTTCCCCGCCGGCGGGGTTCGGCATCCTCACCCGTCGCACGGGCTGCGGGCGGGCGGTCTCCGTCCGCAGGGCGTCCTGCACGGCGGCCAGCCATCGCTCCCGTCCCGCTGCCTCCATGGCCTCGAACGTCTCCCCGTCCATCCCGGCTGCCCCATCGCGCTGTTTGGCGAGGGCGTAGGCCTGGGCGAGGAGGTCCGCCCGGTAGACCTTGTCGTACAGCACGTAGCACCGATAGGCCAGCGCCTGCTTGGCTTTGGTGCCCAGTGCCTCTTGGAGTCGCCGGATCGTACCTGGAGTGGTCAGGCTCACGCCCATCTCCTGATCCTTCTCTCGTCGAGGCACACCTCGAACCAGGGCTCCTTCCCTCCCCACCGGTTAGGCTGTCCGGCGGGTGTCTGCGGTACTATGAGCCCCTCCGATTTCCCGCGTGGCTCCACCCCGAAGGTGGAGCGAGGCTCGCGACGCCTCGCCGCGCGGGATCTCCCGTGTTGCCCTGTGTGCTGTGCCGGCGTGCCACGCCCCTTACCCCGGCGAGGAAGTCCGGGCTCATCGGTCGGGTGCTCCCCCAGACTCCAGCGGCCTTCCCGGTTATTCAGGCCGGTCGGCCCTCGCGACGTCACTTTCGAGGCCTGCTCAGGCTTCACACGTGTTGCGGCCCGTCGGCTTGCGGACCCACCCACGGTGGGCCTCTGTCCCAAGAGCTTCGACCAGTCAGTGGCCCTTCTGATCGTCTTGGTAGCTACTGGGGCGTCCCGACGACTCCCCAGACAGGACTTGCACCTGTGAGACACACAGCGCCTTTTCACGGCGCACTGAATAATGCGGGTTAAGGTCAGCGCCAACACATCCACATCATCAGGGTCCCGATGCTCTATCAGTCGCCTGGCTTCAGGAATATTCTGACGGTAGGACTGACGGATGTAATGAGTGAGGGGCAGCAGATCCAATGAGTAATCCAGAAACGCAGCTTTCAATCCCAGCTTCCGCGCAAGCGCTGGGATATGCGCGCGGACTTCCTCAATAACCTTTTCCGGAACCGCAAACTCCCGGACATCTGATTCAAAAAAGACCCGCCGCGCCGCTCCACCAAGAAGGGCCGCCAGAATCGGATTAGCGTCGACGACGAGTCTTTCGGGTCTTCTCGAAGTCGGCAAGGAGAGCCTCTTCCGTAGCGCCACGCTCCTTCATCGTCGAACGAATTTCATTGGTGAGCGTATAGAGCAGATCCTTTTTGATCTCCAGCGGTAATGCGCCCCCTGTCGCCGGGAGAAAGAAGCCCACAATCTTTCCGTGACGGGTCACGATAATGGGCTCCTCATCCTTCAAGAACCGGGTCGCCCGATCACGAAACTCCCGAACCGTGGCCGTCTTCATGTGACCACCTCCGTGCCCACATTTTCAACACGCTGAATGACCGTCGTCAAGACAGGGCCGCCTCCGGCCACGCAGTGTATACGCGCACGAACACGCTGCTGTTCAACGCGGGCGAGATCGTACAGACGCTGTATCAGTCTTCTTCAACCATGGAAGCCTGAGCAACACTTCCAGGCGGGTCATTTGATGAATCGCTTCTTCACTTCCTCATGCGGGACCACTCTTCCCTCGTCGGCAGCCTTTATTCCCGCTGCAATCTTCTTCCGGACATAAATATCATGGTTCTTCCGGAATTAGCGTGGGTAAAGATCGAGTCCTCCGCAGTGAAAGAAGAGGTTCTTCCGGCTTCTCCGTGGGCCTGCCCGCAGCCATGCAGGCGAGTCAACTCTTGTCTGTCATTCCCGTGCAAACGGGAATCCA
>JACRIV010000064.1 GCA_016220005.1 Deltaproteobacteria bacterium
AGGACCCCGTTGATGTAGTTCCGCCCGTCGGTCGCGTTGTAGGTCCCCAGAAGCTTCTTCGCCGTCGAGCCGTGCTGGTCGTGGCAGTCCCCGCACGCCTTCACCGTGCCGCTCTGCAGCTGGCCCGACACGCTCCAGTGCGCACGGCTGTTCGCCCCGTCGGGAACCGACCCGTACGTCGACTTGTTCGCCCTCGCCGCGTCCAACGGCGGGATGAACACCGTGTACGGGACCAGCTGCGTCCCGCTGTTCGCGTACCCCGGAGCCGCCCCGTCGTGGCACGCCAGGCAGAACCTCACACGGTTCTGGATCCCCGCCTGCGTGTTGTCCGTCACGTTGTACGTCATCAGCGACAGCGTGTTGTCCAAGTTCGCCACCTTGTTCCCCGCGGACGACTGGACCAGGTGCGGGTTGTGGCAGTTCTCGCACTCCACGGACGGCGTCGACGCGTGGTCCCCGCTCAGCGGATGGCGGCTCTGGATTCCCGTCCCGTAGAAGTTCTTGTACGTCTTCTCCGCGGACGACGCCATCGTAAGACCCGACGCCCCGTACCAGTCACGCCCCGCCGTCGACTTGCCGCCGCTCCCCGACGCGATGTCCCCCACCTCCGAGTGGCACCCGAAACAGAACGTCTCCTGAAGGTTGTCCCCCGCAGAAGACCGCCCGAACTGCGCCAGGAGCCGGTTCGACGTCGCGTTGTGAACGCTGAAGCCCAGGCTGTTGAAGCGTATAGTGTCCAGGTTGCTTACGTGACACTTCACGCAGTTGCCGCTGAAGAGGGAACCGTCCCTGTTCATGGTGCTATTGACGGAGTAGCTGTGCACCGACGCGGCAAAGCTTGGCACGGCCGGCACGACAATGTGGGTATTTGCGCCCCCGGGCTCGGGCCGCTGGTTCGTCTGGTTCTTCGAAAGCTGGGTCGTCGGCGTGTGGCACGACAGGCAGAGGCCGCCGTTTCCGGCGTTCCTGTAATCCGTGTTGTCGTACCCGGCGGTGGTCGACACACTGTCGCCGATCGCCGTCCGAAGGTTCGCCCCACGACCCTTCGCGTTGCTCGCGTTCAGGTCCGTCCGGAAGATATTGTGGTCCACATGGCACATCAGGCACCGGCGGTTCGCGTCCGTCGCGCTGTTGGTGGGAGCCGCGTTCGGGTAGGCCACCGTGTTGTCGTACATCACGTGGTGGTAGCTCGACGTGCCGGAGACCATCCCGTTGTAGATCGTGGAATGGCACGAGGCGCACACGACGCCCCCCGATGACTCCGCCGCCGAAATCGAATTATGGGCGTGGCAGGCCACGCAGGCGGTCTGCGACGTCGAGGCGTGTTCCCCGACTGTCGCGGGGGGGGCGGTGATCGGGGCGCTCCGATAGGCGGCGTTGATGGCGCTGAAGTTGACGGGCAGGGTGTCGGAGGTCCCGTGGCAGGCGACGCACAGTTTCCGGCTGTTGACGTCACTACGCCGTCCCGTGGGAGTGGACTGGTTGGCCATGAAACTGCTCGCCTGGGCACTAGATCCGAGGTTGCCGGGAACCTGGCTGCCCGCCGGCCAACTGTTCCGGAAAAAGGCCTGCCAGTTCCCGAAACTGTCCCAGGCGTGCGGATCGTGGCAGTCGCGGCACGGCAGCTTGTCCCCGTTGTCGAAGGCGTCGCCCGCGCTCGTGGTGGGGTCTTGCTTGAAGTAGTGGCCTCCTGTTTCGCTCAAGGGGGCGGAAAGGTTGGCCCC
Source organism: Deltaproteobacteria bacterium (assembly GCA_016220005.1). Classification (GTDB taxonomy): domain Bacteria; phylum Desulfobacterota; class Deferrimicrobia; order Deferrimicrobiales; family Deferrimicrobiaceae; genus JACRIV01. The sequence continues at coordinate 1,725 of JACRIV010000064.1, forward strand.
GTAGTTCGGCGAACCGCCGGGTCCGACGGGATTCGTTTCGTAGTATCCGGGGGCGGTTTTGCCGGCCTGGGGACCGGCGTTGTACTCGTTCATGCTCCCCAGGCCCGCCTTCGTAAACCCGAAGAGGATGTCTTGCGGCCGGTACGAACTGTTGAAGATGGAGAGTGCCGGTGTGCTCGTAGCCTCGATGGAACCGACCCCGTGGAAATCATGGCAGTCGTAACATTGAACGGAGGGAGGAAGGAGGAAATTCTGTTCCGGCCGGGGTGATCCGTTCCGGCTGTCGAGCTTGGTCAGGTAATCCGCGAGCGCGCGCGGCCAGAGCACGTTGTCCACGGCGTAGTGGGGGATATGGCACGCCGAGCACGAGCCGGAAGGGGTCAGCAAGCCGCTCTGGGTGTGCGGTCCTGTCGATGAAAAGTCGTGAGGGCCGCCGACAACCCCGGCCAGACCGCTCGAGGAAAGGAAAAACAGCGCCCCCCCGACGGCCGAGACGATCGCCGGCAGGGCCCACAGCCATCCGGCCCGTGTCCGGGCCAAGGTCAGCGTTCTTTCCGTTTCACTGGTTTCTCCAGCACCCCGGCTAGCGCTGCGAACCCTGCCCCCTCGATCCCCTTGTTTCTGATCTCCGAAACCACCTCGCCGGGCTGAAAGCCCTTCTCGAGGTAAGAAGAAACGATCACCGCGGCGTTTTGAAAGTCGAGAACCCGATAGCCCGAAGATTCGAGCGATTTTAAAACGTCGCGTGAAAGAGTTAACGTTTTTAGCTTCGATTCGGCCGCCTCGACCACCAGGGCCGGAGGCGCCTCCTTGGTAACCCCCTCCCGCACCTTGCTGAAGACCACGAAATACGGCAGCCCGTCACGACGCAATGTCGTCGTGACGAAAAGCACCCGAACCATCTGGGCGCAGTCCAGCTTGTGTTTCAGGATGTCTTCCACGAATGGAGACAACTCATCCTCGGATATACCCGCGTTCAGGGCGGCCACGTATGCTTCCCTGATCTGCGCGATGCTCTCCTGCTGTTCGATCCCGTGAAGACGGCACAGGCTTTCCACCGATGTCTTCTGGGCGAAAAGCGCAACGGGAAACATGAGAAGCGCCGCCAGGAGGGCCGGCGCCCGGGCCGGACGCAACTTCACACCGAATTTCCCCCTTTGACCAGCAGGATGGAATTCGTCCCCCCGTAACCGTCGGGCATCTGGTCGGGGGCGTTGGGGTCGGGAACGAGGATGTTGTCGTCCACGATGAAATTGTACGAATAGGCGCCGGGCTTAAGACGCAAGGTCGTTTTCCACAGGCCGGGTTTCCCCGCCGCCTTCAGGGGGACGCCCTCCGGGTTCCACCCGTTGAAATCGCCCGTCACGGCGACCCTCGTGGCCGGTGGATAGTAGAAATAGATTTTGACCTCCCGGATGATCTGCACCTTGGGGGCGGCCGCCACGGCCGTCCCCGGTGCGGGCGCCGCCGGGGCGGCTTTCACCGGAGGCGCAGGCGTCTCCTCCGCAGCTTTCGGCCCGGGCGCCGCAGAAGCCGGCGCCGGAACCGGTCCGGCCGGGCGCACAAGGGGTGGAGCGGAAGCCAAACGGGGCTCCCTCGGCGCGCTCCCCAGGTAAAGAACGACTGCAAGCAGGGCGCACACCGCAACCGCGCCCAGGGCCGCAGCCCATCTCCCCCATCGTCGCCAAAGCGGTGCCATCCCGAGCTCCGGCAGATGCGCCAGGATCTTTGCCCGCAGGTATGGGGGCGGATCCATGAGCTTTTCCGGCATCTGCCGAAGGAGGCGGTCGATGTCGGTGATTCCCCGGTAGAGTTTCTCGCAGGAAACGCACACGGAAAGATGTTTTTCGAGCGCATCTTTTTCCTGGAGAAGGACCCCGCCGTGGACATAGCGGGCAAGAATATCCTCAAATTTGGCGCACTTGGTCAAAATGCGTCCCTTCCTTTCCCTCGCTGAACAATAGTACAAAGGAATCCGCTGCGTTGTTACACATCTCCGCCCGATTCGTCCCGGTACAGGTCCAAGAGCATCCTCTTTCCTCGGAACAGCAATATCTTGGTGTTACTCAAGGAGATTCTCATCACCGCGGCAATCTCCTCGTAGCTCAGCTCGTTGAAATAAAAGAGGATGATGCTCGTCCGGTACTTCTCGGGGAGTCTCGTGAGCACCTGGCGGAGGATCTCCCCCTGCTGCGCAAGTATCGAAGCCAGCTGGGGATCGTCGCCCCTGCGGCCATCGGAAACGAGGATGTCCGGATCGACCGCCTCGATGTCGACGGTCCTCCCTTTCCGCAGGCGTCTCAGTTCATCGATGCAGATGTTCTTCGCGATGGAAAAAAGCCATGTGGAGAATCTCTCCTTGGGGCGGAAGGAGTCGATGAACCGGTAGGCGCGCAGGAACGTCTCCTGCGTCAAGTCTTCACTCAGCGCCCGGTCCTGGAAAAAGTGATAGATGAAGGAAAAAACCGGCCGCTCGAACTTTACCAGGAGCGCCTCGAACGCCTGCCGGTCCCCCCTCTGGACCTTCCGGGCGATCTTGGAATCTTCGTCGAAGACCATTCTGCGCATTACACCACATCCCCAACGGGCGGGCAATTTCAACGCGGCCGGCCCGAAACCGGGACGGTCCTTGGAATCGGGCGCATAAAAAACCGGGGGGGGCGGTCGCTTTTGAGAGGGAGCGCCCGGAGGACGCTCTGCCGCGTCTCCGCGCATCTCCCGGGAAAATCAGGTTTCAGACGAAGAACCGGTCGGGCCGGGCGGCGGGACGCAGGAGGGATCCGGCTCGCTCATCCTCCCGGATGCGAGGCAGGCGAGCCCACGGCACCCGGACCGGCACTCTTCGAGCTGGTCACACGGCTCGCACGAGGGCGGAAGGGACCGGATCGCGGAGAGCACCTGCTGCCGCGCCGGAGAGCGCCAGATCTTCTCGAAGGTCGTTTCCTGAAGGTTACCGAGCCGGATGGGGAGGGAGTCGCAAGGGTAGACGTTGCCATCCCAGTCCACGTGCGCGAGCGCCGAGGCGGCCTGGCAGCCCGAGAACTCGACCCGATCGCCCGTCTCGTTCGGGAAGACGGCGCGGAGCAGCTTCCAGAGGAAGTAATCGTGAACGACCAGCTTCTTCCCTTCCAGCGAGACGCCGAGGAGCGAAATTCTTTCTGCGGCTTCCTTCAGTTGGCCGGGCCGGGGGATCGGGACGTATCCCACCTCCGCCAGCGCCCGGATGGCGTTGACGTTGGGAAGATGAAGCGCTCGCGCCTCGCTCTCGGCGAACTCTTCCAGGACATCGGGAAGGTGGGCCAAGGAGCCCTCGTCGGAGGTGAAGGAGATCGCATCCGCGCCCGGGGGGAGCACCCTGCGGAACAGCTCGCGGTGGCCCACCTCCCAGACGAAATCCACGGAGTATCCCCGCCGCGCTACGGAGGCGGCCTCCGGAAAGAGCCGCACGGTGGCCTCGATTCGAGGGTTGCACTTGTGGATCTCGGTGTAGATCGCGGGGAACTCCGACAGCCCCCTTTTCCCCTCGATCCTCAGCTCGACGGCGAGAGGCGTTGCCTCGCTTATCTGGCGGGCGATCCGCTTCGTTCGCCCGGCCCGTCCGCGAAAGTCGACGTCCCAACGGACGCGTATCGGCACGGAGTAGTCCAATCGGCGCTCCAGGAGAAATGGTCCCTATATTCTAACCGGAAAAACGTCTCCCGACGGGGCTAGGGCACATTTCCCTGGTGCGGTTCACCTGCCGGAACTTTGAGGGAACGTCCCTGTTCTTATGATTCTCCCGCCCAGCAGTGGGGGTCGGGCGCGTCATACACGCCGTACACGGCATAGGACCGAGCGGTGCATCCTCCAAGGCACGAGGAGAACGTCGCGCACCCGGAACATTTCCCCGTCGCCCGCTTGCCCCGGAGGTGGGCGAGGACCTTCGACTCGCTCCAGACCTTGCTTAAATCGTCCTTCAGGATGTGTCCGATGGTCACAGGGATGAAGCCGCAGGGCGTCATCTCCCCGTCCGGCTTGATATAAAGGGAGAGCTTTCCGCAGACGGAGCCGGCCACCAGCTTCCCTTCCTCCTTCTCCTTCCCGAGCAGCGAGAGGATCGGGTCGTCGAACGCGATCCGGATGTTCTTTTCCGCGCGTTGCAGCGGGACCGCCGCCTCGTAGAATGCCTTCCATTCCGGCGGGGAAAGGTCGAGCTTCTCCTTGTTCAATCCTCCCACCCCGGAGCACTTGAAGTTGTGCAGGTCGATGGTGTGCGCCCCGAGATCCTTGGCCAGCGAGACCAGCTCCGGAAAGTCCCTGTGGTTCACCTTGCAGACGACGGAGGAGATGGAGACGGGCACCCCCTTTTCCTTCAGGAGGCGAGCGGCCCGAACCGCCTTTTCGAAGCTGCCCGTCATCCGGCGGAAGGCGTCGTGCGTTCGCGGGTCCGCGGAGTCGATACTGATCCCCACCGAGTGGAAGCCGGCCTGACGGATTCGCTCCGCAGCGGCCCCGTCGACGAGGGACCCGTTGCTGTTCATCGTCACCTTCATGCCTTTGGCAACGGCGTACTCCGTCAAGGGAAAAAGATCCTCGCGAAGCAGCGGCTCGCCGGTCCCGTAGTTGAGGAACATCACCGCATGGCGGGAGAGGATGTCCACCACGCGCCGGGCCTCCTCGCCGGAGAGCTCGGGCGAGCGGTCGAGGCGGGAAAAACAGTGGCTGCAGACAAAGTTGCAGCGCGCGGTGATCCCCCAGTTGACCGTCACGGGTGAGGAGAGATACGGGAGCGTCAATGGCTCTTCCATTTCGGCAGCGGGGCGGAGGCATCGCGGGAGAGCGTCACCCACCCGCGCTCCTCGATCCCCTTGAGGAACTCCTGAACGGCCTCTTCCGTCTCTTCCGGTTCCCAGCCGAACAGCGACGCGATCTCGCGGGATATCTTCTCCACGGAGTTCACGCCGTTGATCCGCGTCCAGATCTCCGCCCCCACGAGGTTCAGCTGGTGGATGGACCCCTTGACCATCAGCGTGAGGACGCCCAGGTCCTCGTACGCCTCGTCCTTCCGGGCCCTGTCCCACGCCATCGCGTGCATCCCTTTTTCCAGCCGCCAGACGACTTCCGGATTCCGCTTGGGCTGCATCGGCTTCCCCTTACTTCGCGTATTCGAACAGCAGGTTCACGGCGGGGTACCGGTTGACGAGGAACTGGAACGTCAGTGCAAGGAGGAGCGTGCCTGCGAGGCAGATCGCCAGGAAGGTGGCGACGACCCGCTTGCGGCACATCGCGAAGAGGACCGACATCGCGGGAATCGACGTCACCGGCCCGCCGATCAGGAATGCCAGCGCCGGTCCTTTCGCCAGCCCGAGTTCCAGGAGGCTGTAGAGGATCGCGGCGGCGGTGATCTCGTTGACGTGCAGGGGGACCGAGAATATCGTCACCAGCAGGACGTTCCTCGCCGAACCCTCCCCGAGGTATCCCGCGATCCACTCCCTCGGGATGTGCCTCTCCGCCAGGACCCCGAGGACGACGCCCAGCAGCGTGAACTTCCCCGTCTTGAGCGTCAGCTCCCACGCCTTGGCGAGGAAGAGGACCGGCTTGCCGTGACCCCTGTGCGCCAGGCGGTTGCTCCACTGGTCGCCGCACGTGCACGCGAGCTCCCCCGGGCAATCGGAGGCATGGATGTCGACGACACCCGAAATCCGCAGGACCCCCGGGTTTCCGAAGAAGCCGTTCCTCTCCAGGAGGAAGGTCACCCCTCCCGCGAAGGCCCCCATGAAGAGGGCCGAGAAAAGCTTCAGGTTCGCCCATGCCGGCCCTAGCTCCCAGGCGGTGATCGTGTAACCGCTGGGGCTCATGAGCGGGGAGATCAGGAGCAGGGTGAGCGCAGGCGCCAGCGGCACGCCCGAGGAGACGAGCGACACGAAGAGGGGGATCGAGCCGCAGGAGCACAGGGGGCTGATCACCCCGATGAGGACGGCCGCCGGGATGGCGTACGCCCCGAACCTCCCGAGGGAGTCGCGCATCCGGACATGGAGCCTGTACGTACGGATGACGGCCCCGATCCCGACCCCAAGCAGGAAGTACGGCAGGATGTGCCGGAGCTCCCCGCCCAGCGCCATGCCCAGATGGAGCATCTCATCCCGCACCGCTTCAGGCCGCCTTCCGGCAGCCGATCCCCAAGGCGAGGAAGAAGACCCACCCGGCAAGGACCGCGATCTTCCCCGCATCGGTGACTCCGGCGGGGGACGAGCCGATGTTGAAGGCAACCGACAGCGAAGCGGCCAGGAGCATGCCGGCGACCGCCGCCGCGGCGTCCATGTCGCCGCTTGCAGCGAGCACCAGCTGGCGAAAGGGGCAACCGGCGATCAGGATCGCGCCGAACCCCGCCATCGCCATCGCCAGGAATGCCCAGTACAGGTCCGTGTGCGCACCGGGTTCCAGGGCCACCGAGGGAAGGAAACTCCCGAGGAGCACGTTGAGCAGCAGGGCGACCACGAGGAACGTCACGGTCCCGGCGCCCTCCCGGAAGTCGCGGGCGAGAACCGCGCTCTTGATGCTCCCGGTGACGCAGAACCGGCTGCGCTGGCCGGCCGCCCCGAAGAAGATCCCGGCGGCCGCCGACACCGCAAAGGGGGCGTGATGGGCGCCTCCCCCGAAGCCCGCCGCGGCGAAGAGGTCCGAGCCCATCGAGACCGCAAGGAGCAACAGGAAGGCCGCGCCGGGGAGGATCAGCCCCGCAGCCTCCGGAACCGCGGCCTTGGGGCGGAAGCCGTATCCGTCCCGCAGGAAGAGCGTGGCGAAGGCCACCCCGCCCGCGAGCCCCAGCAGGCCGACGAGGCCCGCGCCGCCTCCGCCGGCGGTCCGCAGCAGCGCCTTGATCGGGCAGCCGATGAACACCTCGCACCCCAGGAGGATGAAGGCGCCCCCGACGAAGTGGAGGACGCCCGAGGAGCCCCCGCCCCCGCGGACGCGGAATTCCCGCGAGGAGAACGCCGCGAAGAAGGCGCCCAGGACGATCCCCAGGAGTTCGGGCCTCAAGTAGCTCTGCGTGGCCCTCGGGTGCAGATGGAGCGCGCCGGCGACGTTGACGAGAAAGCACGAGGCGCACAGCCCGCTCGACGCCGGGTTCCCCAGCGCGGTCAGGCCGACCGCGACGGCGGCGAACAGCCCGCCGAGGAGCGCGAGCGCACCCGGCGACTCGGGGTAGAGGAACCATTTCCGGATCACCCGCACCCCCCGTACATCCGGCGGAAGAGATAGGACGCGTCCGGCAGGGCGGTCGGGCCCGCCGGGATCTTCTTCTCACGCAAACCCGCAACCCAGCTTCTCAATTTCCCCTCGAAATCGGACCCCAGGTATTCCGATGACTTCCGATCCACGAGCCGGGGATTGCTCCTCACGGCCTCCCGGTAGCGGGCAAGGGCTTCCGTCACATCGCCCCTTCGCTCCGCCGCCCTCGCCCGCACGAGGTGGTCCACGGCGGAAGGTCCGACCGCGGAGGCGACGGAGGCGGGTTCCGTCCACGGATCGCCGGAGACCGCCACCCGCGCGGCGGCCGCAGCGGCCAGCGCCATCAATGCGACGGCCAGCGCGGCAAGCCTTTTGCCTGCAAGGAAATCCACGTCTCCGTCCCGGGATCAGAATTTCTCATAGGGGGGAAGGTCCGCCGCCTTCGCCATGCGCCGCAGCACGTCGAACTCCTCTTCCGACGTCGGGACGTAGCCTTTCACCCCGTCTCTCCTTAATACGTTGACGCGCTCCCCTTCTACTTCAACGAAATCCCGCGCGGAGAGCCGCAGGAGCGCCTCCCTGACCTTCCCGGCAGTGACGGCGTCCACGTGCGGCAAGGCGAAGAAGGTGCAGTTGGGGACCGGCTCCGACTCCGCGATGACGCGGAAATCGGACTTTTTGACCTTCCCCTCCGCTTCCATCCGATCGATGTCTCCGAACTTGACTGCGCCGGCGTCCACCACACCGTAGAGGATGGAGTAGACGACCTTCTCGTGCTGCCACGCCCCGGGGAGGAAAAAGTACCTGCCGAGCGCCTTCTCCGGGTCCAGCCCCGCCTGGAGCATCGTGTAATACTGCGTGAGGTATCCGCCGGGGGACAGGACCGGCCCGAAGACCATCTTCTTCCCTCTGAGATCGGCGACCGACCGGATCGGCGAGTCGGCCCGAACGACGATGAGCCCGCCCGTGTCCTTCCCCGTGTCCGACTTGACCTCCCGCGCCAGGAGGGTCGCGCCGACTTTCGACCGCACGTTGACGTAGACGTAACTGTTCGACTGGAGGACGTCGAAATCCCCGTGCTGCGCCATCTCGACGAAATCGAAAGTGTTGACGTGGGATGCCACGACCTTCCGGCCCAGCTTCTTTTCCAGGTAGGCGCGAAGGGGCTCGAACCGCCGGCCGTTCTCCTCGATCGAATTGCAGACCTGGAACGCCACGCGCAGGGGGGGCTGCGGGGGCCGGAAAAATCCTTTCGCCACCACGGCCGCGGTGCCGAGGAGGAGTATGGAAAAGACGACCCTGGAGTATTTACTCAATGCGGACGACCCCCAGGCCCGGCGCAACCTTTCCGTCGTAAACGGGGTTCCCCGCGTCGTGCCCGCCGGTGTACTCCACCCCGCTCATCGTCACCTCTGCGGGGCCGCCCAGTTTCACCGCGTATCGGCCGTACCCCGTGAGCGCCCCCCCGCCGACGGACACCCTCGCATTGGTCGCGCTGATGGCATCGAGCCTGCTACCGGAAACGCGGCAGGTTCCCATTCTAACATCCCCCTCCTGCAGTGCGATACCCGCCAGTCCGCCCTTCTCTACCGAGAACCTGTCCAGCGAAACGGCCCCTTCCTGGACCGAGACGCCGACCATGGCCTCCCGCACCTCTCCCCTCGCGAGCTCGACCCGGCTTTCCCGGAAACGGAAGCCATACCAGCCGGGCCGGGTCACGCCGGGAGAGGAGAGCTTCACGCGGCTCCTGAAGAAGTTGCCGCCGAAAACCGTGTCCCGTGCGCGGAAACCGTCGATCCTCACATCGGAGTCCCGGCACCGCAGGGCGCTCAGCGAGTCCGCCACCTCGACCTCCGAGAGATCCATCTCCGACTCCTGGAACTGGATACCGCGGAAACAGCCCGATATCCGGATCCCCTTCCCGCGGAGCCGGCTGAAGTGGGCGTGCAGACCGCGGTACGCCCCCGCGATTTCCACGTTTTCGAGGACGTTCTCCCCTTGGTCGCTTGCCATGAAGTTGATGGCGTCCCATTTCCCCCACCCGGCCCCGTCCAGCGGGAGGAAGCCGATCGGGCGCTCCTTCGTCCCCCGCGCGTCAAGGGTCCCTTGCAGGAAGATCCCGTTCTCGCCGATCCCGTCCCCGTCCGTGTCGCGGAAGGTGAAGAAAAGCCGGCTTCCCCGTGCGATAGTCAGCGTCACTCCCGGCGCCACGCGGATGACGCCGTCGACGACGACATCTCCGGAAAGGGTGCGGTTCCGGTCCAGGAAGGTGTCCCCCAGCCGGAGTGCGCCGGCGGCGGGCACGGGCCAAGGACGATGCTCCCCCCGGGGAAGAGAGGAAGGACTTTCCCACGCCAGCACGTCCGTCTCCTCGCTCTGCCGGTAGAGGAACGTCGACGGAACCGCGGGAGCCCCGGGGAACCGGACAGCCGCGATGCCGTTTTTCGTCAAGGTCACCTCACCCGCCCCGATCCACTCCCCCACGCCTCCCGGAAAGAGCGCCACTCCCACCTTGCAGTCCGTGACCGCCAGGCGTCCTGTGGCCGCGACGGATCCCCCCCGGAGGACCGTGATCCCGGTCTCCGCCCCGGAGACGAGACAATCCGACAGTTCGGCTCTCCCGCCGTCCACCACGATCCCCCCGCTCCGGGCAGGGAACAGGAACCGGGCGCCCGAGGCGCGCAGCGCCCCCCGCACGACGAGTTCCGTCCCGCCGTAGAAATATTCCGGGTCCACCTTGGAGGATTCGCTTTTTTCAAAGACAAGGACCGTGCCCGGGGCAACGGTTAACATCGCCCCGGGCAGGACGAGGAGATCCCCGGTCACATGAACATGCCCGGAGAGGCGGACCTCCCCCGATATCTTCCCTCCGATCCCTGTCTCCTGCATCGCTGCGGCGGGAGGACCGGCGGGCCCCGCGATCGCCATGCGACAGAAGAAGAAAAAGACTGTCGAGAGCAGCAGGGAGATTCTTTCCATCGTCCGGGTACGCGGCATCAACGCGCCGGCGATCCGAAGGAGAGTATCCCGGGGAGAAACCGGCCCCCTTCCAGGCGCACGGAGAAAGGCCCTATCCGCTCCTCCTCCGCGCCCCCGGGGACGCCCTGGATCGCCTTGCGAAGGAAGGCGGAATATTCGCCGTCTCCCGGGAGGTGGACGGTGAACCTTCCGGATCCGGACACCACCGATGAGCGGGCGACCGGCCTCCCGATCGTCTCCGGCGGGCGATAGAAGAAGACGATGTACCCCTGGGCCGCCTTCCCCGACAGCAGGGCCGTGGCTTCGGCGTGCGCCGCCGGTTCGGGAACGCGAATGCCCGCATCCTCGCCCGCCAGCAGGCCTTGCTTCCGGAACAAGGGGATCTCCACGAACACGGAGGTCCCCGGAGCAACCTCTACGGGGGAATACGGGTACACGCCGAATAGACCTCCTTCCTCCACCATGCCCACGGCAGCCCCCGTGGTGCGCTTCCGCGCGGAGAGCAGGTACTTCCCCGGCGGCAGGAACAGCCTTGCGACCCCCCCCTCGTTCGTCAGGGCGGAGGCCTCCCCCGCCCCCCGAAAATCGGGAGCGTCCGGGCGCGCCGCCTGGACGGCGACCATCCCTTCGGGCTTCCCCTGGAAAGTCGTCCGCGCGACGATCGACGAACGGGAGGCGGTTTCCGTTCGGGAGACCGCCTTCGGGGGGGCGACCACGGCCGGCAGTCCGATCTCCACCGTTTCCCCGAGAGAGACGAGCACCGGGTTCTTTCCCGTAAAGGCAAAGAGCATCCCGCCGGAGGAATCGGCCCGCCCCGAAATGAAATAGCGCCCCGGAGGAAGGAGGAGCCGGAAGACGCCGTTTTCGTCTGTGAAACTTTCCGCAACGTACCCGTCCCCGAAGAAGCCTTCCGAAAGCGACGCGTACGCACGCACGACCGCCCCCTTCATCGGGGACTGATTCACGACGAAGACGCCGCGGACCGTGGCTCCCGCGACGGGCGGGCGGGCCAGCACCGGAGACAACTTCGCCGTGCCCACGCCGGGGAGATTCGCCCCGTCGAAGACCGTCGCCCTCGCCTCCGCCTCCCGGGAGGTGCCCCACCAGTTCCCGGAGAGGTCGATGTCGTCCGAATGGAGGTCCCCCAGCCGCGCGTTGAAGTTCCGGTTGGCGTAGATCGCGTTCTCCCGGAGGACCGAGGCCGAATCCTTCGAGTGGAGGAAGACGCCGTCGCCGTTGCCGAACACCAGGTTCCGACGGATCTCGTTCCGGCACTCCCTGAAGTTGATCCCTCGGATCTCGTTCCGGGTGAAGACCGAATCCTCGATCCTGACCCTCGAGGTCCCGAGGCGAACCCCCTCCTCGTTCTCCCGGAAGATGCAGCGGCGGACCGAGATTTCCGAGAAGTGGGCATGGAAGGCGTAGCGGGCCCCCTCGAACGTGCAGTGCAGGAAGCGATTCCCCGCGCTGAAGGTGAACAGGATCTTGTCCCAGGCGCCAGGCCTCGCCGGTCCGGCGGCGGAGGTGAAGACGATCGGGGCGTCCTCGGTGCCCTCCGCGACGATGCGGCCCTCGACCCTGATCCCGGGCGAGGAGAACCCTTCGTGCTCATCGGCAGGCGGGAACCGGTTCGGCGCAAAGATCACGCGGGTTCCCGGGAGGATCGTGAGCGTGGCGCTCTTCCGCACGTGGACGATTCCTTCGACGCGGACCTCTCCGCTCCAGGCCGTGTCCCGCTCGACGTAAATGACCGGCGGAGCATCCGCCGCCTTCGGAAGGTGCGCGCAGGCGGGAACGAGCGGCAGGAAGAAGATCGCCGCCAACAGGTATCGGATCTTCCGGTTCACGCCTCGACCACGCGGATCTGCGCGGGGGACGCCACTCCCAGCCTGGCGTCGAGCGCCTTCTGGAGGTGGGCCACGTCGGGGGGTTTCAGGCCGAAGACCTTCTCCGCGGCGACCACGTCGGCCGCAACGACGTCCGTGGAAGCGAACATCTTTCCCGGCGCGCGCACGTCGGCGAGATTCCCGCCGGAGGGCCCGTTGCGCAGCAGAACGCGCGTGGCGTCGATGACCGTCAGCCGCGTGTCCAGGCGCCGGTGAAGGTCCACGAGGCACTCCGACAGGTTGAAGTGCATCTGCCCCCGGTTGCCCCCCATCACTCCCATCATGTTCTTCAGGCCGAGGGTCACCGTGGCCAGCGAGTGGTGCTTGGCCACGGGGAGGTTGATGATCTTGTCCGCCTCCAGCGCATCGCGGTAGAGGTCCCATTCCTTCATGGCAAGCGCGCCCGGGATCGACGTCCGCCGGAACTTCCGCTCTTCGACGTGGTAGATCCGCGCCGCGTCCGAAGCGCCGTGCCTCTTCCCGAATGCCTCGACGGCGGCCTGGATGCCGCTGTTCGCGTAGCAGCGCCTGGGCTCGTTGCAGGTGCGGTCGAAAACGCGCACCTCCTTCGCCCCCGCCGACAGGCACATCTCCGCCATCGCGACGACCACGTCGGGATTCGTGTTGGCTGCCTGCTCCGGCGTCCGGTCCCACCCGATGTTCGGCTTGAGGACGACCACGTCCCCGCGCGAGACGAAGGCCCGGATCCCGCCGAGCGCCGAGACCGCCCTGCGTACGTTTTCCGCGGGATTGGACCCCGACACTGCCGCAACCGTAGCGCCGATCGCCGCCGCAGCCGCTTCGGGGACGGACGCGAGCAGGTTCCCCAGCATGCCGGCACCCCCGGCGGCCAACGTCCCCGCGGCCCCTCCTGCAGCCTGCAGGAACTTCCTCCGGCTCCAAAGGCACTGCGTCATCGGTCCTCCTGCGTGTCGGCGCCGCAGGGTTGAGGGGAAGAAGGGAGGGCCGGCAGCAGGACGATGCGCCCCGCGTCCTTTTTCTCCCGGAAATCCCCGACCCGGAAGGCCTCCGCGTCGTTCTTTCCGTCGCCCCAGAAATTCCCGGCGGCGTCCAGGTCGCCCGCCGCCCAATCCCCCACTTTGAGGTTCCACTCGCGGTTCGCGACCCGGTTTCCAGTGATCTTGCCACCCCCGGTCCCCTCGCGATAAAAGAGGCCCGTGCCGTTCCCCTCGATAACCGATTCGCGGACCGCCGGTCCTCCGTCCCAGAACCTGAGCCCCACGCCGTTTCCCCGGAACGTACATCGGGAGAATGCCGCCCCCGTTCCTTTGAGCCTTGCTCCCCCGCCGTTCCGCCGGAAGGTCGTATGCTCGACCTTGACGCTCCCGCCGTGGACATGGAGCCCCCAGTTCGCCCCCTCGAACACGGCGTGGCGGATGGAGGCGACCGCATCTTTGAGGAAAACCTCCTCCCACGCTTTTTCCGGGTGCATGCGGACGAACCGGACCGGCCGCTCCTTCTCCCCTTCCACAAGGATCGTCCCGAAGACCTGGAGGTAGCCGTCCCGGCAGCCATCCCCGTCGCGGTCCTCCCCCGACAGGAGTACGACCGTTCCCGGCCGGATGCGCAGAGTGGCCCCCTTCTCCACGGTGACCGGCTCGGCGACCCGCACTTCCCCTTTCCATACAAGATCGCGGTCGATGACCATCCCGAAGGCGTGCGCCCCTGAGGGGAACCCTGCAGCCAGGAGAAGGATCAACCGCCCCGCCGTCGCCCCGGGCAACGCAGCCGCCTTACGCTCGCCCGCCGCTTCCCCTGCCTCCGGGCACCTCGCCGACGCGGCGTACCTCCGGGCAAGGAAATGTCCGGGGAGCGACAGGCCGAACAGGAGCGCTCCGGTCCAGAACAGCTTCTCCCCCGGCTCGCGGGTCATCTGCAGCCCCGCGTAAGGGTTTCCGTACTTGTCGGCGCTCACGTCCACGAGGCAGAAATAGACGCCGGAGAAAAGGACGGGGTGATTGATGCGGATCTCCTCTTGCGCGACGGCACCGCCCGGCGAGCGGAACCGGACGCGCGCGACGTATTCCGCGGGCTCCGGGTTGGCGTACGCCACGGGAGTGATTGCGTATCCCTCGATTCGTGCGGGGATTTCCGCTGTGGCCTGGATCCCGCTCATCCTTTGCCCGCCGAGGCCGGCGTCCAGCAGGAGGGTTTTCGTCTCGATGTCGAACCTTCGCGGCGTCGCGACGATGCCGGTCTTTCCCGCGGCGAAGGGAACCCCCTCCCGGACCGTGTAAAGGCCCACCTTGTTACCCGTTGCGTCCTTCACGCCGATTTGCAGGTTCAGCGGGTGGTAGCGGGTCTCCATTCCGGCGACCTCGACCTTGAACGGGAAGGACTTTTCCCGCTTCTCCCGCCAATTGAAGTAGGAGGATTCCGGTACCCCCACATAATAGTATTTCGTCCCGACGAACCCGAACAGGCCGTCCAGGATCATCCCCGCCGCAAGCAGGACGAGCCCCAGGTGGAGCCCTGCGAAGGTCCACGTCCTCGGTCGGGAAAGCGGCAGCGAGACGAGACGCTTCCCGGCGCAAACGAGGATGCTGAAAACGAGCATCCCCGCGGGGACCAGGAAAACAGGGGACCGGAAGATGTTGAAGGGCCCCTGTTTCTCGAACGCGGTGTTCCCCTTGTACAGAAGGGAGCCGGCGATCCCCGCCCCCGCCAGGATGAGGCAGAGGGCAACCGTGAGCTTCGTGGAGGCAAGGAAGCGGATCACCGCGCCACCGGAGAAGGGTTCAGATCAATTTACGCGATTTGAGGAACCGCCGCGCCACGGCCTTGGGGTCCGACTTCTCCGCCTCGTGGAGGAGGGACGCCATCGTTTCGTTGTCGAGCGCCCCGCGAAGCTTCGCCAGCAGCTTGGGAAGGGCCGGGAATTTCGAGAGCGCGTCCTTGCACAGCATCAGGCCCGCCTGGCCCGGCTTTTCACCGGCGTACGCCTTTCCGGAAAAGTACCGGTCGTACCCGAACGACTCCAGCCAGACCACGTTGTACTTCCGGTTCAGCACCTCCTTCAGCCGGGCGAGGTTCTTCTCCTCGTCGGGGGCGAGCCGGCCGAGGAGGATCGAGGAGTAATCGCTGTACAGGCTGATCCTGTCCTTCCGGACCGCCTCGAACGCCTCCTCCCGGGAGCCGAACCGGCTCAGTTTCACCGTCGTGCCGGTCCGCTCGTCGATGAACACGGCCAGGATGTTCGCGACCATCACCTGGTCGGGCGAGTCGAAGTACCCGACGTGGAGGGTCCGCCCCACGCACGCGTTCGCACGGGATGCGTTCGTACCGGGCAGGACGACCGCCGCGGCAACCAGAAGTGCGAAAAGAGATGCGGGGAACGCTTTCAACGGTCCCTCCGATGCATCAGAAGGAGTAGTGATGAGGGCAGTCCTCGCGGAAGATCCGCTGGTACCCCTCCACCATGTCGGGAGTGAGCCAGGGGATGATCGCTTCCAGTGCAGAGAGGAAATGGCGCTGCGCGACCCTGGCGCTCCCTTCTTCCACCGCGAGGATCGCGGCCTTGCGGCAAACATTCTCCACGTCCCACCCCGTGCACCCCTCGGCCCTGACGGCAATCGTCGAGAGATCGGCGTCCTCGGCGAGGGGCATCCGGGCGGCGTAGATGGCGAGGATCTCCTTGCGCTCCTCCGGGGTCGGGGGAGAGACGTAGATCTTCCGGTTGAACCGCTTCTTCTCCTTGATCGCCGCCTGGTCCACCACGTCGATACGATAGCACGACCCCGCCAGCCGGACGCGGGTCTCCGGAAGGAGCGAGTCGAGGAGGGCGAGAAACTTCCCGGTGAAGCCGGGGTCGGCGAACGTGGGCGGCTTCCCGCGGACGTTGCCGTTCCCCCAAGTGTACGTCGCCCCTGCCCGCGGGCAGAGCCAGTCGATGTCGGAGATGAAAAAGACGGCCGGGGCCTCGCGGACCGCGATCTTGAACGCCTCCTCCATCCGATCCATCTTCCCCAGCATCTCCTGTCCCGAGACGTAGACGAACGTCGCTCCCGCTTCCTTCGCGGCGGCCTCGGCCAGCATGGTGATCCCCAACCCCAGCGGCCCCCACAGCATCACGCCCGCCGGCGGGACGACGCCCATTTTCCGGAGCTCTTCCCCCCGCGTGAGCGGCAGGCAGACCATTTCCTTCATTTTCGCCTTCGGGCCCGCGAGCCCGCCGATATCGTCCCAGGAGAGGCGGGGCTCGCGGACCTCGTAGAAGACGTTCTCCAGCTTTTTATGCACTCATACCTCCGCAAGGCCTGCCAATACAGTGATACGAGCGGAGATAGGGAAAAACTACACAATGGGCGCTATTTTTCACCCGGGGGAACACCCCTGCCCCAGACATGGGTTATCTCTTTCCTGATCTCCTCCGGTATCGCAAGGGAGAGAGCCTCATCAACGCGCGATTTTGCCCCGAGAGGGTCTGCTTCCCTTTCGGACAGCGCCTGCTCGGTCAATACCCTGGCGAGACCGATGGACATCATTTCATCGTCGGGGAAGAGGTCCCTCCCTGCGCGGAGTATGCTCTCCGTGGCGGCAAGCTCTCCTTTCCGCCAGAAATACAACGCCTGGAGGAGAAAACCGCGACTGTAATCCCGGTCCTTGATCGCCGCGCCCCGCAAGTATTTTATCCCAGCATCCAGGTCGCCGTACTTGAACTTCAAAATGGCACCCTCGTACAGGAGGAAAGGGGCATCCTCAAGGCGCATCAGATCCTCGTACTCCCGGAGGGCTTCCTCCACCTGGCCGAAGAACGCCAGGTACTGTGCGGCATCCAGGCGTTTCCACTTTTCCGGCAACGAGTTGCTGAACCGTTCCGGATTCGTGAATGTCTCCTGCAGCAACCCGGGCAAATAACCGAATTCCAAGGGAAATTCAAAATCGCCGTTCCGCCTGACCAGCCAGATGGAATCCGACTCCACCCCGGCGGCTTTCAATGTCGAGATCAACCTCATTGCAAGATTGATCATCGGCGTGCGGACCTCGTCCTTGTAGAGGGGAAGGAAGAACCCGACATCGATCACCAGTGTCGGGCGCTTGGGCCACAGATCCGTGCGATTCAAAGCGCACACCGTGACGTGTTCCAGCTTTTTCCCTCCCCGGATGAATCCGTTGTCGAGGGAGAACCATCCTTCCTTTCGCACAGCAGCGGGGAAAGTGGACAGCCAGTTCTCGAAGTGTGCCTGGCCGATTTCCTTTTCCAGGGGAACGACCTGCAGGAAGGATCTCCCGGACCACGTCCCGCCGGCCCCGACCAGACGGTGGACCTGGTCTTCCCCGGAGAACAGGAGGATGGGGCCGCCGGACGAGGAAGAGAAGCCGTTCCTGTCCCACGACGACAGCCAGGCCCGGTCCACGATGGCAACGGAACAAAAAGCGCTTGCAGGAACTTGCAGGCAAAGGAACAAGAGCCCCCAAGCGACCAATGACCGCCGGCAACCCCGTCCCTCAAAAACCCTTACGCCCGTTCGCACCTTCATATGGTGGTATTATATTTCATCGGCGGAACCCAAGACATGAGGACCCTGTCGGGTATAAAGTGCAAACCCCGGACGTTACCATCCTGCTCCCCGCATTTGACGAAGAAAAAAGCATCCGGAACGTCATCGAGGACATTCGGTCCTCACTCGCCGGTGCACCGTTCCCTTATGAGATTCTCGTCGTCAATGACGGATCAACCGATGAGACGGCGGAAATTGCGGTTGGAGCGGGCGCCCGCGTCTTCAGCCACCAGCAGCGGAGGGGGGCTGGCGCTGCCATCAAGACGGGGATCCTGGAGGCGCAGGGCGAAAACATCCTGCTGATGGACGCGGACGGTTCCTACCCGGCGCACGCGATCCCTCGGATGCTTGCCGAACTCGCGAGATTCCGGCAGGTCGTCGGGGCGCGAAAGGTCGAGGCGGGAACAGTCCCCTGGCTGCGCGCTTTCGTGAAATACCTCCTCCGGAAACTCGGCGAATTCTTCGTAAGACAGCCGATCCCCGATATAAACTCCGGGATGCGGGCGTTCGGGCGGCAGGACGCCCTCGCCTTCTTCCACCTCCTCCCGGACAGCCACTCCTGCGTGAGCACGCTGACTCTCTGTTTCATCGGCATGGGGGTGCCGGTCAGCTTCGTCCCGATCGATTACCTCCCCCGCGTGGGAAAATCCAAGTTTCACGTCATCACGGACACGTTCCGGTTCTTCGTTCAAATATTGAGGTCCGTCACATATTTCGCGCCCCTGCGGGTCTTCCTTTCCACATCGCTCATCCTGTTCCTGCTCGCGACCGGCAAATCCGCCTTCGACATCTACAGGCGTTGGGACCTGGAGGAGTCGGACGTCATTCTTTACACTTTTTCGGCGGTGACCGCAGTGCTGGGCCTGCTGGCCGATCTGATCGCGAGGCAATTGAGAAAAACGCTTATCGACGATCTCTTCCGCCGGCCCGTCCGTGTACGGAACGAGCGCGGACCCGGAAGCTCCGGCCTCTCGGACACTCCCGGGAAGTAACGGCGCGCGCTCTCCGCGAATCCCCGCGGGGAGAGAAAACCGCGATGGGATCAGGACACCAGCGCGCCGGAAATGAGGGAAAGCAGGAAAACGACCGGAAGGAGGAACCGTTGCCAACGCCAGATGTTCCCGCCGCGTTTCCATTCTCTCAGGAGATAAGCCATCGACACCGGCCATCCCAATGTACCGACCAGGATGAGCGGAATCCCTGCGGCGGCGGTCCCGTGCCTGACACGCAACAATGCGGCCTGCCTGTCCCGTTCGGCAGGGGGCGCAAGGGACGTCAGGCGATCCTCGGCCGCTCTGGTCATTTCCGGCATGGGTTGCCAGATATGCCGTGTAGCCAACAACCCTGACCGCAGGTAGTTGTACGCCCGGAGCGCCTCAACGTCGTTCCCCTTCTTCTCGGCCTCCTCGCCGGCCGCGAGAAGCCTTCCCGCCGCTTCTCGTGGCATCGCAGAAAACGGCACATACATCTGGATCGCCATTTTCCAATAAAAAAAGGCCTCCGCCTTTTCCCCCCGGCGGGCGTAATCATCGCCCATGCGTAAATACGAGGCGGAGTCCCGTTCCAGACGTATTATGATAAAAAGAAGCAACAGGAACGTAACCGCCAGGGCGGGAACGATGTATTGAAGGATAAATGCTCGAATTTTCAACTCCATATTGGAATCATAGCATCCCCGCCTTCCACCGGCTACTCGGCAACCTGAACCGGCTCCCCGGCTCTCCTCTGGAGGGCAGCTTCAGCCGTGACGCCTGGCTCTACCGGTTCGGCTTCCGATTTCACCCTTCCACGCGGCAATGCGCCTTCTATCCCCTGTCACGACTGTATAAGGAGAAGCGGGAAACGAATCCCTTCCACGGATGCGACGCCATATTCCGCTATGTCTGTGCGGCGGTTTCGTTTACGTGCTCGCTTCAAAACGGGGACGGATCTTTCTCCGAATGGTACCGAGGCCAGCCAAGCTTCTGCGCGACCGCTTATCTTGCTGCTTACCTCTCCGAAACGTTTTTGCTGCTTTCGAACGAACTGTCCCCCGCGATCAGGGACCGTGCCGCACGCACGCTGCGCATGGCCGCATCCTGGATTGGCGGGAGAACCTCCGGGGATCCGCCCGGCAACCAGGCCGCAGCCGCCCTCCTCTCCCTGCACAACTGCTCAAGCATATTCGGAAGCGATTGGAAGAAACCGGCAGCCGAAACGAGGGACACGCTCGCACGGCATCTTTCGTCCGATGGGTGGATTCCGGAATACGGGGGACCGGACCTCGGATATCAGAGCCTCTCCCTCGACTTCCTGACAAGGTGCGCGGACAGAGGGATGGCGGGACTTGAGGAACCGATCCGCAAGGGACTTCATTTCCTGGAACTTTTCGTCATGCCGGACGGGTCGTCCCCTGCAAGTCTCTCCTGGCGAGGCACCAACTTCCTGATGCCCTTCGCAATCGAGAGGTGGTCGCCTGACTCGGCTTCCGCGAGACGCCTGGCCCCCCGTGTCCGCCAAGCGATTGCCTCGGGATTGCTGCCGACCCCCTCAACGGTCGACGACCGTTATGCCGCACATTTTTTCCTCCCCTCCTTCATCGATGCTCATTTCGGCATGTCTTCTTCCCCCTCCCCCCGCGGGATCGAGGAAACCCGCATCGAGCCGGATCCGTCGAAATGTGGGGGACTGTACGTCGCCGAAGGCGAGGAATTCCGCACCTGCGTTCAGGCAAGGAAAGGCGGAGTGGCCGTCCATGCAAACGGTCTCCGCAAGGTCATCTGGGACGCCCCCACCTACTGCCTGCGCTCCCGTGGCAAGTTGTTTATGCCCGCGTCCTCCGAGGCGTACCGTCTATTGCCTCATTCGGAGTATTCGTGGGAATCCACATTTCGCAGGGTGCGAGAGGAAGATGCGGCGGTCAAGGTCGGCGCAGGGCTCTTGCCCTTTTCGCACCTCGTCGGAGGCCGGCGCCTGCCGTGGCTCTCCGGAAAGATCGAAGCCCGTGTCAAACGAGCGGCTTTCGAGCCCGGGGAGAAAGCCCCCGTCCGGATCCGGAGGCATATCCGGTTTTCCCCCGACGAGGTATCCATCAGGGATCTCGTCGAGGCGAGCGGTCCTTATCCTTCCCGGCTCGTTTCCTGTCACTGGACTGCTCCCACGAACAGCCCCTCGTCGTTGTTCTTTTCCGCCGCGGAACAAGGGCCTGCCTGCGCGCTGGAGGAGAAAACCCGCGCAGCCGTCGCGGGGGAGTGGGAATCCCAGGGGCGCGTCGAATCGGAAATCGTCATCACGAAGTCCGGGCATGGGACAACCGTTCGCTCTACGGTCAACGGAAGGGATCTTTATGAGGAAGAGGTCGGTGCGCGCCTTTTTTATTAACCCGCCGATCCCCGGCGGTGGCGGCCTGGTCCGGGATCTCATTTACGGGTGCTGGTGCGGGGGGAAAAGGGTGGGGGGCATATCGTTTCCTCCGGTCCCCCTCGCTCAGATGGCCACCGTATTGCGCCATGCGGGAATTCCCGCCTATGTCGTGGACGCCCCGGCGGAGCGGCTTCGGACTTCCGAGGTTGTCGACCGCCTTACCGCCGATGACCTGCTCTTCTGCATGAGCTCTCCCCTCAGCGTGGAAATCGATCTTCCTTTTTTACGGGAGGCCAAGGCACGGGCGGGAGCCCGGACCGTCCTGTTCGGCGCTTATCCGTCCTTTCAGCCGGAAAAAGCCTTGGGGCACGGAGAGGTCGACTTCATCATCCGCGGAGAGCCGGAACTGGCTGCGCTGGAGTTGGCGCAGGCGATCAGAGGCGCAGGCCTTCCCGCAGAAGATCCCATCCCGGGGGTTGGCTTCAAGGATCGCCGCGGCCCGGTGCATCCTGCCGGCGAAGCCCGGCGCCCGGACCTCGATTCGCTTCCCATCGCCGACCGTACGCTTCTGCCGGACAACAGGAAATACTTCAACCCGGTAGTGCGTAACGCCCGCTTTACCACTGCGTTTACGTCCCGCGGGTGCTTCGGGAAATGCACCTTCTGTTCCTCTCCACGGTTCTTCCGAGGAAAGGTCCGATATCGGTCCCCCGATTCCGTGCTCGTCGAACTGCTCGCCATTCAAGACGCGGGCTATCGGGAAGTCTTTTTCCGCGACGAGCTTTTCACCGGCGACGGGAAGAGGCTGGCGGTCATCTGCGAGGGGATGCGAAAACAGGGCCTCCGGCTCGCCTGGGTATGCAGCACGCGCGTTGACCTCGTCGACGCGGAGATGGCGAAGGGGATGAAGTCCGCCGGGTGCCACCTCGTCCGGATGGGCGTGGAGTCGGGCAGCCAGTCCGTGTTGAACCGCATCCGCAAGGGCATCACCGTGGAGGAAACCCGGGCGGCTTTCCACGCATGCCGCAAGGCGGGGATCGATACGCACGCTCACACGATGGTGGGGCTGCCTGGCGAAACGAGGGAAGATTTTCTTCGGACGGTCGATTTGATCCGGGAGATCCGGCCGACCTACCTCACCATGTCGATCTGCACCCCCTTCCCGGGAACGGAACTCTTCCGCGAGATCGAACGGGGCGGCGCGGCCGCCCCCAAATCCTACCTGGCCCCAAACCGACGTGCGGGCCTGCATTCCGTCCCTCTCCTCAATCACTGGATCTCCGACATCCCGGCTCCGGAGCTGGAGAGCTACCTGAAAGAAGCGTACCGGGAGTTTTACTTCCACCGGGACTATATCCGCCGGCAGCTGCTCTCTGCCGCATCGCCGGCCAGGCTTCTCCGCAAAGCCCGGGCGGGAATGATGATCCTCTCGATGGTTTCCCGCCATGGATAGCCGACGGACCTCTGTGATCGTGGCGCTTTTTCCTCTCGTCGCGACTTTCGCCGTCTATGCGTTTACCGCGGCGCCATCCATCTATCCGGGCGACAGCCCCGAATTCACCACCGCTTCGCACGTCCTCGGGATTCCCCACCCGCCGGGGTATGCGCACTACGTTTTTCTGGGGAAGATCGGCTCGCTCCTCCCCCTCGGGAATATCGCCTTCCGACTTAACCTCCTTTCCGCCCTCGGGTCGGCGCTGGCTTCCGCGGTGTTCGCGTTGCTGGTTTTCCGGTGGACGGGACAGGCGTTTACCGCTGTGGCCGGGTCTCTCCTGATGGCGTTCTCCGTGGATCTCTGGGCCCAGTCCGGGTCGGCGGAGGTGTACACGATCCACGTCGCCTGCCTTCTTCTCCTCCTTTTCCTGGGCGAAATGGCGGATGGGGGACCTTCGAAAGATCCGGAGCCGGGCGAGGACAGGAGAAACCGGGCTCTCTATTATTCCGCCGCCTTTCTATTCGGGTACGCCCTGGGGATCCACTATTTCATCCTCTTCGCTCTGCCGGGGGGGCTTTACCTTTTCGCCCGGAAGCTCGGACTTCGGACGGCGGCGAAATCCCTCGACGCCGCGATCTTGGCGGCCGTTGCCGGGTGGGTCATTTTCCTCCTTCTCCCCCTGCGCGCGGCCACGCGTCCCCCGCTCAACTGGGGCGATACGTTCGTACCGTTCAATTTTTTTACGCACATTTTCTGGTCCCAGTACGCCGGCAGGCCCTCTCTTTCCTTCTCCTGGCTGAGGCTTGCACACCGGGCGCGGGACTTCGTACACCTCGCGAGGATGCAATGGCCTTGGCCCGTTTTCCTGCTGCTCCCCCCAGGGGGTTGGTTTTTATGGCGGAAACGCCGCGCTGACCTGTTGCCCTCCATCATGCTACTCATCGCTGTCCCGGCAGCGGCAACGCTCTACCTGCTCAACGATCCCAGCAGGGAGATCTTCGAGGGAATCAGCTCCAACAAATTCCTGTCCACCTATGCCTTGTTCGCGCTGCTCTTTACGCTCGGCGCCTGCCAGGTGTGGGAATGGACGGCGGAACTTTGCCGTCGCTTCCCCGCCGCTTCCCGCCGCCGCGCAACAGCCGGGGTTCTCGGCTTTATCTTCTGCGCTCTCATCGCGGCCACTCTCCAAAGGAACTGGAAGAGCGCGGACCGCTCCTCCTCGCTGCTCCTCCACGCCTACTCGCTGAATCTCATCGAGCCGCTCCCTGCGGCATCAGGGCTGGCCACGGAGTATGACGTGCCGACCTTCCCGCTCCTCTACTTCCGGTTCGTCGAGGAACTCCGGCCCGACGTTACGGTCTACGGCCGAAGCGGAATCCTCTTCCAAGGCGACTACAACGCCGCTTATTCCGAGAAGGGCGAAGCGGCCCAGGAGCGGGCGCGGAAGAAGATCGACGACGCGCTTGCCCGGCGCTACGGGGGAAGGATGTTCTTCAGCAACCAGGTCGCCTCCTTTGCGCCTGAAAGCGGAAAGCCGGCCACCCCTTTCGGGCTTCTATACGCCTCCGTCGGCCGTCCCGACGATTCCTCCTTGCCGGACCTCTGGAGCACGCGGTTCCTGAGGGCGCTTTTCCGGGATACCGGCAGATTCCTGGACCATCGGAACCGCGAACTGGTTTCCGACATGTACAGGATGTCCGCCGAAAGCGCCATCGCACGCAGTGACCTGAGGACCGGCGGGGAGTTGCTGGCAAAATCCATCGAAGCCGCGCCGGACTACTACTGGATCAATTATTATGGCGGGATTCTCCGATACCGTGCCTGGAAGGATACCCCGGGGGCTGAGGCGCTGCTCCTTCGCGCCGCGGAGATCATCCCGTCCGAGGAGGTATACGGGATGCTGGGAGTCATGCGCTACGAGACCGGGGACATCCCCTCCGCCTTACGGTACTTTCGCATGGCGCTGGACATAAACCCGGAGCACGTGCCTTCCCTCATGAACAGCGCGGAGTGCCACATCGCGGAAGGGAACCCGGCCCGGGCGGAGGAGTTGATTCGGGAAGCATTGAAAGTCGATCCCGGCGAGCCGAATGCATGGCTCAGGTTGGGGCAGGTCCAAGGAAACAACGGAAAATTTTCGGAGGCGGAGCGGTCTTTTTCAAGGGCCATAGAACTTTCCCCGACGAACGGCGAAGCTTTCTTCCTGCGAGCCGTTTCGAGGATGGGCGCGGGGAAAAAGGAAGAGGCGGCCTCCGACCTGCGCGAGGCCGCCAAGCTCTCCCCCGGGAAGCGGGAATTCTACGAGCGGCTCACCGGAAGGAAAAGCGGGTGAACCCCCGACTCACTTGATCTTGACGATTTTCAACCCGTCGTCCCTTCCGGCGACATAGGCATAGTTCCCGGAAACCGCCACGTTCATCGCGTAGGCGGGATTGGTGAAGAGGGGGACGCTGTAGAATTCGGCCGCCGACCGGGTCGACAAATCGGTACGGTATACTTTCATCCACGAACTCAGGGTAAGGGGGTCATAGGCGGCGGCATAGAAATACCCGTCCCACGAGCTGTCCACTCCCTGGGACTGTATGTCCGAAAAAGCTTGCAGCAAGGTCGGGTTCGAAGGATTCGAGAGGTCCAGGATCTCGACCCCGGGGGTTCCGCGGGAGATGGCCGCAACGTTGTCCGTCGTGGCCGCGCCCAGGTAATCTCCGATCACCGAGCTCAGATACGTCCCGAGAAGGGAAGGGTTAAACGGGCTGGAAATGTCGTATATCTCGACATCCTGCCCATCTGCATAGACGAGCAGGTTTTTCTGGATGGCCAGGTCCGCGGAGTAACCGTCGGTGCCCACCGCCTTGCGGAGTGCGGGAGCCGCGCGGTTCGAGATGTCAAAGACAAGGATGACGTGGTACCCTCCCACGTATACGATGTTTCCTCTCCCCGTGACGGCCTGAGGCCCGAGGGCAAAATCACCTGTCGAGAGAAGGGTCTGGAGGTTAGGATAATCAGGAGGCAGGCCCGAGGGATCGATTCCCCCGACCGAGTTGTCGATGGAAAACACCTGGTACACCATCCGTGGCGTACTCTTGTCGGATACGTCATAGAAGATCGCACCGTCGGCGTCGAAAACGGCAACGAGGTAGTTGCCGTCATCCGTCCCGTATGTCATGAGGGCCCTGCTCAAGAACCCCGTGGGCTTCGATGGGGCGTCGATGATCTTCACGACTCTCGGAGAAGTCGGAACGGAGACGTCCACGATGGGAACGCCGCCGGCGTGGTCCGCCAGAAACGCATATTGTCCCGCCACGTAGGCCGCGAGCGTCCGCGGGAATTGCGGCGGATTCCCGAGAGGAGTGTTGTCAAGGGAACTCCTCGGCACGGAGCCCACCACCGTCCCGACGGTATTGTCCGGCACGAGGGTGAAGGTCGCGCTCGATCCCGTCCCGGGGGAAATGGTCACCGTTTTTTTGTCCTGCAGCTTGTAGGCGTTGTCCTCAGCCTGAACGAGATAAACTCCCGGCGGGAGGTTGTTGAACGTGAAGCGCCCTGCCGAATCCGTTGTCGCTTTCAGCTGTAATTCCGGGATCAGGACGTTGATCCCGGAGATTTTCCCCGTGGACGGCACGGATGCGGTTCCTGAAAGGGTACCCGTGGTGGATGTCGAATCGCTCGTGCAAGCCAACATCAGGGCCGCTCCTAAAGTCAAAAGAAACAAGATCCGCAAGTGGATGGCTACCCTCCTCATCACGGCCCCCTTTTTTCCAAGGATAGCAGGTTTTCGCGCGCCGACGCGTTTCCGGGATCGAGGGCAAGGGCGCGCATAAAAAGCCGTTTCGATTCATCATAATTTTTTTGTTCAAATTTCACAATGCCGAGATCGTTTACCAGGCGCGCCTTTTCCCCCTGGATCTTGAGCGCCTCCAGGAAAAACCCCTCGGCATAGCGTGCAAAGCCGATTCGGCACATCGCTTCCCCCCATTTGACGAGAAAATCTCCCTTCCGGTCGTGGAGCATAGTGGAAAACCCTTCTAAATAAAGAAGTTTTAGATTCACGGGAGAGTTGATCACGGAATACGCCTGGTAGGGGTCTTTTTCCGCGATGGTAGAGGCGAGCCTGTATTCCAGGCAGGGCTTGTCGTCCGTGTTCAGCGGTACCCTCGGCGCTTCCCCCGCTTCAGCCGGGGGAATCCCGCCGAAGAACCCTCCCAGGACGCTGTAGACATCGGTAATTCCCGTCTTCTTCGAAACTCCTTGGAGGACGTGCGGCCCGGCGGAAACAGCGGCCTGCATCGTCTGCAAGTCAACCTTGATGGGCATGAGGGAACAGAGGAAAATGACGTCTCCCGGCATGAAAGAGAAAGCCAGGATGTGGGGGAACACCGACCGCAAGGTTTCAAGCTCCACCAGGAAATCCGTGGCGGTCGTCCCATACGTCTGAAACCAGACAACCGCGGCCCCTGAGGGGGACAATGACGACGCCATGGCCAGGAACGCCTCGCGGGTGAAAAGGGAAGAGGCGCCGGTGACCCAGGGATTGGAGGGCTGGGAGATGATGAGGTCGAATTTCGATCGGTTGTCTCGCAGATACCGCCTTCCATCCCGCACGGAAACGCGGACGCGGGGATCCCGGACCGCCCGGACGTATTTTTCTTCAAGACCTCCTTCGACGGCGGCCACGACCTCGGGAGATATTTCGACGCACTCCACTCTCGCCACCGGGTGTGCGAGTAGGGTTTCCAGGGTCGCCCCGCTTCCCAGCCCGATCAACAGAACGTCCCTGAATATCTCTCCCCTGACCAGGAACGGCAAATCCCCAAGCATCTTCTGCGTCGGCAGGTCCCGGAGAGAGTTCGACTCCGGCTTCCCGTCCACGATGAGAATCGCATTTCCGCCCTCGCGGCCCACGATGACCGTCGAGTAGGCCCCCTCCTTGTAAAAAGAAGGCTTCCCTTTCCACGGCGGCATCCCGCCGCTCTCCCCGCCACCTTTGGAAAACGCGTCTACCGTCCCGGGAAGGAGAAAGTAGAGGGGATGCGATCTCAGCCAGACGGCGGCGACCGAGAGGGCCGCGGCCGAAGCCGCCAGGACGACAGCCCGGGTTCGATTGCCCGGGCGGCCGGACCTCAGGAAGAAGGCGGGAACCGTGTTCAATGCAACGACGGCGACGACAGCCCCTCCCACCCCCAGCGCAGGAACGAAGAGGAAAGGAACGAGCAGCCCGCCCGCCGCCGCGCCGATGCAATTGGAGAGAAAGACCGTTTCGTAGCCCGGGAGGCCATCCGGGACGCTCCAGCGGAGAGCGAGCGAAAAGAACGCCCCGGAGGAAAAGAGAACGGGAAAAAGGATAACGGTCGTGAGAAGAAAGGTCGCCAGCGGGAGGCTCAGCCCCGCCGAGGCGAAAAGACACAGCGGAGAAAGATTCCTGCCGGCAAGCAGGACGAGGAGCGAAAGCAGGGTCACCGGGTAGGCGATGGAAAGAACGGAATACGTCGTGAAGCCGAACGGATTCTCCCCCCTTTCCCTCGAGGGGAAACCGCCTCCGGCGTAGAGGCAGCCGCATCCAAAGGCCACAACCGAAATGACGAGAATGGCGAAATAGGTATATATGGAAGAGCCCGCCATCTGGGAAATCCAACGCCCCCACAAGATTTCCGCCCCGAGGCCCGTTGTCCCGGTGACCCCGGCGAGGAAGGCTGGAAGAAAGCTTTTGCTCTTTCGGACAGCCAACGCGCCGATGGCTCCCGGCTCCTCCCCGGGTCTCAAGCTCTCCCCGGCTCGAAAATAAAGGGGGAGGGAGAGAACGGTTGTGGAAAGGGCCACGAGTCCGGAAGCTTTCAGCCCGATCCCGGGCAGCAGGTAGAAACCCGCGGCCGCCGCACCCACTCCCCCGCCCACGACGTGGATCCCGAAAAGGGAGCCGGTGCCCCGATCGAGACCATTCCCCGCGGTTCTCTCCCAGCACGCGGCTACCGAGGAAACGAGCGCCCCCGAGAGGACCGCGCAGATCGCAAGGAAAGGAAGACCGGCCTGACCGTATTGAAGAAAGCAGTAACTTCCTGCTCCGAACAGGGACGCCGCAACGGCAGGAATCGAAAAGGGGCGCTTCGCCCGAATCACGAGGCGCTTTGGAAACGCATACACCCCCAACCCGGCGCCAAGGATCGTAGCGCAGGAAACGATGGCGAAGGAAACCGGCGAGCTGCCGAGTCGCAGGGTAACCTGCCTGATCCAGAGAACCTCGAAGAGGAGCGATGAAACCCCGCTCAGGAAAAACGCGCCGTAAAGAAATATCATCCTGGAGGGGAGGAGGCGTTTTCGCCTCCCCCGATCACCGTCCCGACTATCCGTAATCCAGGTTTCTCCTGAGTTCTGCTTTTCCCCACGTTACCGGAAAGATTGTATTGATTTCGCGACCGGCGTTATCAGCGCCAGCGTCTGGCCCGCCTCGGCCTTGTCCCAGTACTCGACGAAGATGTCCCCCAGGGTGAGGTCGAAGGGCGCCAAGAGCACGTAAACCGTTCTCCCCCGCCCGACCGTGTACTCCGCGATCGCTTCTCCTTTTGCAACCGTGTCCCCCTTCTTCTTGAGCCACTTCTCCAGGCGGATC
>JACRIV010000068.1 GCA_016220005.1 Deltaproteobacteria bacterium
CGGGGCCCTCGGTCGCGCGCCTTGCCGCTCCTGCCCGGACATCCTGTCCGGGCGTCGCGTCCACCTCGGCAGGCTTCCGCGGCCATCCATGGCCGCTCTTCCTCCCGTTGGTCGGCGCCTGCCTCGGAGCTCGGTTCCACTGTTCCCCATGCGTGCGGACCGAACCTCGCTCCACGCCCGTCTCCACCGCCTCGCGACGAACCCTGGTGAGAAATGACGGGAAAAACACCAAATCCGCGGCTACCGGTCCAAAACGGTCCCAAAAAATGAACGATTGTTCAGTCTCGCAAACCTGCTGCAGGCTCGGTGGTCGCATCCCGGGGATGCCCCCCCTTTAAGACTTGAAAGGTGCCCTGTCATAGTGTAATGTGCATATTGTGCAATTTGCACAGAAGGGGGGAGTGGCCATGCCCAGAATGACGATGACAGCGGCCCGCCGGGAGCTTCCGGAGGCGGTCAACAAGCTGGTGTACGGGAATGGGGAACCGATCGTTCTGTCCCGTCGCGGGAAAGATCTCGCGGCGATCGTCCCGATCGAGGACCTGCAGCTCATCGAGGAGCTCAAGGACCGGATGCTATCGGAAAAGGCGAAGAGGGCCCTTAAGGAGAAGGGGAGAATCCCCTGGGGGAAGATCAAGAAGGATCTCGGGCTCTAAGGAATGCACTACGCGATCGAATTCACCCCGTCGGCCGACAAGGCGTTCCGAAAACTCCCGAAGAACGTCCAGAGGATCGCCCGGGATCGGATCGACACGCTGGCGGGGGATCCCCGGCCGCCTTTTGCAACACCGCTTCGATGGGGGCTCAAAGGGCTCTGGAAGATCCGCATCGGAGATTATCGCGTCGCCTACACCGTGCAGGACGAGAAGCTCATCGTGCTGGTCGTTGGCGTGGGTGACCGCAAGGAAATCTATCCGATCCTGGAACGAATGAAGAATCGGTAAAGGGTTGCGTGTGAAGAAGGAGTTCCGATGAGGAAGAAACTGTTCGATGAGCTCGTGGAGAGCATCAAGGAGGCGGGGCGCATCCACCGCGGCGAGATCCCGCCAAGCCGGCAGTTCGTCTTCGAGCCTATGGACATCAAGAAGATCCGCCGGCGCCTGGGCCGCTCGCAGTCCGAGTTCGCGCTTATGATCGGCGTCAGCGTGGCGACGCTCCGGAACTGGGAGCAGGGGCGGCGTGTCCCGGAAGGGCCCGCCCGGGCGCTCCTCCAAGTGGCTGCGGAGAAGCCCGAGGCGGTGATCAACGTGCTTTGGAGGAAAAAGGGCGCGGCCTCCCTGGCTGTAACCCCTTGATTTTCTATGGTGCCGAAGGGGGGATTTGAACCCCCACGTGGTTGCCCACACTAGACCCTGAATCTAGCGCGTCTGCCAGTTCCGCCACTTCGGCACGCTTTGCGCGAAGGAAAAATTATAGCAAAGGGGAGGAGGGAGGCAAACGGGAAAGTTGCGGCGGAGGGGGGGATCGCAGATTGCCGGTGAGACCGGGGATGGGCGAGAGCGGCCGGGCGAGCGAAAGTCGCCTCGGAGAGCGCCGGGAACGGTATGATGAAAAAGAGAGCCCTCGGGGAGGAAAGGGAAACAGTTGAGGGATAAGAAGTTCTGGGAGAGCTGGCTCAGGTTGCACGCGGACGAGCTCCGGACCCGGATGTCTTCCATCCGGGACTGGTACCGGGCCGCGGGCGTGGAAAAGGGCGAGAGGCGGCTGTTCAAGGCCGCGCTCAAGAGCTTGGGTGAAGCGGGCGGCAAGGGAAGGAGAGGGAAGTTCACCCGGAAACGTCCCGAGGTAGCGCCGCACGCGGGAACCCCTTACGGGGCCTGCGGGAAGAGCACGGGAGAAGATGCCGGAGGGCCTCTGCAGAAAGGGCGGCTCCGTTTCACGCGGGAGGGGAGACCCCTCGTCATCTCCGAGGACGGCGATGCGCCCGCGATCCGCATCCCCGGCCACGCGCTCTCGGGCGCCTGGCCCAAGGACCGGGTGCTGGTCCGCCTGGAGCGCAGGCGGGGCCATGCGCCGCCGTACGGGCGGATCGTGCGCGTCGTCGAACGGGGGATCCGCACATTCGTGGGTCGGTATGCGCCCATCGGCGACAGGAAGTTCGTCCGGTTCCGGGACAGGGAGGCGGACCTCCACCTTCCGGTGGAGCTGCCGGAAGGGCTTTCGCCCGAACCGGGAGAGCTCGTCCTTGCCGAAATCACGGCGTATCCGGGCGCCGGGAGGGAAGGACGGGCGCAGGTGACCCGCTTCCTGGGGAAGGATCACACCATGGAGACGATCGCCCTGGCCGTCACTTCCGCGCGGGACATCCCGGTGGCCTTTTCCGAGGGCGCGGTGCGGGAGGCGGCCCGCATCCCCCAAGCCGTCCGGGCGGCCGGTGGGGCAGCGGCGGGCAGCGGCGGGGAAGAGGAGCTTCCCCGCAAGGACCTGCGGGACCTGCCCTTCGTGACGATCGACGGGGAGGACGCGCGGGACTTCGACGACGCAGTGTGCCTCGTGCGGGATGGGGGGAAGACCCGGCTGCTCGTGGCCATTGCGGACGTGGCGCACTACGTCCCGGCGGGCTCCGAGATCGACCGGGACGCCTACGCCCGCGGGACGAGCGTCTATTTCCCGGATCGCGCCATACCGATGCTGCCGCCTTCCCTCTCCGAGGGAGTGTGCAGCCTCAAGGCCGGGGTGAACCGGCTGACGATGACCGTGGATATCCCGATCGACGCAAAGGGGCATCCCGGGCTGGCCTCTTTCCACCCGTCGGTCATCCGCAGCCGTGCACGGCTGACCTATGACGCGGTGCACGCCTTCCTCGCCGGGCCGAAGAGGGGGGAGGGGAAGGGAAAGGACAGGATCCCGCCCGATATCGGGCGGATGCTGAGGGAGATGGAGACCCTCGCCGGGCGGCTGACTCTCGCCCGGGCGGGCCGGGGCGCGCTCGACTTCGACCTGCCCGAGGCGAAGGTGGTCGTCGCCGACGGCCTCCCGCAGAAGATCGAGGCCGCCCCCCGCTTTGAGGCCCACCGTATCATCGAGGAGTTCATGCTGCTGGCGAACACGGCGGTGGCGGAGTTCCTCACGGAGGCGGAGTTTCCGTTCCTGTCCCGCATCCACGAGCCGCCCGCGGCGGACCGGATGGAGGAGTTCGAGGACGCGGCGGCGCGCCTGCTCCGCCGGGCGCGGGTCACGGAGAGAAGGGACCTCCCCTCCCGCCTGCAGGCCTGGGCCGAAGCCGCGCGGGGCGGGAAGTACGAGAAGCACGTCAACATGCTCCTGCTGCGCAGCCTGATGCTGGCGCGGTACGGGCCCGAGCAGCTGGGCCACTTCGGGCTGGCTCTCTCCCGGTACACGCACTTCACCTCGCCGATCCGCCGCTATCCCGACCTGATCGTCCACCGGGTGCTCAAAGCGGCCCTGGGGGAGAAAGGACAGGCCGCGTACGTCCGGATGCTCCAGGAGACCGTGGAGGAGACCGGACGGCACCTGAGCGCCCGGGAGCGGGCGGCGATGGACGCGGAGCGCGACGTGGAACAGCGGTCCAAGGCCCTCTACGTCTCGAAGAGGGTGGGGGAAACCTTCTCCGGCGTGATCTCCTCGATCGTGGGCTTCGGATTCTTCGTCGAGCTCGAGGAATGTTACGCGGAGGGGTTCGTGCACATCTCTTCGCTTCGCGACGACGACTACCGGTATTCCGCCGAGCGGGGGGAATGGTACGGACTCTTGCGGAAAACCCGGTTCGCGTTGGGCGACCGCCTGCGGGTCCGTGTACGGCGCACCGACGTCGACCGGGGCGAAATCGACCTCCTTTTCGTTGAAAAGCTGCCGGATTCCCTCTAAAATGGTGGGCAATTCGGAGGGCCCATGGCGAAAAAAATCCTTCTGGCCGAAGACAGCCTGACGATCCGGAAAGTGTTCGAGCTCACGTTCGCGCAGACTGACGTCGCCCTGACCATGGTCGACAACGGGAGCGACGCCGTGCGGCTTGCGGGCGAATACGCTCCCGATCTCGTGGTGGCCGACGTGACGCTGCCGGGCAAGGACGGCTTCGACGTCGCCGCGGAGCTGCGCGAGAGCGAGAAGACGCGGATGCTTCCGGTCCTCATCCTCTCCGGGACGCTCTCGCCGTTCGACGAGGAGAAGTTCAAGAGGAGCGGCGCGAGCGGGGTCCTGTTCAAGCCCTTCGAATCCCAGGAGCTGATCGACAAGGTGCAGGAGCTTTTCAAAGGCAGGGAGACGGCCGCCCCTGGGGCAAGGGAGGAGGCCGCGCCCGCCGCCGACGAGCCGTGGGACTTCAGCGACGTCCTCGAGGAGGTGGAGGACGAGGCTGGCAGGACCGCCGGGGTTTCCGTTTCGCCGAGGGGAGAGGATCTCCTGCCCGGCGCCACCGTTTCTCCCGCAAAGGCGGAAGGGCGCCTGGCCCTGGGGGAGTTCGACGTTTCGCTGGAAGAGATCGAGGAACCCCCCGCCGCGGAGGACGAGTCCGCCCCGCCGGCCGAGCACATGGAGGAGGAGGGGTTCACCGACGCCCCGGTGGCGGTGACCGACCTCACCCCGGCGATCGAGGCGGTCGAGGAATTCGAGGAGATCGAAGACCTGGAGGAGATGGAGCTCCTTCAGAAGGAATCGGAGGCCGCCCCTCCGCCCGCCAGCCCGCCCGCAGCCCCGGAAAGACCGTTGCCTCCCGAAGAGCCGCCCCTTGCGCCTTCCGTCCCCGCCGCGCCGGAGAGCGCGTTGCGTGAGCAGTTCGCCGCCCGCGCACAGGAAATTTTCGAGAGGGTGGCCGCGGAAACCGTGGAGAAGGTGCTGTGGGAATACATGGACCGCTTTTCCGCGGAGTTCTCCGCAAAGGTCCGCGAGTCCGTCGAGGCGGTGGCGTGGGAAGTCATCCCAGCGACCGCGGAGGCGCTGATCCGCGAAGAGATCTCCCGGATCCGCGCGGAAACCGAGAAAAAATCTCCCTGAAGCGGCATCGTAGGGTTATGCGGGAACGATCCCCGGCGCCGGCGGAGCACTTCCTCCGGCTGCGGGAAAATCCTTTTTTCGGAGCCTGAAACGGATGGCCGGGCAGGAGCAGGACAAGGCGTACGATCCGAGGGGAATCGAGGAGAAGTGGTACGGCTACTGGCTGGCTAAGGGGCTTTTCAGCGCCGATCCTGCCGCCACGGGCGAGGCGTACTCGATCGTGATCCCTCCCCCCAACGTTACCGGCTCCCTGCACATGGGCCACGCCCTGAACGTTACGCTCCAGGACGTGCTCATCCGATACAACCTCATGCTGGGACGCAACGCCCTCTGGCTTCCGGGGACCGACCACGCCGGGATCGCCACCCAGAACGTGGTGGAGCGCCTGCTCGCCAGGGAAGGGAAAAGCCGCCAGGACCTCGGCCGGGAGAAGTTCGTCGAGCGCGTCTGGAAGTGGAAAGAGGAGAGCGGCGGGACCATCCTGCGCCAACTGAAACGGCTGGGCGCCGCCTGCGACTGGGGGCGGGAGCGCTTCACGATGGACGAGGGGCTCTCTCGGGCAGTCCGGGAGGCCTTCGTCCGCTTGTACCGGAAGGGGCTCATCTACCGCGGCCGCTACATCATCAATTGGTGCCCCCGGTGCCGCACGGCCCTCTCCGACCTCGAAGTGTCCTACGAGGAAACGAAGGGGGCGCTCTACTACATCAAGTACCCGGAGCTCTCCGGCCGCCGCAGCGTGACGGTGGCGACGACCCGCCCCGAGACGATGCTGGGCGACACCGCGGTGGCGGTGAACCCGAAGGACGAGCGGTTTACCGGCCGGGTCGGAGCGACGCTGCGCCTGCCGCTCATGAACCGCCCGATCCCCCTGATCGCCGACGAGATGGTCGACCGGGAGTTCGGCACCGGCGCGGTGAAGATCACGCCCGCGCACGACCCCAACGACTTCGAGGTGGCCAGGCGCCACGAGCTCCCCTCGGTCCGGGTCATCGACGAGTCCGGGAAGATGACGGCCGAGGCGGGCGCCTTCGCGGGCCAGGACCGGTTCGCGTGCCGGAAGGCCGTCGTCTTGAAGCTCAAGGAGGAAGGGCTCCTGGCGAAGGAGGAGCCTTATCTCCACAACGTGGGCCACTGCTACCGCTGCAAGACGGTCGTCGAGCCCGCGGAGAGCATCCAGTGGTTCGTGAAGACGAAACCCCTCGCGGAGCCCGCCATCCTTGCGGTGAAGTCCGGCGAGACCCGGATCATCCCGTCCCAGTGGGAGCGGACTTATTTCGACTGGATGGAGAACATCCGCGACTGGTGCATCTCGCGCCAGATCTGGTGGGGCCACCGGATCCCGGCGTATCACTGCGCGGCCTGCGGGCAGACCACGGTGGCTGTGGAAACCCCCGACCGCTGCGCCTTCTGCGGATCGGGGAACCTGAAGCAGGAGGAGGACGTTCTCGACACCTGGTTCTCCTCGGCCCTGTGGCCGTTCTCGACCCTGGGATGGCCGGAAACGACGCCGGACCTTGCCAGCTACTACCCGACCTCGGCTCTTGTCACCGGGTTCGACATCCTCTTCTTCTGGGTGGCGAGAATGATGATGATGGGGATCGAGTTCACCGGGAAGGCGCCCTTCCGGGACGTGGTGATCCACGCCCTGGTGCGGGACGTCCGGGGCGAGAAGATGAGCAAGACCCGGGGCAACGTCATCGACCCGCTCGAGGTGATGGACCGCTACGGGACCGACGCTTTCCGGTTCACCCTCGTGGCGCTGGCGGCGCAGGGGCGGGACATCCGGATGTCCGACGACCGGGTGGAGGGGTACCGGAACTTCATGAACAAGATCTTCCAGGCGGGCCGTTTCGTGCGGATGCATGTGGACGAGGAGACGCCTAAGGAGCTTCCGGGGGATCTCCAGGTCGTGGACCGCTGGATCCTGTCCCGGCTCCAGCGCGTGACCGACGAGATCCGCCGGGGGATCGAGGAATACCGGTTCAACGACGCGGGATCGGCGTTCTACCAGTTCACCTGGCACGAGTTCTGCGACTGGTACGTGGAGATGATCAAGCCCTCCCTTTCCCCGGAGGCCGATCCGCAGGTGCGGCGGGACCAGCGGGCCGTACTGCTGCACGTATTCGATACGATCCTCGCCCTCGGCCACCCCTTCATCCCGTTCATCACGGAGGAGATCCGGCAGTCGCTGCCCGGGGAGCGCGACAGCATCCTGCGGAGGGGCTACCCCGAGGCCGACGCTTCGATGCTCGACGTCGACGTCGAGGAGGACATGGGGCACCTCATGGAGGTCGTCCGGGCCGTGCGCAACATCCGGAGCGAGCTTTCCGTCCCGCCCGGGAAGAGGGTGGAGGTCCGGCTGAAGGGGCAGGTGGAGGAGCTGGCGTTCCTGCGGGAGCACGAGGAGATCATCCACCGGCTGGCCCGGGCGCAGAAAGTCGTCTACATGGACCCCGAGTACATCCCGGTCCAGGACGCGACCGCCGTGGTGAACGACATCGAGGTCTGCCTCCCTCTTGCGGGCCTCATCGATTTCGACCAGGAGGCCAGGCGCCTGCGCAAGGAGATCGACAAGGCCGACGCCGAGCTCTCGGTCGTCATGGCCAAGCTTTCGAACGAGAAGTTCGTGGCGAGCGCGCCCGGCGACATCGTCACCGCCCACCGGACGCGCAAGGACGACCTCGAGGAGAAGCTGTCGAAACTGTCCAAGAACCTCGAACTGGTGACCCGATACCTTTCGTGATCCACCGGCTGGAATTCGAAGACCTGGTGCGGGCCGCGCTGCGGGAGGACGCTCCCTTCGGCGATCCCTTCGGCGCCGCTTTCCGGGGGAGCGGTTGCGGGAGCTTCCTGGCGGGGGCGCCGGGCGTCTTCTGCGGCGGGCCGGTCGCCGCCGAGGTCTTCCGCCAGCTCGATCCGGCGGTCTCCGCGACGTTCGTGGAGGAGGGGCGCCGTTTCTCCGCGGGCGAACGGGTGGGGGAGGCAGGCGGCCCCGTCGGATCGCTGCTCCGCGGGGAGCGGGTAGCCCTGAACTTCCTCCAAAGGCTCTCGGGCATCGCCACTGCCGCCGCGCGGTTCGCGGAGAAGGTCGCCCCGTACGGGACCCGCATCCTGGACACCCGGAAGACGACCCCTCTCCATCGCAGCCTGGAAAAATACGCCGTCCGGACAGGCGGGGGCGCGAACCACCGCTTCTCCCTCTCCGACGGGGTCCTGATCAAGGAGAACGGCATCCGGGCCGCGGGGGGGATCGCCGAGGCGGTGGCGGCCGCAAGGAAGTCGGTCCACCACCTGATCCGGGTGGAGGTCGAGGTGGAAAGCATCGAGGACGCCGAGAGGGCGGTCCGCGCGGGTGCGGACGCGCTCCTCCTCGACAACATGCTCCCCGAGACGGTCGGCGAGGCGGTGCGGCGCTTCGGGGAGACCGTCTTCCTCGAAGCGTCCGGCGGTATCCACCTCGGCAACATCGAGGAATACGCCCGTACGGGCGTCCCCGCGATTTCGATCGGAGCCCTCACCCATTCCGCCCCGGCGCTGGACATCTCCTTCGAGCTTGCGACATGAAGCTCCCGGCCGTCCTCGTCGCTGTCCTGCTCGCGCTTCCGGCCGCGGCCTTTTCGGACCCGCCCCCCGGGTACCGCCTGGTCGACTCCGTGGCGGCCTCCGTCAACGGCGAGGTCATCTTCCTCTCGGAGGTGGTGCGGGAGGCGTGTTATTACCGATGCGGGATGGTTCCGGGGCAGGCGGCGGGGGAGATCTCCCTTGCGGGAGTCCGGGAGAAGCTCATCGCGGACGCGCTGGTCCTCCAGGAACAGAAGAAGCTGGGACTGGGGATCGTGGACAACGCGGCGGTGGCGGCCGCGGCCGCGGAGGTGCTCTCCCGCAGGGAGAAATGCGCCTTGCCCTGCGCGAAGGGAGTCACGGGAGCGGACGCCCGGGATCTCGCCACGAGAAGGCTCCTGGTGCGCGACTTCCTTTCGAAGCGCGTCGGAGTATTCATCGAGGTCAACGGCGAAGAGGTGAAGCAGGAAATCGAGCGGCTGCGCTCCCGGGGAGGCGCCGACGCCGAAGACCTTGCGGAAGAGAAGGTAAGGAAATCGCTCTACGAGCAGAAAGCGGCGAGCGAGATCCGAAACTGGTTCACCCGGGCGACATCGAAATCAAGGATCGTCCTTTCCCCCATGGTGGAGAAATGAAGAAAGACCTGTACACCCTGACCGTCCGTTCCTCCTTCGCCGCGGCACACCGCCTCCGGGAGTACGAGGGGAACTGCGAGCGCCTGCACGGGCACAACTGGCAGATCGAGGCGACCGTCGAGTCGGAAGCCCTGGACGACCTCGGCATGGCGGTGGACTTCCGGGCGATGAAGGGGGCGCTCCACGACGTCCTCTCCCGACTGGACCACAAGTTCCTGAACGAGATCCCGCCCTTCGACAGGCAGAACCCGTCGTCCGAGAACATCGCCCGCTACCTGTTCGAGGAGATCGAAGGAAAGCTCCCCGCCCCGGCCCGCCTCTCCCGCGTCACCGTTTGGGAATCCGACGACGCGCGGGCGGAGTTCTCTCGCCGAGACTAAAAAAGGCCCCTTACTGCTTCAGCGACTCGTTCAATTCCTTGAGGAGCGCCTCCAGGTCGATCCCGTGGACCTTCGCGCCGTGTTCGAGGTTCTCGAATTCGGAGAGCTGGCATTCCGCGCAGTCGATCCCGAAACGCTCGAACACCGGGATCGTCCGCGGGAATTTCCGGAGGACGTCCTCGATCTTCATGCCCTTGTGGATCTCCGCCATAGAGCGCCTCCCGACGGGGATGGCTTATTTTACCATGGCGCGGGGTCAGCCTGGTTCGAGGAAACGGAGGGGGGGGACCGAGGCGATCCGGCCGATCTTGTGCGCGAGTCGGAAGAACCGCAGGAGCCCTTCCGCCTCCTCGGCCAGGTCGTAGGAGAGGTTCCTCCAGTAGGCTGTTCGGTACTCTTCGGGGATCCAGGCCGGGCCGATCCGCAGGTGTTCGGGCCGGGAGAGGGAGTCGCGGGCGATCCGCTTCGCGGAGAGCAGCGTCCGCGCGAAGCTGCGGAGGGCGTCCCGCCGCGCGGGGAGCGCCTCCCGGGACACGATCCAGAGAGCGAACACGAAGGGAGTCCCGGTCTCCCGGCGCCACCATTCCCCGAGGTCGGTCACGTGCTTCGCGGTCCCGTCGAGGCTGGCGCGGATCGCCTCGTCCCCGATCGCGAGGTAGGCTACGTACCGGCGCAACGCCTCGGCGGGCGGGGAGGCGGTCCGGACGAGGCGGTTTCGCTTTCCCAGATATTCCCGCAGGAGGATCTCCAGGAGCACGACCGACGTGTCGGAAGCCCCGGTGACGGCGATCGGGTCGTCGGAAAGCCTCTCGACCGGCTCGTTGGAGAGGAGCAGAACGCTCATCACCTTGGACCGCGACGAGACCGAGATGTCCGGGCAGAGCAGGTAGAGGTCCGGGTTCTTCCCGTATTCGATCGAGGACGAGGGGGAGACGTCCAATCGTCCCCCCCGCAGCTTCCGGTTGAGCTCCGAGGGGGCGCCGTCGACGAACCGGACATGGTCGAGGGGGAAATGGGCGGTGAGGGCGTGGTAGATCGGCAGCAGGTTCGCGTAGGGGATGCGCCCCACCCGCAGCAGCGTTTCTCCCCCTCGCGCTCGGACATCCCTGTCCTCGCTCCGGGGGCGGCCTCGGGGCCTGTCGCGGCCATCCTGGCCGCTCTTCCTCCCTGTTCGGTCGGCGGCCCCTCGGAGCTCTGATCCTCCGTTCATGTCCGCAAAGGATGGATCCTCGCTCGTCATTCGTACCTCAGCGCCTCGATCGGATGCAGCGCGGCCGCCTTCCGCGCGGGGTAGACTCCGAAGAAGATACCCACGAAGACCGAAAAGGTAAAGGCGAGGGCGATCGCCCACGGGGGGATCGCCACCGGGAGCTTGGGGACCAGGATCCGGATGGCGCCCGCGCCGAGGGTCCCCAGGAGCACCCCGCAGAGCCCTCCTCCCGCGGACAGGGTGGTCGACTCCAGGAGGAACTGGAACAGGATGTCCCGGTTCCGCGCCCCCACCGCCTTCCGGATCCCGATCTCGTTCGTCCGCTCCTTGACGGTCACCAGCATGATGTTCATGATGCCGATCCCCCCCACCAGGAGCGAGATCGTCGCAATGCCGCCGAGCACGTAGGTGAGCGTGTCCAGGATCGTGAACAGGGAGGAGAGCATCGCCGCCTGGTTGGTGATCGTGAAGTCCTCGTGCCGGTTGTGGCTCTTGTAGAGCAGCGACCGGGCCAGCTCCTTGCCGCTGTCGATATCGTTTTTGTTCCGGACGGAGATGAGGATTTCGAAGAGCGCATCGGTGTCGAAGATGTCCATCGCCGTGCGGACGGGGATGAACACGATGTCGTCGATGTCGAACCCCAGGCTCACTCCCTTCCGCTCCATGACGCCCGTCACCCGGAAGCGCGCCCCGGAGACCTTGACCACCTGGCCCAGCGCGTTGGCGTTGCCGAACAGCTCCCTCTTGACGGTGCGCCCGAGCATGCAGACGCGGCGCTTGGCCTCCACGTCGGAGTCGGTCACGAAGCTGCCGACCTCGACGTGGATGTTACGGACCGGGGAGAACTCGGGGGACACCCCCAGGACGCTGACGTTGCGCGACCGCGATCCGTACCGGACCTCCGCGGTGCCGAAGATGACCGGTGCGACCCCCCCGAAGAGGTACCCTTTCTTCTCCAGGATCCGGGAGTCGTCGAGGGTGAGCTTGTGCCGCGCCGCGCCGATGACGGGAGGGCCCCCGCGGGTCTCGATCTTTCCGGGGGTGACGATCAGGATGTTGGCCCCGAGCCCCGCGAACTGCGCCTCCACGTAGTTCTTGGTCCCCTCGCCCAGGGACACGAGGAGGATCACCGCGGCCACCCCGATGATCACGCCGAGCATCGTCAGGGCGGACCGAAGACGATTGGTGCGCAGCGCGTCGAAGGCGACGGCGATGAACTCGAACGGGTTCATCCGCGCAGCTCCCGGTATTCGTCCGGAGTCACCAGCCGTCCGTCGATGATATAGACGATCCGCTTCGCGTTCCGGGCGATGGTCGAATCGTGGGTGACCACGACGATCGTCGCCCCCTCCGCGTTGAGCTGGCGGAGGATCTCCATCAACTCCTCCCCCGATTTCGTGTCCAGGTTCCCCGTCGGCTCGTCGGCCAGGAGCAGGGAGGGGCGGTTCACGAGCGCCCGGGCGATCGCCACCTTCTGCTTCTGCCCGCCGGAGAGCTGGTTGGAGAGGTGGCTCCTGCGGTCCTCGAGCCCCACCGACTTGAGCGCCTCGAGCGCCCGCCTCGCCCGCTCCTCCCTTCCCACCCCGGCGTAGAGGAGGGGAAGCTCCACGTTCCGCTGGGCGGTGTACCGCGGGAGGAGGTGGAACACCTGGAAGATGAAGCCGATCTCCCGGTTCCGTAAAGCCGCCAGGGCCTCCGGGGAGAGCTTCTCCACGGGGGTCCCCTTGATCTCGTAGGTCCCGGAGGTGGGAACGTCCAGGCAGCCGAGGATGTTCATCAGGGTCGATTTCCCCGATCCCGAGGGGCCCATGACGGCGAGGAAGTCGCCCGGGAAGATGTCGAGGTTCGCCCCTTCGAGCCCGACGACCGCATGCTCGCCGGCTTCGTAGATCTTGCTCACGCCCCGCAGGCGGAGGAGGGGCTCACTTGCGGGTGCGGATTCCAACGCGGCTCCCGGGGGACAGATTCTTGATCTCCAAGGAAGTGATGACCGCGTCCCCGGGCGAGATTCCGGAGAGGATCTCGGTCCGTTCCCAGTTGGAGATCCCCGTCGCGACGTCCTTCCGGACAGCCTTGCCGCCCTTCGCCACGAAGACGAACTTCCGCCCCTCGCGCTCCATCACGGCGGCCGAGGGGGCGAGCAGGACGTTGTCCTTTCCGCCGGTCTGGACCTCGACGTCCACCGACATCCCGAGGCGCAACGGCTTCGGGGGCGACAGCGCGACGACACGGATCGTGTTGGCGCGGGAGACCTCTTTGGAGACTTCGACGATCGGCTTGATCTCGGAGACCCGGCCGTCGAACGTCTCGCCGAGGTAGGCATCCGGGTACAGTCGCGTCTTCTGCCCGACCTTGATCTTGGCCGACTCCGATTCGTCGATGGGCGCCTCGATGTAAATGTCCGAAGGATCGGCCAGGACGAACAGGGGGGCGCCGGGCGTCTTCGTCTCTCCGACGTCCGCAGTCTTCTTGATGATGATCCCGGCGTACGGCGACGTGATCCGCAGCTTTGCCCGGCGGTCGGAGAGTCCGGTCGCCTTCGCCTTTGCCGCCTCTATCCTGCTCCGGAGGGAGTCGATCTCCCGGTCGATCGACCGTACGGTCGCCTCGCCGGCGGCCGCGATCTTCGCCTCCTCTTCCGCGTTGGCGAGCCGGTTGTCCGCCTGCTCCCTCTCCGACTTGGAGAGGAATCCCCCGCGGAACAGCTCCGAAGCGCGCCGGTGCTCGTCCATCGCCTGGCGAAGATTGGCGGCGGCGCGGGCGGACTCCGCCCGGTACTTCCCCGCGGCCTCGTCCCGGCGCGCCTCGGCCTGCCGCAGCGACTCGCGGGCGGAGACGGTTTCCGCCATGGCGGCGTCGAGCTGCCGGTCCAGTTCCGAGTCCGCGAGGGCGGCCAGTATATCCCCTTTCCGCACCGCGGTCCCCTCGGCCGCGCGAACCTGGATGACCCTCCCTCCCACCTCGGCGGAGAGGGTGGATTCGTGTCGGGACTTCACCGTGCCGGCGGAGACGGAGGTGACGATCTCCTCGATCGACCCCCTCTTCGCCTCGAAGACATCGACCATCAGCGCGGGAGAGTACCGGTAATAGGCGTAACCTGCCGCCGCCAGGATGAGGGCGGCGGCCCCGAGAATGGCCTTGTTGCGCTTCCTCATCGGAGCGCAATCCCTTCCCGGTCCAGGATCGTCCCGACGGCCCGCCACAGGCGGGTCTGGGCCGTGTAGGCGTCCGCCTGCGCGCGGGCCTCGGCGAGACGAGCGTCGGCGAGATCCTGCTGGTACTGGAGGACCTGGTAGAGGGTGGACCGGCCCAGCTCCAGTTTCCTTTCCTCCGCCTCGAGTTTCTTCGCCGCTGCCGCGGCCGAGGCGCGGGAGGCGTCGATCCGGGCCAGGGCGGATTCGAGGTTGCGCCGCCCTTTTCGTACCTCCATGCGGACCCTCGAAGAGAGACCCTCGCCGAGGAGCCGTTGTTCCTCCGCGGCCGACCTCGCGCGGGCCCACTCCGCCTTCTCCCGGTTGAACCGCCAGGGGATCTCCGTCGAGAGCCCCACGAACCAGTTGTAGTAGCGCCCG
The DNA here is from genome assembly GCA_016220005.1 of Deltaproteobacteria bacterium. GTDB lineage: Bacteria > Desulfobacterota > Deferrimicrobia > Deferrimicrobiales > Deferrimicrobiaceae > JACRIV01. The sequence goes on from JACRIV010000068.1 coordinate 14,312, forward strand.
GAAAAGGTCTGGTCGAGGCTGTCCCGGTAGCTCCCCTGGAACGCCGCGGCGGAGGAAGGAAACAGGGGGTTGGGGTTCGGGGTGCCCGAAAGACCGGAGAGCCCCGCAGAGAGGGAAAGGTCCAAGGAGGGAAGGGTGCGGTTCCGGGCCGCCGCTTCCTGGATGTCCGTCTGGGCCTGGCGGGCAGCCTGGGCGGGAAATTCCGGCCGCCGGCGCAGCGCTTCCTCGTAAGTCTCCCCCGGGCTTGGGGGAGGGATATCCCCCGTCATCGGTGCGGGCAACAGCGGTTCATCCCATTCCGGTGCGGACCGGATGCCCAGGATGTTCTTGAGGTCGTCCGCCGCGTCCTGCGCCGCCGTTTCCGCCCGGAGCAGCTCCTCCTTCCGCGCCGCCACCGCCGCCTCGGCGGGGAGACGGTCCATGGGGGCCATCGCGCCGGCGCCGATCCTCGCGTTCGTCTGGACCAGCAGCCGCTCGGCCAGATCCAGGGCGGCCCTGCGGACCTCCACCTCGCGGCCGGCGGAGTAAAAAGCAAGGAAAGCGACCCGGGCGGCCGCGACGATGTCCATCACCTTGCTCTTCCATTCCTCCGTCCTGGCGGCGGCCCCGGCGCGGGCGACCATGAGCGGCGCCTCCGTCACCTGCCGGCCGAAGTTCTTCAAGAGAGGCTGCTGCGCCGAGAGGGTGAGCGCCGTCCTGTACTCCGGAGAGAGCAGGGAGACCGACGAGCTGGTCTCCGTGCGCTGGTTCTCGAAGGCGAGCGTCAACGCGGTGCCGGTGCGAAGGAGGTCCCTGGCCCCCAGGTCGAACTTGAGGACCCGCTGATCGAGGGAGAGAGCGCCGTTCAGCGCCGAACCGCTTGGTATGACGGAGCGGTTCGTCTCGAGGTCGCCCGTGAACCTCGGCAGGAAGGCGGCCTCCTCGATCGGGACGCCCGCCTCCCCGATCTCCTTCTCGGCCGCAGCGACCGCGATGTCGATGTTGTTCCTCAGGGCGATCTCCACGCATTGCCGGATCGAGATCTCTCGGGAGGAGGGAGGGTCGGACGCCGGGTATGCGGGCAACGCTTGGGCAATCAAAGGAACCAGTATTGCGAGCATCCAAAGAGAATTGCGCGATCGGGCTCTCATCCGCATCTCGTGTGGGTTTTTTTTCGCGGATAGTGTAGCACGACCGCCGGGGGTATATTGAACCGGAGGCGCCACAGGCGTCGCTCGATACCCCTTCCTCGCTACGCTTGCCGGCCGTCCTGGCCGGCTACGCTGGCAGGTATTTCGCGCTCCGGCCCTCCATGGCTTCGCGCGAAATACATGCCCGCTCGGATGGGGTATCGTCGCTCCGCTGCGCCTCCGACATTTTTAGCGTGGCCGCGTTTGTTACTGGAGCACCTGTCCCATGGAGGGAGGAGCGGTATGGACGCCGACCTAAACGCCGCCCGCCGTGCCGTCAGGGACTGTCGTTCCATGTGCGTGCTCACCGGCGCGGGAGTCTCCGCGGAGAGCGGAGTCCCCACCTTCCGGGGGCCGGGAGGGATGTGGAAGAACCGGGACCCGATGTCCCTCGCAACGCCGGAGGCGTTCGAGGAAGACCCGAAGACGGTCTGGGAGTGGTACCAGTGGCGAAGGGGTCTGATACGGAAATGCTCCCCCAACGCCGGCCACGCGGCGATCGCGAGGATCGAGAGGGAAAAGGAGGATTTCCTCCTCGTCACCCAGAACGTCGACGGCCTGCACCGGCTGGCCGGATCGAAAAAGATGGCGGAGTTCCACGGCAACATCTGGATCGTCCGCTGCACGGGGTGCGGCCGTGAGGAGGAGGTCCGGGACGACTTCCCGGTCCTGCCGCCCAGGTGTCCCTCCTGCGAGGCCCTTCTTCGACCAGGCGTCGTCTGGTTCGGCGAGCAGATCCCCTCCGCGGCCCTCTCCGAGTCCCTCGCCATGCTGGAACGGTGCGACGTGCTCCTCATCGCCGGCACCTCATCCGTCGTCCAGCCCTCGGCCTCCTTCGCGTACGCTGTCGCCCGCCGTCGCGGGACGGTCATCGAGGTCAACCTGGAGGAAACGCCGATCTCGGACGTGGCGCGGTACTCCTTCCGCGGGAGGACGGGGGAACTGTTGCCGGCAATTCTTTGCGCGTGAGCCGCGTCATTGGCCTGCGGAGGAAGGCAGACGTTATCACCACGAGGGTGGCATTGTGGCATAATATTCTATAGTCACCATTCGAGGTGAGATATGGCAAAGGTTGCTGTTCAGGCGGAAGTCCGGATGGACCGGCAGGGAAGGGTGGTCATCCCCTCTTCGCTTCGGCGCGCCCTCTCGATCGGTCCGGATCAAACACTGATGGCGCGCGTCCTCAAGGGGCGGCTTGTGCTGGAGAAGCGGGAAGACGTGCTGGCGCGCGTCAAGGCCCGTTTCGCCAAGGTTCCCCGGGGCGTCGATCTGGCCGGGGAACTGATCGCGGAACGAAGGGAGGAGGCGCGCCGTGAGTAAGGCGGTCCTGGACGCCTCGGCGCTCCTGGCTATGCTGCACGAAGAGGCGGGAGGCGAGAAGGTCGAACCGCTCCTGGCTGCCGCCGTTATTTCCAGCGTGAACTGGTCGGAGGTAGTACAGAAGTCCATTGCCCGGAATGTTTGGGACGAGTCGATCCGGGCCGACCTCGAGGCGCTTGGCCTGTCCATCCTGCCTTTCACCCGCGAGGACGCCGAAGGGGCCGCACGCCTGTGGCAACGGACGCGAACGCGGGGATTGTCACTGGGCGACCGGGCCTGCCTTGCCTTGGGGCTTAGGCTTGGCCTCCCGGTCGTGACGACCGATCGGGCCTGGAGAGGCGCGGTCCCCGGGCTCGATGTCCGCGTGGTCCGGTAAGGATCGTCATTTCTCGCCCCGCCGATTTTTTCCCCGAATCTGTCATCCATCTGTAATTTTCGCAATGGTAAGATCGTGCCCGAAATCGGGGGGCATCGCGAGACGGATCGCGATATTCCTTTCTAGGCGAGAAATATTGAACTCGCGTTTGATTCTTGAAAACGCGGCATTTCGTAGGGTAACAGGATTGACAACTTTTCGCGGCATTGATGATTCGCCATAGTCCTGATCCACGTTGCGGTTTGGCCGGACGCAGACCTGTAGTTCGATACAGGTCCAAGATCGGGGGTGCAATTGGCAGGACTCGGACAGGGAATCGTTGGACCCGCATCGCAGTCGATCCTCTTCCATTCTTTCTCATCCTTCTCACGCTTTCTTTCACCACTTGACATAGGGGATCGCCGGTCCGGCGTTGGCACTCCGGTTGCCGGATGTTTGCCACTTCGTTGAGAAGTTTGCGCCACCTGGGTTTGGGGGGTCTTTGGGTCGACAAGAACAGGAGCGTGTCTCGCGGTGCCCAACGTTGTACGTGAGATTCTCTTGTAATGATTTGTACGACTCCCTCGGCAATGAAATCACCAACCTGAACGTCGTCCAGGCCGGCAAGAACGATCGCCTGTACGACGGCGCGGGAGACGACCGGATCGAGGGCGGCGGAGGGAATGACGAGATCTGGGCGGTTCGAGGGGGGAACGATCTTCTGCTGGGCGGCGACGGGCAGGACGCCATGAGCGGTGGGGCGGGGAACGACCAACTGGAAGGGGGATCCGGTTCGGACGTCGCCATGGGCGGTTTGGGCAACGACCAGGTATTCGGAGAGAGTTCCGGAGAGATGGAGGATCTGATTGCGGCGGGGGAGATTGCCCCGAGTCTCAATGAGCGAGGGGATCTGTTGTCCGGGAATGAAGGGGACGACTACCTGTATGGGTCCAACGCCAGAGACGTGTTGTTCGGAGGCGCCGGACACGATCTGATGGTGGGCGGGGGCGGAGACGACATCATCCTCGGGGACATGGACAGCACCGTTGCGACGAGCGAATGGACGGCGGAGGTCGGGCCGGGGTATGCCATAAATATTACCAACGCGAACATTCTGACTACCGGTTTTGCCGGGAACGATGTGATCTACGCGGGATCTGGAAACGACACCGTCTACGCCGGAGCCGGAGATGACGAAGTGGATGCCGGGGAAGGGAATGACTTTGCCAGCGGCGAGGATGGCGACGATTCGATATTCGGCGGCGGCGGGGACGACTATTTGGGGGGCGACGGTCCGGGGGTAGAGGTCGCCCTGCACGGCAGCGACTACATCGACGGCGAGGCGGGCAACGACCGGATCTGGGGGGAAGGGAAAGCCGACACGCTGTTCGGCGGGGACGGCAACGACTCCATGTTCGGCGATGATGCGGGCATGGTGGCCGGCGGAGGCGATGACTACCTTGATGGAGAAGCAGGCGATGACTTCATCGTGGGCGGAATGGGTA
>JACRIV010000067.1 GCA_016220005.1 Deltaproteobacteria bacterium
AGTCGACCCGGACGACGCCGCCGGCCTGGAGCCGCCCCGACAGCTCTCTCCCGGAGCTCACGTTTCGGACCAGGACCGTCTCCCCGACCCGGCCGCCCTGGAGGGAGATCCCCTTCCCCGTGATGCGGATCGGGCCGGACTCGGCCACGATCAGCACGGGATCCCCCCTGCGCAGCGCATCGGGGTCCTCGACATAGTCCCTGCGGACGGGCACCCCGCCCGAGAGCTGCCACCGCGCCCGTTTCCCCACAGCCGCCGACTCCTGGTGCAGGAAATCGTCGCTTCCGGAGGCAAGCTCCCTCTTCCGGACGACGATGTCCCCCGCCTCGATGACCGCGCCGGCCGGCATGTTCCGGGCGGACACCACAACGGGGACGAGAAGGGACACGTCGGCGGTCGCCCGCACCTCCCGCACATCGCCGCGCCCGTCGCGGACGAACAGGGCGAAGGGGACGCCCCGGCCCGAACGCGCCATCCCTTCGGCGGCGACGCGCACGATCTGCACGGGCCCCGTAATCCCCGCCGGAACGGCGGCGCGCACGTCCCCGACGAACGCCTCGGCGCCCGGGACGCCGGCCTGTTCCGCCAGGAAATCCTGGAGCGCCGCGCGCGCGGCGTCGGAGAGTCCCGACGCCGAGAAGGCGGGTTGCGGGACAACCTCGGGCAGGGGCGTGCCGGCATGGGCCGGCGGCAGTCCGAGGGCCGCAAAGAGCAGGAGGGACGGCGGCAGCCGCAAGGCGCGTCGCATGCGGATTACCGGACGTTCGTCGCCGTGCGCAGCATCTGGTCGACGGTCTGGATCACCTTGGAGTTGATTTCATAGGCCCGCTGCCCGACGATCATGCTCACCATCTCCTCCACGATGTTCACGTTGGAGGCCTCGAGGAACCCCTGGGCAATGGTGCCCAAGCCGTTCTGGCCGGGGTTCCCGACCGCGGCCGTCCCCGAGGAGGGGGTGGCGGCAAGCAGGTTCTTCCCAAGGCTGCGCAGAGCCGACGGGTTGGAGAACCTGGCGAGTTGCAGGGTCCCGAGGACCGTGGGGGTCGTCGACCCGGACAGAAGTGCGGAGACGGTGCCGTCCGCGGCGATGGTCAGGAACGAGGCGTTGTCGGGGACCGTGATCGCCGGCTCGATCGCGTAGCCGTTCGGCGTCACCAGCTTCCCGGTGGAGTTCTTCTTGATCGCCCCGTCGCGGGTGTAGGCCTTCTCCCCGGTGGGGAGCAGGACCTGGAGGAAGCCCTCCCCCTCGATCGCGATGTCCAGCTCGTTCCCCGTCTGGCGGAGCTCCCCTTGCGTGAAGATCTTGTTCACCGACACGACCCGCGACCCCAGGCCGATCTGCATGCCGGTGGGGGCCTCGGTGCTGGAGGAGGAGGGGGCGCCGGGCGGCATGATGGTCTGGTAGAGCAGGTCCTGGAAATCCCCGCGGCTCCGCTTGAAGCCGCTCGTGTTCACGTTGGCGAGGTTGTTCGAAATGACGTCCATGTTCGTCTGCTGGACGTCCATTCCCGACGCGGCGATCATCAAGGATCGGATCATCTCTTCTCCCTCTCTTATACCCGGCCCAGCTCGTTGGCCTTGGAGTTCAGTTCGCTGATCGTGCTCACCATCTTCGCGTACGCCTCGAACATGCGGGACGCTTCCACCATCTCCGTCATCCCCGCGACGGCGGCGACGTTGGACTCCTCGAGCGATCCCTGGTGGATCCGCACCTCGCTCCCCGCGGGCTGGACAGCCGCCCCGGCCGGGACCTCGAACAGGTTCCTTCCCACCTTCCTCAGGCTTTTCGGGTCGGCCGCCTTCTGGATCCGGAGCGTGTCCACGGCGGCGCCGTCGACCATCACCTGTCCGTCCTCCCCGACGGAGAGCGTCCCGGCGCTTACGCGGATCGGGCCGCCGCCGCCCAGCAGCTTCTCTCCCGAGGCCGTGGCGAGGTCCCCGTCTACGTCGACCCGGAAGCTCCCGGCGCGGGTCAGGCGGGGGCCCGACTTCGTCATCACGGTGAAATACCCGTCCCCGTCGATCGAGAGGTCGAAGGGGTTCCCCGTGGCCTTCACCGGGCCCGGGGACAGGTCCGGGTACTGGACGGAGGGTGTGGAATAGAGGAGTTTCGCCCCGGGAGACTCCCCGGTGATGGAGACCCTGTCCGGGCCGGCCGCGATCGCCAGGGGGAGGACGCCCGCCTCCGCGGACAGGTCCTGCTTGTACCCGACGGAAGAGGCGTTCGCCAGGTTGTTGGCGATCTGCTCGATCTTCTTCTCGGCCGCCCGGGCCCCGGTAAACGCGATATACAGACCGGCCTGCACGATGTCTTCTCCTTTCCCGTCTCTCCCGGGATCACGCAAGGGCCGTGCCCCGCGCGTCCTCCTTGAAGGAATCCCGGCTTTTCAGCCGTATTGCCGGTCCGGGAGGCCGTACGGCGCGCGCCCGGGGGCTTCAGGTACCCGGCAGATCTTGCTCTTCGCCCTGCCTTGCCGCGGAAATTTTTGCCCCCGCCATCACAAGCCGCCGCGACCGGATCAGAAACGCGTAGACTTCCGCGACCGCGACGTAGAGCTCCGGAGGAATCGGGTCCCCTTCCGGGAACCGGTAGAGCGCTTCCGCCAGGATCGGGTCGCTGTGGACGGGTATCCCGTGCTCGTCCGCCACCCGCAGGATCATCTCGGAGAGCGGGCCCTGGCCCCGCGCAGCCACCCGGGGGGCGGCCTCCTCCCCGGGGGCGTAGGAGATCGCGACGGACTTCGCATCCGGGCGGCCGGCGCTCATGCGCTCTTCTCCACCAGGGAGATCCCCGTGTCCCGGGACATCCTGGCGCCCACCTCGGCTTCGAGCTGCCCTTTCGGCATCTTCCTCACCGCGACATCGTGGAGGGGGAAACCCGCTTCCTTGAGCCTTCCCGCCAGGTCGCCGGCGTCCTTGGACATCGCCTCCACCAGCGCCTCGTTCTCCGCGTGGAGGACGACACGCCACCCGGCGGCGGACGGGACGAACCGGGCGGAGACCGGGCCGACGTCGGGCAGACGCAGGAAGATCGCCCAGGACGCCGGCGACTGCTCCTGCTCCTTGCGCCGGTACCCGGGAAACAGAAGGGGTCCTCTCTCCCCGGGCATGGGGATGAAGAACCAGAACGGCGTGTCCTGCCCGGGATCGGCGCCCCAAAGGGGCGGCGGGATCGAAGCGGCCGCACGGAGGGGTTCCGATCGGCCGGGCTTCTCCCCCTCCACGGGGGAGGCCAGGGCGAAGACGAGGAAACGGGAAAGGAGGATCTCCGCGCGGAGCCGCTCGGGCGACGGGGGAGACGCTTCGGGCAGGAGCTGCCGCTTGAGGGAGGCGTTCCACTTTTCCAGGAGGGGGGCGATCGGCGTTCCGCCGGCCAACGGCTCCTTCCCCAGCAGGACGGGAAGCTCCCTTCCCGGCTTCCGGGCCCGGGTCCATTCCGTCACCTGGAGCAGCAGCGGGGGGCCGGCGTTCTTCACGACCGCTTTCCCCGCGGCCCCTTCCGTCAAGGGCCGGGAGGCCACCGCGGAGAAAACCTGCGCGCCGATCCGTATGCGGGCTTCCCCGGGCCTCCCCGGCGGCAGCACCTGGAAGGCGATCGCCTGGCCGCGCGACAGGACGGGAGTTCCGGCCGCGGAAGGGTTCCGCGGCATCGCGGACGCGACCAGCAGGGGGCCCGGAAGTTTCGGCATGGGGACTTTCACGCTTCGAGATCCACCTTTCCCCGGGGGGGACCGGGATCCTCCTTCTCGTTCTTCCGCGCGCCCGCGTTCGGGTCCTTCTTCCTGTGCGGGTTCTTGTTCTTCTTGTCGACGACCGGGGAAGGGCTCGACTTACCGATCTCGCGGATCCCCGACCCGCCCCAGTCCGGCGCCGCGCTACTCGACATCTTTCGCTCCCCCCTTCCTTTCCATGCCGCTCCGGATCGACTCGCGCTGGCGGCTGAAGATATAGCGGATCAACCGGTCCCGGTCCTCCTCCTCGATGTAATGGTAATTTGCGGCCACCTCGATCCCCTGCTCGCTCCCCCTCGCGGAACGCTCCGCCCGGATCACGACCCCGAGGATATTGACCGGGACCCCTCCGGCGTCGGGCAGGAAGAGCCGGATCTCGAGGAAATCCCCGGCCTGGACCGGGTCGTTCATCGTGAAGCGGATCCCCGAGCCGCTCAGGTTGACCCATCTGGGCGTGAACGACATGAGGGCGCCGCGGTTCCCCTCCGAGAGGAACTTGACGATGGCGTCGATCTTGAGGTCCATCGACACGAGGACTTTCAGGATCTCCTTCTCGACCTCCGCGAGGACGTTGCGTTCGTCCTTGTGGGTGAACCAGGTCGGGGCCGCGAGATGGATGGGCGGCTTCCTCGGCGTCCGCTGCTTGTAGGTTTCGAGGACCGCCTTCTCGTCCCCCTTGCGGACCGTGCACTCCACGCACAGGAAATCGTCGATCCGGACGTATTCCCGCTTGGGCCGCGCGCGGGGGGGCCCGTTCACCCTGAACGAGAGGGTGTCGGGAAGGCGGACGTCGGTGATGACGGCTTCGTAGGCCAGGCTCCGGCTTTCCTCATCCACGACCACCAGGATCGGATCCCTGGCGAAGAAATCCTTGAGCGGGGCTCCTTCCAGATGGGACGCGACGGCCACCTCGTCTTGCACCCGGAGGAGGCGGAACGTGGCGGTGCTCCTCTCCCGCGTCGCGGAGGAGCCGACGGTGACGATGCCGCCCCCTTTAAGCCTCGACGGCATGCAGCTCCCCCTTGACGGTGACCGGTGCGGGGGCCACGGCTTCCGCGACCTGGATCCTGTCCCTCCCGCGGGTCTTGGCCTGGTACAGCGCGCCGTCGGCTCGCTGGAGCAGCTCCTCCTTCGTCTTCGAGGAGAGGACGGCGCAGTCGGCGATGCCGATGCTCAAGGAAAGCGAAAACTGGTATGGATGGACGCCGCGGATCTCCTGCTTGACCGACGCGCGCACCCGCTGCGCGAAGATCATGGCCTGGTCGCAGGACCTGTCCGGCATCATGACCACGAACTCGTCGCCGCCGTACCGGAAGGCGTAGTCGGTTTTGCGCAGGTTCTTCTTGAGGATCTCCCCCACCTCCCGCAGCACCTGGTCCCCCACCTGGTGGCCGAACGTGTCGTTGATCCGCTTGAAATTGTCCAGGTCGATCATCAGCAGGGACAGGTTGCGCGAATATCGGACAAACCGCTCGAACTCCCGGTCGAAATTGTCCTGGAAGGAACGGAAATTCAGCAGGCCGGTCAGGAAGTCGTGGGTGGCCATCGCCCTCACCGTCTCCCGCTCGGCGACGTTGTGCAGAAACAGGCTGAGCTGGGCGGCGACCGCCTTCAGGATCCTGTCCCTGCCGCGCTCGGCCGCGGAATGGACGGGGAGATGGACGACGAGCAGTCCCAGCTTCCGCCTCCCGAAGCTCAATACCGTCTCCCACCGGTGGCCAGCCGTCTCCGCCGCCTCCGTCTTCTCCCCCGCAGAGGCCCCCAAAAGGTAAGGGAAGACACGAACGGTGAAGTCCTCGGCATGCGCCGGGATCTGGTGGTGGGAGGACAGGTAATCCGCCCAGGCGGCGGCGTACGACTTGTAGTCCTTCCGCTCGCAGCGGTGCAGGTTGGAATGCCCGCATGTCCGCACGGTGGGGGCGCCGACCAGGGAGACGATCTCCATCCCTGTGCACGGCACGAAACGGCCGATCTCCCTGCACAGCCATTCGATCACGGAATCCATGTCGGGGTCTTCGTGCAGGGCGGTGGCGAGGCGGAACAGGAAGTTGAGCTCCTCGTTGGCCCGCGCGAGCCGGTCCCGGTCGGTCTCGACCTGCTCCTGCAGGGAGATATTCTGGGAGAAGACCCCCATCTGCACGCCGACCGCCTCCAGCAGGCGGAGGGTGTCCTGGGCGGGGGGCGGGAGTTCCTCTCCCCAGAAGATCCCGTACCCGAGGAACCGCCGCTTGACCCGGATCGGGAACGCAACGGCGTTGGGATGGACCTCTCCCGCCTCCCGCGGGACCGCGATACGCATCGTGTCGGGCGAGAAGACCAGGGGGACCGCCCGCCGGAAATGGTTCACCGTCCTGGGGAGCAGGAGCCGGTTGACCCCCGGCACCCCCGTATCGCATTCGATCCACCGGTCCTTCTCCGGGGACACGAGGAAAACGCCGTAGGCCGCGCCGACGAATCGCGTGAGATGGGGGAGGACCTCGGAGATGCCCTCTTCCAGCGTCTTGGATCTGCCCAGCCACTCGGCCACCTTGCGCATCAGGGTGACTTCCGTGACCTTCCGGCGAAGCTTGATCTTCTCGACGGAGAGCTCCAGCGTCTTCTTCTCGAGGGAGCTCTTGCTCCGCTGGAGGGACTGGCTGATGTCGAGGATCTTCTCGAACGCCCGCCGGTTGTCGATGGCCCGGGAGATCGCCGCGGAGATCCGGTCGGCCCCCGGCCAGCCGCTGACGATCGTGAACACCCCCTGCTCCATCAGCTCGACGGAGGTCGGCACGTCGATCGCCCCGGTCACGGTGATGATCACGGGGCGGCCGGGCATCTCGTCGGTGAGCGCAAGTATCTTCCGGGTCCTGGCGAAGGGCGACTCGTCGACGATGCACAGCACTTCGTGGGGATCGAACGCCAGCCGTTCTACGACCAGCTCCGGAGCGGGGACCCGGGTGATTTCCACCTGGCAGGGGAAGCCCTCGTTCTCCATCACCCACGCCATGACCCGGTCCGCCTTCATCATCCCCTCCAGGAAGAAGATGTCGGCGCAAGATCAAAGCACGTTCTGTGCCATGTGGCGATGGAGAGAGGGAGTCTTTAAAACCCTTGTTCAAACGGGATGTTCTTGGCGGACAGGCGTTCCTCGGCGGACCTCCCCGTTACGTCAAGGGATTGACGGAACGGTAAACGCCGTCACGTATTTGACCTCGTCTTCCGGTCCGGCGGTTCGCCGTAACGTGCAGGGGGGCCAGGCGCCGTCTCGGCGAGAGGAGGCGGGGGCGGAATCTCCTCGAAACGGATCGTGGGGGAGGCGGGGGAGGCCTGGCCCCTCTCCAGGCGAAGGGTGAGCTCCTTCACCTTTTCGGTCAGAAGGCGGTTCTGCCTCCTGAGCCGGATTCGGTCCACCGCGTTCCGCACGGAGATCTCGATCTCCCCGAGCTTGAACGGCTTCACGATGTAATCGAACGCCCCCGACTTGATCGCCTCCAGGGCCGAGTCCAGGGAGGCGAAGCCGGTGATGATGATGACTTCGCACTCGAGCTGCCGCTCCCGGATGCGGCGGAGGATCTCCTGGCCAGGCATATCCGGCAGGCGGAGATCCAGGATGACCACGTCGGGGATTGCCGACCGCAGGGCCTCGGAAGCGGCGGCGCCGGTATGTGCGACGCGGATCCGGTACCCCTTCGGCCGGAGATAGGCGGACAGGACCTCGCAGATGACCTCGTCGTCGTCGACGATCAATATGGAAGAAGGGGGGGCGGCCTTCCCCCGGAAGGGAGATTCCGGCTGGAACACGGCTTTACCGCTCGGGGACGATGTCGGAATCGGTTTCCTCCCGCTTCTTCGCCTCGAGCCGGTTCCGCCCTTCCGCTGAAATGTCCACGCGGTCGCTCCACTTGGAGGACTCTTCGCGGATCCCCAGGATCGCCTTGACCCGTTCTTCGCGGACCTGCTTCTGGTAGGTCCGGAGGACGTTCTGCACCTGGGATATGGAGAGATCCATCTCGTCTCCCTATGCGCGCTTTCTCTATTCCTCTTATCGGAGGGAGGAAGGGAAAACTTTACGGCTTTTTTTGTTCTCTTGTAGCCCTTTTAATATCGGACAGTTATGCTCAGGGCTCCGTCAGCGCCAGCCGGTTCCGGAGCACCACGATCTCCAACCTGCGGTTGGCGGCCCTCCCCGCCTCGGTATTGTTTCCGGCCGCGGGACGAAACTCCCCGTACCCCGCGGCGCACAGGCGGTCAGGCGGGAACTTGTATTTCTCCGCGAACCAGCGGACGAGCCGGGACGCCCGGGCCGAGGAGAGCTCCCAGTTCGACGGAAACTGCTTCGATCGCACCGGCTGGTTGTCCGTATGCCCTTCCACGCGCACGAAATTGGGCAGGTCGACCAGGGAGAGGGCGATCTCCTCCAACATCTCCCGGGCCTTCGGGTTGATCTCCGCCTCCCCGGGCCGGAAGAGATCCGAGTCGGAGATGGAGATGATCAGACCTCTGTCGGATACGATGATCCGAACGGCTCCTTCCGAGATCCCCTTCACGAGGAACTTCTCGATCCTCTGCTGCACGATCCGGAAGACGTCCTGCTCCGCCCTCCCGACGTTGTAGCTGGCCGGGCGGCTGACCGAGATCGCCTGGAACTCCGGGGAGAAGGGGGTCTTGCCCGTCTCGGGCATCACGGGCGTGGCTTTCGACGCCGCCCCGCCGAAGGCGCCCTGCATGGAATGCATCAGCTTCTGGAGCTTGGCGGTGTCGGCGGTGGAGATGGCGTACATCGTCGTGAAGAACGCGAACAGGAGGGTGATGAAGTCCGCGTAGGAAACGAGCCACCGCTCGTGGTTGGCATGCTCCGGAGGTTTTTTCTTCCTGGCCATCTATTTCTTTTCCTTCTTCGCCGAGAACTCCTCGACGAAGGCCTTCAGGCGCTCCTCGATGATCTGGGGATGTTCCCCCGCCTGCATGGCGAGGATCCCCTCGAGCACCATCTGCTTGATCAGCATGTCCTGCTTATGGCGGTACTTGAGCTTCCCGGCGAACGGGAGGAAGAGGAGGTTCGCCGAGCCGACGCCGTACACCGTGGCGACGAAGGCGACCGCGATCCCCTCCCCCAGCTTCGAAGGATCGGACAGGTTCTGCATCACCTGGATGAGCCCGAGGACCGCCCCGAGGATGCCGATCGTGGGAGCGTATCCGCCGGCGGCTTCCATGAACTTCGCCGGCAGCTCCCCGTGCTCGTCGAGCTTTCCGATCTCCGTCTCCATGATCCCCTGGAGGACCTTGGGATCGACCCCGTCCACGACGAACCGCAGAGCCTTCTGCAGAAAGGGGTCCCTGGTCGCCTTGATGTCCGCCTCCAGCGAGATGATGCCGTTTTTCCGGGCCTTGGCGGCGTAGCGGATGATCTCCCGGATGTATTCGTTCTCCCGGGATACTCCTCCCATGAGGATCTTCCCGATCGAGGAGATCGCCGCCTTCGCCGTCGCGAGCGGAAAGCTCAGCATGGTGGCCCCGATCGTCCCCCCGAAGACGATGAGGGCCGCGGTCGGCTGGGCGATCGACTTGATGCTCCCGCCCTCGAGCATCTGCCCGAGGACGATGGCGGAAATGCCCATGACCAGACCGACGATCGAAGCAAGATCCAATAGATAGCCTCCGGACGGGGCGCGCCCCCTGGTCCAGCCCGCATTTCTCACCGGGCTAAGATAACGCTTTCTTCTTCGGCACAAGATTGGGTAAACTTTAACGGATGAAGAAATCGCTCCTGATCGCCGAAGACGAAGAAATCACTTTAAGTCTCCTCCGAAAAGTCTTCTTACGGCCGGACCTTCTCCTCTTCGAGGCGAGGAACGGGACGGAGGCGATCCAGATCATCGACCAGCACCCCATCGACGTCGTGCTGACCGACATCAAGATGCCCGGCGCCGACGGGCTCGCCGTGCTCGCCCATGCCCGCAAGACCCTGCCGACCGCCGAGGTGATCCTGATGACCGGGTACGCGACGGTGGAATCCGCCGTCCAGGCCATGAAGATGGGCGCGTTCCACTACGTCACGAAGCCGTTCGATGTGGAGGAAGTGATCCACCTCGTCGACCGCGTGCTCGAGCTGACGACCGTCAAGAAGGAGAACGTCCAGCTCAAGTCCCAGGCCAGGGACCGGTATGGGCTCCAGAACATCATCGGGGTGAGCGAGCCGACCCTCCAGGTCCTCCGCCTGGTGAAGAAGGTCGCGGATACCGATTCGACGATCCTGATACTGGGCGAAAGCGGCACCGGGAAGGAGCTGATCGCCCGGGCGATCCATTACTTGAGCCCGCGGGCGGAGCGGATGCTCGTCCCGATCAACTGCTCGGCCATCCCCGCCGACCTCCTCGAAAGCGAGCTTTTCGGGCACGTCAAGGGGGCGTTCACCGGCGCCCATGTCTCCAGGACGGGGCGGTTCGAGATGGCCCACAACGGGACGATCTTCCTGGACGAGATCGGGGAGATGAGTCCGCACCTCCAGGCCAAGCTGCTCCGGGTCCTTCAGGAGAAGTCGTTCATCCCGGTGGGGGGGACCAGGACCGTGCAGGTGGATGCGCGGGTCATCGCGGCCACCAACAAGGACCTGGACGAGGAGGTCAAGGAAGGGCGCTTCCGGGCTGACCTCTATTTCCGGCTCAACGTCATCCCCGTCCGCATTCCCCCCCTGCGGGAGCGGATCGAAGACATCCCGCTCCTGGCGAGCCACTTCATCGAACGATTCAACCGGGAAAAGGCGCGGGCGATCGAGGGGATCCGCCCCGAATCGTTCGATATCTTCCAGAAGTACCGATGGCCCGGGAACATCCGCGAGCTTGAAAACGTCATCGAGAGGATCGTGGTCCTCAAGGGGACGGGATGGATCGAGCCGGGCGACATCCCGGAAAAGATGCGCCGCGGCGCCTCCTCCCAGGGGGTCGCGGCCCCCATTCTGGGGGACAGCGGCCTGGACATAAAGAGCGCAACGGAGGATTTCGAGAACCGCCTGATCGTCCAGGCCATGTCGCTCGCCAAGGGGAACAAGAACCGCGCCGCCGCGTTGCTCGGCCTGAAGCGCACGACTTTCGTGGAGATGCTCAAGAGGAAGAACCTTGTCTTCCCGGACACGTCAAATACCTGACGCCTCCCGTTCCCCATTGACGATTCCGCCTCCCGGGCGGACCACCATTCCCTGGATTTTCTTTTATTAATCGAGGGACTCCCCCGTGGCACAGCTTTTGCCCCTCGCCCACCTGCCATGGATTCACTCTCATCGAAGCGGAACCGCACCCTTTATCTCCTCGCCTTTCTGTGGGCGCTTTTCCTGCTCGTGTCGAAGGCGGAAGGATCGGTAAAGCTGCCGCCGGTCGAAGAGCTGCCCGAACTTTCCTGGTCCCGGCAGCCGTTCTTCCCGATGATCTCCCGGTGGGACCTCGATCCCGTCCTCTTCCCCGCGGAGAACCGTGCGGCCGGGATGCCCAAACAGGGCCCGGGGGGACAGGAGACCCCCGAATCGCTCTTCCAGCGGGCGCGCCGGAAGGCCGAGGAGGCGCGCAACTACGGCGACGACGCAAAGCTCCACGAGGAGGCCGCAAGGCTGTACATGCGGGCCTATGCGGCGGCCCGCGGCGGGGAGACCGGCTTCGAGGCGCTGTCCCTCGCCGCCCGCTCCTTCCTCCTCGCAGGAAGGTACGCGGAGGCGGAGGGAGCGGCCACCCGGCTGATCTCCCGGGCAGGAACGAACGGCGCGAGCCTGCCGTTCTATCTACTGAAAGGCGAAGCGCTGTTCCGACGGGGAAACTACCTGTCGGCGCGGGAATGCTTCCGCCGCGCCGCATCCGGACAATGGGACGTTGAGACCCGGCGCCGGATCGACCTGCGCATCGCCGACGTCAGCTTCCTCCTGGGCAACCCGGCTTTCGCCGAGCCCGCTTACCGGAAGACGCTGCTCTCCCCTGGCGCGCGCTTCGGCGCCTATCCCTTCGAAACGATCCGGTTCGGCGAAACACTGCTTGCAGCCGGGCGGGCGGAGGAAGCGCTCCAGGTCTTCCGCCGGCTGCACAAGGAATCGATCCCCGCGAACGCCCACGTGGCGGCCTGTCTCGGGGAAGGCGACGCCCTCCTGGTCCTGAAAAGGTATGCCCTGGCGGAATACGCGTACCACCAGGCGGCGCTGTGGGGAGACCATCCGGAGATGCGGTGGTGGGTCCAGTGCCGGTTCGCCGATCTTTCGTTCGCGACGGGGAGAAGGAAGGAAGCGGCCGCCCGATACCGGGAGCTTTCGAGCTGCCCCGAGCCTTCCGTCGCCCGGGAGGCCGGGTACAAGTGGATCCTCTCGCTGTACCTTGCCGCCGACCACGAAGGGGTGGTGCGGGAATCGGAATCCTACCTGCTCCGGAACGCCGAGAAAGCGGGGGCGGGCAACGTACGAAGGATGGCCGCAAAGGCGGGAGCGGAGATCGTCCGCGCCGTGGGGAGCAGGGACCCCGCAAAGAAATGGCCGGCGTTCTTCGCCTTCCTCTTCTCCTTCGCGAGGTCCGCCGAGGGGAAGGCCCTCTTCGCGGACATGGGGAGGGAATGGGAGGAAGGAAGGATCTGGGGGGGCGCCGGCGTCCTCTACCAAGCCGCGGGGGACAAGGATCGCGGCGGGGAGATGATGCGGATCGAGTCCGCCGAGCGGGCCTATTTCCGCGGCGACCTGGACGGGGTCCTTACCGCCCTGGGGTACGGGGAGGCGCGCCGGGAGAGCTCCCCCGCCGCTCTCTGGCTTCTGGCCAGGACGTTCTTCCGCCAGGGGAGATACGAACAGGCCGCGGAGGCGCTGGGGAGGCTGGACCACCTCTCGCCGGAGCCTCCCGGGGTGGGGCACACCGCGAGGAAGGAACTTGCCGCGTTCGCGCGGGCCATGCAGGGGCAGCGAAAGGAGGCGCTCGATTCCCTGAAAGAGATGAAGTCCCCCCCTCCCACTTCCAGCCTGGCGTTCCTCCTCGCCTGGGCCGATGACCGTCCGCCCTCCGCGCGAGAGGGCGAGGTCCGGGAGAAGGACAAGGGGAAAAAGACGCCGGGCGACCTGTGGGCGGACCTCGCCGCCGGCCTGCAGCGGTACCGCCGCCTGATGGGAGAAGGAGCCGAATAACCGGTGGAAGCCCTTAACCCCCGCGACGACCGAACCGCCCTGGAACAGGCCTTCCTCCTCTTCGAGCAGGCCAGCGCGCAGCTCCAGGAGGAGTACGCCGGCCTGCGCGGCGAGGTCGCACGGCTTCGGCGGGAGGTGGAAGAGAAGAACGCTTTGCTTTCGCGGGGGATCGAGGAGCACCGCCGCTGGATGCTCTTCCTGGCGACGGTCCTGGAGCGGATCCCCAACGGAATCGTCGTGACGAATCCGGACGGCGGGATCCTCGCAAGCAACGGGCACGCGGAGCGCCTTCTCGGGCTTTCCGGACCGCCGGAGCCGGGAACCCCCCTCTCCTCGCTGGGGGAGACCGGCCTTGCGGTGGCGAGAGCCGCGGAGGCGGGGGCGACGCGCACCGTGACGTCCGGGCGGAGAAAAGGCGAGCCGCTGCGCCTCAAGGTCGCCCGGACCGCCCTGCCGGAAGCGGGCGGCGCCTCGGGGGGGTCCCTCCTCGTGCTCGAGGACGAGACGGACGCCCACCTCCTCTCCGAGGGCTCGGAGCGTGCGCGCCGGCTGGCTTCCATGGGGGAGATGGCCGCCCGCATCGCCCACGAGATCCGCAACCCGCTCACCTCCTGCCGCCTCTTCCTGGCGATGGCCGTCCAGGACGCCCAGTCGGGGAAGGGCGAGGACGCACTCGCGAACCTCGGGAAGCTCGAGGGAGTGCTCGGGTCCATCGACTGCGCGGTGTCCAACATGTTGGGGTTCATCCGCAACCATCGCCCCGCCTGTCTTCCTTTCGACCCGGAAGCCCTGGCGCGGGAATGCGTCGAATACGCCCGCCCCCTGCTGCAGGAACGGGGGATCGAAACCGTCGTGGAGAACCTGGCCCCGGGCGAAACGGCGATCTCCGACCCCACGCTGCTGCGGCAGGCCTTCCTGAACATCCTGCTGAACGCCATCCAGGCCATGGGCCCCGGGGGAGGAAGCGTCGCCGTACGGATCTCGCACCGCCCCGTCCGCAAGGGCGAGGGAGAGGCGCCCTACCTGCGGTTCTCCTTCCGCGACACCGGACCGGGGATCCCGGAATCGATCCTTCCCCGGATCTTCGACCCCTTCTTCACGACCCGCAGCGACGGGACGGGGCTGGGGCTGACGGTGGTGCAGTCGATCATGCTCGCCCTCGACGGGTTCGCGGAGGTGGAGAGCGTCGAAGGGGGCGGGACGACCTTCTCCCTCCTCGTCCCCCGGGATCCGCGATACGGAAAGGGGCAGGGATGACGCCCCGCCGGAATATCCTCCTCGTGGACGACGACGCGGGGGTCCGGGACGCCATGTCGGCCTTCCTCTCCCGCGCGGGATACGCCGTGACCGTCGCGGAGGACGGGGAGAAGGGGCTGCGGCTCCTCGAGTCGTCCGCCTTCGACCTCGTCGTCTCGGACCTGAAGATGCCGGGGATGTCGGGGATGGACTTTCTCAAGTCGATCCGGTCCCGGGGAAACAACGTCCCCTTCGTCCTTTTGACGGCCTACGGCAGCATCGAGACGGCGGTCGCTTCAATGAAGAGCGGCGCCCGCGATTTCCTCCTCAAGCCTTTCCCCCCCGCCCAGCTCGAGCGGGTGATCCGGGGATGCTTCGAGGCGCCCCCGGAGCCGCAACCCGCGGAGTGGGAGGGCGGCCCAGGCACCCCTCGCATCGTGGCGCGGAGCAGGGCGATGCGGGAGGTCCTCACCCTGGCGCGACAGATCGGCGCAAGCCGGGCCACCGTGCTGATCACCGGCGAGAGCGGCACAGGGAAGGAGGTGCTTGCCCGCTGCATCCACGCCCACGGGAACGGCGAGGGCTCCCCGTTCGTGGCCGTCAACTGCGCCGCGATCCCCGAAGGGCTCCTGGAGAGCGAGCTGTTCGGCCACGAGAGGGGGGCGTTCACCGGCGCGCAGGCGCGGCGGGTGGGCAAGTTCGAGCAGGCCGACGGAGGGACGCTCCTGCTCGACGAGATCGGGGAGATGGACCTGCGGCTCCAGGCCAAGCTGCTCCGGGTCCTCCAGGAGCGGTCGTTCGAGAGGGTCGGGGGGACGGCGCCGGTCCGCGTCCGCCTGCGTGTCATCGCGACCACGAACCGCAATCTCCGGGAGGCGGTCCGGCAGGGGACCTTCCGTGAAGACCTCTTCTTCCGTCTGAACGTCGTCCCCCTCTCCATACCACCGCTCCGGGAGCGCGCGGAGGACATCCTCCCTCTCGCCGAACACTTCGCCGCGATGTTCTGCGCCGAATACGGGCATCCGGCGCCGCAGGTCACCGAGGAAGCGCGGCAGCTCCTGCTGCGGCTGCCATACCGGGGGAACGTCCGCGAGCTGATGAACCGCGTGGAGCGGGCGGTGCTCATCCGCCCCGGCGGCCCGATCGGTCCTTCGCTCCTCGCCGAGCCGGAGGAGGCCCCACCTCCGCCGGTCCAGGAGGCCCAATGCGCCGCGGGATCGGTCCGGGAGATGGAGAAGTCCCTGATCCTCAGCACACTGAGCAGGACCGCGGGGAACCGGAACAGGACGGCGGCCGCCCTCGGCATCAGCGTCCGCACCCTGCGGAACAAGCTCAACGAGTACCGGCGCACCGGAGAGGTCATCCCGTGAACGTTTCTTCCGCCGCGAGCGGAAAAATTTGCCGCCGGACGGCCCCGCGCCCGCGCTCGCGGCCGGACACGGAAGGCGCTTCGCCTCCGGGAGCTCCGTGCTCGCGTCGTCGCCTGCGGCTCCCCTGCACCCTGCACCACGTGGCATTCGATCGTTTCCTCGCACTTCGTTCATCCGTTGTGGTCTGCCAGGCTGGTTTGTTGTCAGCAAGGTGCGCCTACCACAGACGGTTCCGCCGCGGCGACTCGCTTGCGCCGGACCTCCCTTCGGCTAGCGCGCCTTCCGTGGCGCGGCGCATTGCGCGCTCCGCCCAGCCTCCCAGCGTCGGTCCCCGGTTCGACGCAGGGCGCGTGCATGCAGGTTCCGCGCGGTCGCGGCGCCAGTCATCGCGGGCCACAGGAGTCCCGCGTGCGAGCCGCCGAGACGGGGTGCTACACGAAAGGCGCCCGCTCGCGCTCGGACATCCCTGTCCGAGCTCCGCGGGCGGCCTCGGCAGCTTCCGCGGCCATCCATGGCCGCTCTTCCTCCCCCTTGGTCGGCGCTGCCTCGGAGCTCGAATCCCCCTCCATCAATCTTTGCCGGTTGGATTCTCGCTCCCCGCGAGGGGTAGCCCGTGAGGCGCGCTTCGCACGGCAACGGGCCACGGTGGCGCAGCGCATTCCGCGCATTGCGGCGGGCGCGAGCGGGCGGGCGCGCGGCGAATCGCCCGGCACGGAATTTGAGTGTGATGCGGCAAGGGAGGGATGCGGCATGAAGTTCCTGTTCGATCCGACGATCCGGTTCCTGGAAAAAGCGGCCTCCTACCGGGTGGCCCGGCAGGAGGTCGTGGCGTCCAACCTGGCCAATGCGGAGACCCCCGGGTACGTCGCCAAGGAGGTCCCCTTCGAGACGTTCCTTTCCCGCATGGAATCGGGAAGTTCGATCGCCCCCGTCGCCACGAGCCCCCGCCACATCGGCGCGGTGCAGGGTGCGATCAACGTCCCGCCGCCGGTGGAGAACGAGGGGGATGCCGCCCGCGTGGACGGGAACAACGTCATCCTCGAGAAGGAGATGACAAAACTGGCGGAGAACAATGTCGGATATCTGACGGACCTCCAGCTGGTGTCAAAGAAGCTGCGGATGATCCGGTACGCCATCGACGAATCGACGAGACAGTAGGCCTGCATTTTTTTAGGAGAGGACACGATGGACATCTTCAAATCCCTGCAGATCAGCGCCTCCGGGCTCTCGGCGCAGCGCAAGTGGATGGACACGATCGCCTCCAACCTCGCCAACTCCCGAGCGACGCGCACGCCGGAGGGGGGGCCCTACCGCAGGCGCGATCCGGTGTTCCTGGCCGAGCCGGTGCAAGAGGGAAACCCCGTGTCCACCCCCGACACGTCCCGGATGGGCGTCAAGGTCGCCTCGATCGCGGTCGACCCCTCCCCTCCCAACCTGGTGTTCGAGCCGGGACACCCCGACGCGAACGCGGAAGGGTACGTCGCGTACCCGAACGTGAGCGTCATGGAGGAGACGGTGAACATGGTCGCGGCCAGCCGGTCCTACGAGGCGAACCTCCAGGCCTTCAACGCGTTCAAGAACATGGCGCTGCGCGCCCTGGACCTTTTCCGGTAAGGAGGGACCATGTCGGAGATCCAGATCATCCCGGGGATCGGCGCCGTCCCGCAGGCCCCGAAGGCGGCCGCGGGGGGGGAGCATGAAGGGGGCCCCTCCTTCCTCGACGCCCTGCAGAAGGCGCTCTCCGAGACCACGGAGCTGCAGAAGAGCGCGGACGCCGCCGCAGTTAATCTGCAGACGGGGAAGGCGGGGATCCACGAGACGCTGCTCGCGGTGGAGAAGGCGGAGATCAGCTTCCGCATGCTCATGCAGGTCCGCAACAAGGTGATGGAAGCGTACAAGGAAGTAATGCGGATGAACGTCTAACCTGAGGGAGCTCCATGGCCGACATCGCAAGGACCGCGGACCAGATCAAGAACGTTTTCGCGGGGATGCCCCCCGCGAAGCGGTGGACCGCCATCGTCGTGGGCGGCGGAACCCTGGCGCTGATGATTGCGCTCATCGTGTGGAGCCAGCGGCCGGTCTACCAGGTGCTCTTCTCCGGCCTCTCGAGCGAGGACGCCGGCAAGATCGTCGAGAAGCTCAAGAGCACCAAGGTCCCCTTCAAGCTCGACAACGGCGGGGCAACCATCCTCGTCCCCGGCGACCGGGTCTACGAGACGAGGCTCCAGATGGCCGGCGAAGGGATGCTGCAGGGAGGCACCGTCGGGTTCGAGATCTTCGACACGCCCAAGATCGGCATGACCGATTTCGTCCAGAAGCTCAACTACCAGCGCGCGATCCAGGGGGAGCTCTCCCGGACGATCCAGGGCCTGGCAAGCGTGGAAAAGGCCCGTGTCCACATCGTCATCCCGAAGCGGTCGGTGTTCTCCGAGCAGGAGGAGTCCCCCTCCGCCTCCGTCGTCCTCAAGCTCAAGCCGGGGCGCAGGCTGGCCGATGGGCAGGTCGTGGCGATCTCCCAGCTCGTGAGCAGCGCGGTCCCCGGCCTTGGCCCGGAGCATGTCAGCGTCATCGACGCCGCGGGGGCCCTGCTCTCGAAGCCGCGGGCCGGGGCCGACGAAGGGTCCTCGCTGGCGGCCTTCGGGCTCCAGCGGTCGCTCGAGTCCTCCCTGGAGGAGCGGGGCCGGAACATCCTCGAGAAGACGGTCGGCGCGGGCCGGGTCGTGGTCCGCGTCGCGGCCGCGGTGGAGCAAAAGAAGGTGGAGAGCACCGAGGAGAAGTACGACCCCGACTCGGTGGTCGTCCGCAGCGAGCAGCGCACCCAGGAAAAGTCGAGCGGATCGGCCGGCGGCCCCCAGGGGATCCCCGGCACCCCCTCGAACGTCCCGAACCCGCAGGGGGCGACCGCGTCGACCGCCGCAAGCGGCCCGGCCTCCTCCACCAGCGCCTCGCGGAACAACGAGACGATCAACTACGAAGTCAGCCGCATTGTGAGCAAGGTCTCCCTCCCCGTCGTCGACATCAAGCGGCTGACGGTGGCGGTCCTGGTGGACGGGAGCTACAAGGCGGCGAAGGGCGAGAAGGGGGTGGAGACCTCCACGTACGTCCCGCGGACGGCTGAAGAGCTCGCGAACTACGAGAAGCTGGTGAGGAACGCGGTGGGGATCAACGCCCTGCGGGGTGACACCATCGAGATCGTGAGCGCCCCCTTCCAGACCGAGGAGCCCGCGGCGGCGGCGACCGCGTCGAAGTCCCTGCCGGCCGTGCCCCCCGCGTACCTGACGGTGGCGAAGTATCTCGCCTCCGTCCTGCTGCTGCTCGTGCTCGCGCTCTTCGTCATCCGGCCGCTTATCCAGTGGATCTCCACGCCGTCCCCGGCGCCCATGGAGCTCTACCCGCTGACCCTCTCCACCGGAAAGGAAGCCCACGGCGAGCTCCTCCCGGGCGCGGTACGCGCGGGGGCGCTCGGGCCGGGCAAGGAGGATATCACCGCCATCGCGAAGCAGGAGCCGCAGCGGGCGGCGCAGGCGATCAAGCTGTGGCTGGTCCAGGGGTGACCGATGCCCGATAACACCATGAACGGCGCTGAGAAGGCCGCCATCCTCCTCCTTGCGATCGGGGAAGAAGCCGCCTCGGATATCTTCCGGGGGCTTGAGGAATCGGAGATCAAGCTGATCGGGCAGGCCATGGCGAGGATGCACGAGATCCCGACCGGCACGGTGTCCCGGGTGCTGGACGAATTCCGCCGGGAGATGATCCAGCCCCGGGGGGTGGTGACGAACACCCGGACCTTCCTGAACAACGCCCTGGGGAAGGCGCTCGACCCGGGAAAGGCCCGCAACATCGTGAACGAGCTCGTCGCCCCCCCGAAGCCCCGGGGCCTCAAGGCGCTCCAGCTCTCCGATCCCCGGGCGGTGGCCCGGCTGATCCAGAACGAGCACCCGCAGATCTGCGCGGTCGTGCTCTCCACTCTCGAGCCGAAGAAGATCGGGAAGATCCTCTCGTCCCTTCCCCCCCAGAAGATGGCGGACGTCCTCCTGCGGATGGGAAAGCTCGAGAAGATCTCCCCCCAGCTCCTCCGGGAGATCGAAGACGTGCTGAACCTCTCTCCCGCCGAGGCGGACGGCGAGGTCCCGATCCCCGCCGGGGGGGTCAAGCTGGTCGCGCAGGCGCTGAACGCCATGCAGAAGGATACGGAGCAGATGGCCCTCGAACGGCTGCAGGCGGCCGACTCGGACCTTGCCGATTCCGTCCGGAAGGCGCAGTTCACCTTCGAAGACCTGCTCGGCGCGGACGACCGCAGCTTCCAGGCGATCCTGCGCGAGGTCAACCGGGACATCCTCGTGGTCGCGCTGAAGGCCGCAAGCCCCGAGATGAGAGAGAAGGTCTTCCACAACGTGTCCGAGCGGGCCGCCCAGATGATGCAGGAGGACCTCGAGGCCATGGGGCCGGTGAAGGTGGTCGAGGTGGAGAACGCAAGGCAGGAGATGATCCGGGTGGCGCGCCGCCTGGAGGAGGAAGGAAAGATCACGCTGCGCACCGCCGGGGAAGACGATGACGTCGTCCGATAACTCGGGCTCCTGGTTCTTCCCGGAATTCGCTCCACCCTTCCCAGAGCCCGTGGAGAACCCCATTTCCGAGCTGTTCGACGCGGCCTTGTCGGGTGCGCACTCCCCTTCCGCGGACCCGCGGGACCCGGAGCGGTCCCTGCACGAGGCGCGGCAGCAGGTCGCGCAGATCGAGAAGGAGGCCTACGAGAAGGCCTTCCTGCTGGGGGAGAAGGCGGGGCGCGAGCTCGGCGAGACCGC
>JACRIV010000069.1 GCA_016220005.1 Deltaproteobacteria bacterium
AAGGGACCGCGAGGGCGGGACGGCACCGCGACGAGACAGGAGGCAGCTCCGGCGTACGGATCCACGACGTCGGGGATCGGTTGCTCTCGTCGCGTGGAGCGTGAGAGCAGCGTCATCCGCGCCGAAGGCGCGTAGAGGCGGTCACGGCGGCAAGAGAGCCTGGTAGAGCGATCGCCGCCGGGGGCCGGAGGGGGTCTGTTGCGGCTTGTCTCAGCGGGGACGCGGGAGCGTCCGCTCGAGGACACCAGCGAGGTAGCGCCGGTAGCCGTCGTCGATGGGCGTGGAGAGCAACTCCTCGACCAGTGGCAGGAAGTAGGCCAGGGACCGGACGGTGGGCGGAGAGCCTGAGGGCAGAGGACGGGCGAAGCGACGGACCGAGGCCAGCAGGAGAGCGTCGTCGACGGTCTGGACGGAAACGCCTCGGGCGTGGAGTTCACGAGCGAGGCGTCGATCGGCGGGACGAATGTGGCCGGTGGTTGCCGGGGTGCGGCGATAGGCGTCGAGGATCCTGCGGGCAAAGACGTCGGCCGCAGGGTCCTCGGAGGAGGTCATCCTTCGTTGCCGCGAAGCGAGGGA
Organism: Deltaproteobacteria bacterium; assembly: GCA_016220005.1. Lineage (GTDB taxonomy): Bacteria > Desulfobacterota > Deferrimicrobia > Deferrimicrobiales > Deferrimicrobiaceae > JACRIV01. The sequence continues at coordinate 577 of JACRIV010000069.1, forward strand.
CCGTCGATGAGGACGGTCTGGCACTGGTGCCGCAGGCGGCTGAGGAGCGCGGCGGTCATAGATTTGTTGCCGAGGAAGTTGGCCCATTCGTCATAGCCGAGATTCGTGGTGACGATCGTGGACTTCTTGCGGTAGCGCTCCTCGACGAGCTTGAAGAAGATGTTGGCCTGCTCGGGGCGGAGATTCAGGTACGACAGCTCGTCGATGACGAGCAGGTCGAGCCGGGCGAGGTGGTTGAGCAGGCGGCGGGAAGAGCGGTCGGCCAGAGATGCGTACATCTCGTCGAAGAGGTCCTGGGCCCTGACGAAACGGCCGCGATAGCCGTTCTCCAGAGCCTTGAGCAGGATGCCGGTGGCCAGTCCCGTCTTGCCGACGCCGGGCTTGCCGATGAAGACGATGTTCTCGGCCTTTGGGATGAAATCGAGGGAGGCGAAGGACTTGATCTGGCGGCGATTGACACCGGGCTGCGCGGCAAAGGGGAAGGTCTCGAGCGTGAAGCTCTCGGGCAGCGCGGCGGTCTTGATGCGCCATGCCAGCGACTTCTCCTGCCGCGAGTGCCACTCGGCGCGCAGGAGGGGCACGAGGAATTCCTGATAGTCCGGCTGCTCGCAGGTGGCCTTGCCGAGGGCCTCGGGCAGCAGGGTACGCAGCTTACTCAGGCGCAGGTTTGCCAGCAGCTGGTCGAGCTCATCGTTCATCGGGGTCCCTCAGGCGGAAGTAGTGGTCGGCGATGCGCTCGAGGGTCATCCGCTCGATGCGCTCGAGGTCGTAGAGGCCGTAGCGCAGCGCCTCGCCGAGTGCGGCGCGCAGGGCGTCGTGGGGGTAGTCGCGGGCCATCTTCAGGAGCCGGCGCAGGAGAAAGGCGGGAGCCTTGCGCCCGTGCTTCTTCAGGGCGGCCACGAAGGGAGCGATGTCGGGCAGGATCGCCGAGAGGGCTCGTTCCTCGTCGAGCTCACGGACCAGCCGGACCTTCTCGCCGCGGGGCGGCCGGTGAGCGGCAAGCAGGACACGCTGGTCCAGGGGCAGAAGGACCCGCTCGTGCACGACCGTCTCGTCGCCCTCGTCGATCTCGACCCGCTCGGCGGTGACCCGGACCTGGACCTGGCGGTGGAGCCAGGCCGGTGGGACCGAATAGCGATTGCGATCGACGCTAACGAAGCCCTCCACGTCGACGATCCGGATCTCGACCCGCTCGGGCTCGGGGATGAAGAGCGGAAGCGGACGGAGCTTTCCCCGCTCGGAGGCGTACAGCTCGTCGGGCACGGCGTTTCCCAGGTTCCTCTTCGGCTTGGCGTTGACCTTCTGACACCACTGACGCGCCTGGCGGTTTAGGTCGCCCACGTCCGTGAAGGTGCGGCCCGCCAGGAAGTTGTTCTCGATGTAGTCGAAGGGCCGCTCGACGCGCCCGGAGCGGTTGGCGTTTCCTACGGCGTGGGCCACGAAGACGAAGCCGAAGCGCTCGGCGAAAGCGGCCATCTCGGGAGCAGGCACCATGTCCCTGCCGGTCCCGCAAAGCCGGATGACGTTGGTGTTATCGACCATGGTCCGCTCCGGCGCCCCCTCGAAATGCCGAAGCGCCTCGGTCAGGAAGACCTTCGCCTCGAATCGGGTGAAGCGGAAGTAGTGCTGGAAAAAGAGCCTGTGGCTGTAGCAGAGCACCGCCGACGCCGTCTGCATCCGCCAGGTCCGGCCATCGATCTGGATGTCGTGGGGAGACGTGTCGTGCTGCATCTCGTAGCCCGGCGCAAAGTCGTACTGGCCTGCCGGCTGCCTGGGGGGCGGCGCCTGGCTGCGCACGAACGCCGTGAGCGCCTGGTAGGAGACCACCGTGCCCTGTTCCGTCAGCTCCTCGTGCACCCTCACCAGGTTGCCCTTGCACCGCTTCGTCAGCTCCTCGATCTCCTCCTGGCGGCCCTCCAGCCGCGACGAGCGCAACGCCCGCGGCACCGTCTCCGTCCCGGACCCGACCACCTTCTTCACCGACGGCCGCGAGATTTTCAGCACCTTGGCGATCTGCCTGGCGCTGAGCCCCTTGTCCGACAGCTCCAGAATCGCCGCGCGCTGCCTGTGATGAAGCACTCTCTCCTCCTTCCTGGCCCAGCATTCGTTCCAGAACGCCGAGCGTCTCTTTCAAGATCCCTTGCACCCGCCGCCGACTCGCCTCGTCGACCCCGGCCATCTCCGTCTCCACGCGCCTGGCCGACGCCAGCAGCGCCCGGCTGCTTTTCAGCAGCTCCTGTCCGCCGGGGTGCGCCTGCCGCGCTTTCACGTAAAGCACCGGGTTTGCCAGCAGCCGCTCTCGTCCTTCGGCGTCGGCGCGACGCCACGCATCCACGACGTCGCTCACCTGGGGCCGACTCAGCCCCTTGCCCGCGATCGCGTCCCCGAGCCGCTCGCTGGCCCTCTGGCTCGACCGCGAGAGGGAAAGCAGCGGCCCCGACGCCACGGCTGCGTCGATCTCTCCCCGGCGCACCCGCTCCTGCACCGCCTTGGGCAGCTGCTTCACAACTTCTTCCCGCGACCGCACCCACCCAGGTGGCCGGCCCGTCCAATGTCCGATTTCCTCCGGGCTAAAGCCTTCCGTCTGCGCCAGGTGCGTCACCAGCCAGCCCTCTTCCACCGCGCTCGGCCTTCGTCCCCGCCGAAGGCGCTCCCTCAGCGCCAGCCCCTGCGCCGACCCCGTCTCCCACACCGTCGCCTCTACCGTGTCGTGCTTGAGTCGGTGCCGCGCCCGTACCGTCGCGAAGCCCTCCACCACCACCCACCGATCTCCCTCTCGCACCACCACCACCGGCCCCGCGTGCTCCAGGCTGACCGCCGACATCGCCTCCTTCTCTCCGCGCTTTTCACGTGCGTACAGACTCCCGTACCGCAGGTCCAGCTGGCCCAGTTCCAGTTCCATCGCGTCCCTCGCTCTTGCCGCGACAAGATACGGTCGCCCTTCTCCCTTCGCCAGACCCGTCCGTGACATCCCCCGTTTCTTGTCCCCGTTTCGAGCACCTCGGCCCGCTCCCCGAGCGGCTCCAGCGATTTAGCCCGGTCCGTGACATACGCTGATTCCTGTCCCCTCTTGTCCCCGCTTTTCGGCCCGCGCCCCGCTCACCATGCGCACTCTCCGAGCGAGCCCGGTCCGTGACAGCGCCTCCACCTTGTCCCCGATTTCCTTTAGAAGTCTCGTCAGGTCAGACACTTCCAGAAACACCCCCGTCCGTGACATCGGGACCTCCGCACCAGTCAAGCCACCGACGGAAACGCCCTTTGCGTGCTCGCGATGCCGCCTCTGCCGCTCCCGCTCGCGCTCCCGATAGGACTCGACGTTCGCCTCGCGCCAGGCCTTCGCCGACCCCTTCCGTCGCGCGCGCC
>JACRIV010000070.1 GCA_016220005.1 Deltaproteobacteria bacterium
ACGAACCTTACCTGAAGACGCGCGGAAAATCAATCCGCATTTTCAGGCAACGGCGATGGCGGACGACCGCCGGATCCTCATGCGCCTTGCGGCGCGCCCGAGAATGCGGTCCAGCGCACGGGAGGCATTCCGCGAGGCGATCCCCTTCATCGCGCCTCGGGCGCCCTCCGCGACAGCAGGAACACCGCGCTCTCGGCGAACAGGTTCGGGCGCACCCCCTTGAGCACCCTGCCCCCGCGGTCGGTCGACAGGTAGATCCGCTTCTCGACCGAGACGGACTTCTTCGCGCAATACTCCTCGAAGTCGAGGATGGAGCAGAAATGGATGTTGGGCGTGTCGTACCACTCGAAGGGGAGAAAATCGGTCTTGGGCATCCTCCCGTTGAACACCAGGTACAGGCGCATCCTCCAGAAGGCGAAGTTGGGAATGCCGACGACCCCTTTCTCCCCCACCCGGAGGATCTCCGAGAGCACCACGTCGGGCTTCTTGACCGCCTGGATCGTCTGGTTGAGGATGACGTAGTCGAAAGAGCGGTCGGGGTAGTCCCGCAGCCCCTCGTCGATATCCCCCTGCAGCACGGTCAGCCCCTTGGCGATGCAGGAACGGACCCCCTCCTCGGAGATCTCGATCCCCCGCCCCGTCACGTCCTTTTGCCCGACGAGCTTGGCGAGGAGCGAGCCGTCGCCGCACCCGAGGTCCAGGACCTTGGTCCCCGGGGGAACGAGGTCGAGGATCACGCTGTGGTCGATCCGCGTGCCCTGGGGCATCAGCTCATGACCGCCGGAGCCGCGATCCCCTTGCGCGAGGCTACGTTCCCGAGGAAGTTCTTGAGGATCTTCGACATCTCCCCTTCGTCCAGGAGGAAGGCGTCGTGGCCGTACCGGGAGTCGATCTCGCAATAGGTGATGTCGACGCCGTTCACCATGAGCGCCTTCACGATCTCCTTGGACTGATAGGGCGGGTAGAGCCAGTCCGACTTGAAGGAGATGACCAGGAACTTGGACCGGACCTTCTCGACCGCCTTGACGAGGGAGCCGGTCGGCAGGGAGAGGTCGAAGTAGTCGATCGCTTTCGTGATGTACAGGTACGAGTTCGCGTCGAACCGGTTGACGAAGGCGTCCCCCTTGTACCGCAGGTAGCTCTCCACCTCGAAGTCGATGTTGAAGTTGTAGCCGAGCGTCTTCTTCCCCCGGAGCCTGCGGCCGAACTTCTCGTGCATGGAATCGTCGGAGAGGTACGTGATGTGTCCGACCATCCGGGCGAGGGCGAGCCCGTCCTTGGGGACTTCCCTGCCGTAGTAGTCCCCGTCGTTGAAGTTCGGGTCGGCCATGATGGCCGCCCGCCCCACCTGGTTGAAGGCGATCTGCTGGGGGGAGTGCTTGGCCGTCGTGGCGATCGGGATCGAGGCGACCACCCGGTCGGGGTAGGAGACCGCCCACTGAAGCGCCTGCATCCCGCCCATCGATCCGCCCGCGACCGCCAGGAGCCTTTCGATCCCCAGATGGTCGACGAGATGGGCCTGGGCCCGCACCATGTCGTTGATCGTGATGATCGGAAAGGAGAGGGCGTACTCCTTCCCGGTCACCGGGTTGACGGAGGAAGGGCCGGTGCTCCCCTGGCATCCCCCGATCACGTTCGAGCAGATCACGAAATATTTGTCGGTGTCGAACGCCTTGCCGGGGCCGATTGTGTTGTCCCACCAGCCCGGCTTGGGTTCCTCCGCGGAGTATCTGCCCGCGGCATGCGAGTCCCCGGAGAGGGCGTGGAGGAGGAGGATGGCGTTGGTCCGGTCCCTGTTGAGCCTGCCGTAGGTTTCGTAGGCGAGGGTGATCGGACCGAGACGCCCCCCCCCTTCCAGGGCCATCTCGTGCGGCGGCTCGCTGAAGGCGTAGAACTTTTTCTTGACCAGCCCGACGGAGCCGGGCTCTTTCCTGTGGGGCATCCTGTTCCCCCGTCCTCCGGATGCGGACTTCCGAACGTAATCGTTTATTTTATACGGGAGGGGACGCTCATTCAACCCGGCCGTTCAACGCGAGCTCGGCCAGCCGGTGCAGGATGGTGGCCGTGGCGCCCCAGATGGTGTGCGGCCCGTAATCGAAGAAGTAGACCCTGTTGATCTCCCCGCGAAAGGTGGACTCGGCGTAACGGTACCTGTCGAACTGTCCGAATATCGAGAGCGGCGCCTCGAAGACCTCCGCCATTTCGAAGTCGTCGAGGAGGAAGTCGGCCGAGCCTTCGATCCGCGCCACGAAAGGCTGGATGCAGAATCCCGTCACCGTGAGGACGGGCTCCATCGTGCCCAGGACCTCGACGTCGTCGCGCCGGATCCCCAACTCCTCGCCCGCCTCCCTGAGGGCGGTTTCCAGGAGATCGGCGTCCCCGGGGTCCCGGCTCCCTCCGGGGAAACAGACCTGCCCCTTGTGGTGAGGGACCCGCTCCGTGCGCCGCGCGAGAACGACCCTGATCTCCCCTCCGCGGTCCCGCAGCGGGATGAGCACGCCCGCCGCCCGCAAACCCTCCGGGGGGGCAACACGGAGCGTGAGCGGCCTGAGCACGCCCGAAAGGCGCGCGAAGAAACGGTTCCCTATCTCCACATGGCCACCTCGGCGATGTCGCCGGACAACAGGTC